>JBLNBQ010000111.1:0-28371 GCA_050260095.1 Chitinophagales bacterium
CAGTACGGTCGCCCGGAATCGCTTGCCCGTTCCGTCGTTGCTTGTCACAAAGTTGTTCATGGCGCCCGCTCCCTCCGGCGCCACTCCTTCCCTTGGTGATAATAACTTGGAAAATCCGTGAAAAGTTCCTTTTGGCAAATGTAACCAATAGACGACGATGCCCCGGCCAATCCCGCCGGGGCATCGTGTGAGGAGCCCTTCCGAGACGAGCAGTTGCCGTGGCTACAGGCTCAAGCTGAAGGCCAGTTCCGTGACGCCGCCTGGCACGAACTGAAGGCTGCGGTCGAGGGCCCGGCCACGGGCGTCTTTCATCACCCAGCGCAGCGGGCCTTCGTTGTCGCCCATCGCCATCCCGCGCTCACGCATGGCCGCCCGGGCGAACTCCCGGTTCGGGAAATCCAGGATGGCCACCCGGCCGCGGAACTCCTTCGTGTCCTTTAGCACCACCGGCCCCCACTCGCCGACCCCGTTCACGAAGTCGATGTCGATCACGTAGCTGACGCCTTTCAGCACGCCCTGCCCCAACACTCCGGTCTGAACGTAGACCGCCCGTTTGCCAGTATAGGGCTTTCCGTCACGCCCCTTTAGGGTGAGGCGGATCACCGATGCCTTCTGCAACTCGACCTTGGCCTGGATGTCTTCGCTCCGCCCGAGAATCACGTGGGTGGTGGCATGGTAGAACTTGGTCGGACCATTCACGAAAAGGATATAGCGATGGTCCTTGTTCTGAGGGTAGTCGACCACGTCGGTCATCACGAACTCGCCCTTCTGGTCGGTGGTCACCGGATGAAAGTTGTAGTTCGGAATCTTCCAGTAGTCGTTGGTGAGATCGAGCGCCCCGCCCCCCCTAGGGTACAGGCCGAGCTGAATCCCGGAGGCCGGTGACCCGTCGGGGTAGACCACCGTGCCGTGGATGGTAGCAGCAAACGCGGGCGCCACTAGAGCCATGCCCAAAAGGATCAAAGTGAAAGTCAGAACCCGGGAGACAAGTCTGAGCCGCATGGGAACGCCTTCCTTTCCGATGGTCAGTACGCAACTCCATGGTATCCAGGGTCGGAGTGGCCGCAGGTGCAGTCGACCCCCGGCCCTCCCGGCGACGCATGACACCAGTTGCAGGTATGACAGCCTCCGGTCACCGAGCACCCGGGCTTGCCGTTGTAGGCGTTCCCGGTCTTGGTCCGGTTGGTGATCAAGCTGGTCTTCAGGTTATAGGGCGCGGGCGACGTGGGATGGACGGAGTGACACTGCACGCAGCGGACCGTGTTGACATTGCCCCGATACGGGTAGTCGTGCTCGTAGTTCCGATCGCCCCACATCGTCTGGTCCGGCTGGATCTTCAGCACATGCACCCGGTGAAGCGAGGTGTCGGGCTTCGCCTGGGCGTTGGTGAACTGGGTCTCCGTGTAGGGGTCCTTGGCGGTGGGATAACCGGCCGCCTTGGGCGTCTTGTGGCAGCCGAGGCAGTAGCTGTCGCTGATCATCGTCTGCCCCCGGTAGGGGGCCTTCGGCACCTGCATCAGCGGGCCGGTCGGATTGGCCGGGTTCTTCACCAGCAGCACGCCTCCCACCTTCGAGACATTGTGCGGCTCGTGGCAGAGCGTGCACTGGCGGTGGCCGGTGGTCCCGGTGGCGGTGGCCTTCATCCCGGTGTGGCAGTTAAGGCACAGAGTGTTGCCGTAGTCGCGCGTCATCCTGGGGTAATTCCCGCCGGCCTCCGGGTAACTCACGCCGTGGGGTTTGTGGCAGTTGAGGCATTCCCCGGCCCGGTAGCTGGTTCCCGGATAGACGGTAAGCGTGCCGGGGGGAACCCCGACCGGGTTGGCGTGCAAGTTGCCGGAGGCGGTGTAGGCCGCCTTGCCCGGCCACCCGGCGGTGTGGCCCACCGTGGAAGCCGCGGCGTGGCAGGTCAGGCAGAGATCGTTCAGGCTGGTCTGCCCCGCCCGGAGCATCTTGGGCGGCCCGGTGATGCCGTGCGGCTCATGGCAGCTCGAACAGTACCCGCGGCCGGAGTCAACCTGGCCCGGCCAGACGGTCAGGACTGGAGTGTCCGTATCCGGCATCCATGCAGGCCCGTGCGGGGAGTTACGGAAGATCGTCTGGTCGACCGCGACGCCGGTGCCGCCGGGCTTATGGCAGCTCGCGCAGGTGTCGTTGGGCGAGCCGCCCAACGTGAGATGGCTCGCGCTGGTGGGGTCATGCAGGACATGACACTGGGCGCAAAGGTTCGGCACTCGCGTCGAATCGTTGTGCAGCCGTCCCTCATTGCCAGTCAGTTGCTCGGCCAGAGGCGTGGAACCGACGGCGCCCACCGTGACGCTGAAGGCCCCGGTCAGGAAGCCTTCCTTGCGGGCGACAACGTTGTATTGCCCGGGAACCAGGCCCGTCAGGGTGAATCTCCCGTCAACCCCCGTGATGGCCGTCACCTGCTCAACTTCAGGGATGGCCACGCTCACGCCGGGTATGCCCTGCCCCCGGTCATCGGTCAACACTCCGTCGACGCGGCCCGTCCCACCCGAAGAAACGCCGGGAACCGGCTGGCGGCGGGGAAAGAGGAGGCACCCCCCCAACGAGGCGGCCACCACCAAAAGCAAGGCGCCGGCGACCGCCGCCCGGCCGAGCCGCCGATACCCGTCCGCTTGTGCCGTCACGCCCCCCTACCCCCCTCGCGATGGCGACGCCCAACATCCCATTGTTAGAACTTGGCAGGTTGGTCAAAAGTTCCCTTGTGCCAAAATATTCCACGCCATGTTGCGGCGCCGCCCCGTCGCAGCCGGCTGAACATAAAACAGCCCCCCAGTTCTCTGACCCCGGAAGGCTGTCGCGATGGCGGGGTTTCTGCCAGACTCAGCGCGACTCTTCCCCGCACCGGCGGAGAAGCGCTTCCCAGCGCGAATCCACCTCTCCCTGGAGTTCGGCCAGGAACTCATCGTGCTTCCCGTCGAAGAGGTGTTTGAAGCGGGCCTGGCCCTTCATGAAGTCAGCGTAGGGGATCTTGGTCTTGGGCCGGTAGGTGAGCCGCCACTGCCCGTTCTCCACCTCGTAAAGCGGCCAGAAGCAGGAGTCCACCGCCTCGCCCGTCTTGCCCAGCTCCTCCTCGGGCGGGATGGCCCAGGCCAGCCGGCAGGGGGCGAGCACGTTGATAAAGCTCGGGCCGTCGGTGTCGAGCGCCTTGCGCACCTTCTCCGAAAGGTCGCGCCAGTGCGAGACGGCGGCCTGGGCGGCATACGGGATGCCGTGGTCGGCCATGATGGCCGTGAGGTCCTTTCGCCACTGCTGCTTGCCGTTGGGGTGCGCCTTGCCGACCGGGCTCGTGGTGGTTGCTGCACCCTTCGGCGTCGCCGACGAGCGCTGCATCCCCGTGTTCTCGTAGGCCTGGTTGTCGTAACAGATGTACAGCATTCGGTGGCCCCGCTCCATCGCCCCCGAGATCCACTGGAACCCGATGTCGTAGGAGGCGCCGTCGCCGCCCCAGGCGATGAAGCGGATATCCTTGTCGCCCCCCGGCAGCCGGCCCTGGCGCTTGAGGCTCCGGTAGGCCGCCTCGACCCCCGAGCAGACGGTGGCGGCGTTCTCGAAGGCGACGTGAATCCAGGGCACCCGCCAGGAAGTGTGGGGGTAGAGAACCGTGGTGACCTCCATGCACCCGGTGGCGTTGGCCACCACGACCGGGGTCGAGACGTTCGCCATCACCTGGCGGATCGCCACCGGGAACATGCAGCCGGCGCAGGCCCGGTGCCCGCCCGTGAAGGCCTCCTGGTTTTGCGCCAACTCTTTCAGCGTAATCGGCATCGCGTTGCCTCCTCTTGGGCTACTCCCGAACCCCCAGGTACTGCACGATCGGCTCAGCCTTACCCTTCTGCAGCATGACGGCAAGGTCGGCGTAGACCTTTTCAAGTTGCTCCAGGTCGCAGTCGCGGCCGCCGAGCCCGTAGATGTAGTTGGCGATGACCGGGCGCGGGTTCAGTTCGTAGCAGGCCGCCCGTACTTCGGCGAAGACCGGTCCGCCGAAGCCGGCGGTGCTGTCGGAACGGTCCAGCACGGCCACGGCCTTGACGTGCGCCAGCGCCTGCGCCAGTTGCCAGAAGGGGAACGGCCGGAAGGACCGGAGCTTGACCAGTCCCACCTTCTCGCCGCGCGCCCGCATCTGTTTGACCAGGTGCTTCACCGTGCCGGCGGTGGAGCCCAAGAGCACGATGACCCGCTCCGCGTCCTCCAGGTAGTACGGCTCGAAGAGGCCGTAGGACCGTCCCGTCAACTCGCCGTACTCCCGGCCGACCGCCTCGATGACCTTCGGCGCCTGGTACATCGCCTCGGCTTGGCCGCGGCGATGCTCGAAGTACCAGTCGTACAGGTCGAGGGCGCCGATGCTGACGGGGTGGTCGGTGTCGAGCAAGGGGTATTTGGGATGCCACTCGCCGATGAACCGGCGCACTTTCTCCGTCTCGACCAGCGCGACGACCTCCTGGGCGTGGGAGATGATGAACCCGTCCATCGTCACCATCACCGGGAGCAACACGTCGGGATGCTCCGCGATCCGCACCGCCTGGAACAGGTTGTCGTACATCTCCTGGGCGTTCTCCGAGAAGAGCTGTATCCAGCCGCAGTCCCGGGAACCCATCGTGTCGGAGTGGTCGCAGTGGATGTTCAGCGGAGCCGAGAGCGCCCGGTTGACCTCGGCCAGCACGATGGGGAGACGGAGGCCGGCCGCGATGTAGAGGACCTCGTGCATCAGCGCCAGCCCCTGCGAGGAGGTGCCGGTCATCGCCCGGGCGCCGGCGGCCGCCGCTCCGATGCAGGCCGACATCGCCGCATGCTCCGACTCCACCGGCACGAACTCCGAATCCACCTCGCCGTCGGCCGCAAAGGTGGAGAAGATCTGCACGATCTCGGTCGCCGGGGTGATCGGGTAGGCGGCGACCACGTCGGGATTGATCTGCTTCATCGCCAGGGCCGCCGCTTCGTTCCCGGTGAGAACCTCCATCTTCTGCCCGGCCCGTTCCAACACCACCATCGCCTACACCTCCCCCCGGTCTTGTTTGACGAAGTCCTGCTCCGCCTTCATTTCGATCGCTTTCTTGCGCTCGCCGTCGATGACCTTGCCCGGGCACTGGTGGGCGCAGACCCCGCACCCTTTGCAGTGCGCGTAGTCGAAGCCGACCATCCGCCCGTCTTCGACCTCGACCGAGTTGTCGGGGCAGGCGACCCAGCAAAAGAGGCATTGGATGCAGTACTTCTCGTGCCACTCCGGCCGGACGACGCCCCAGTCGCCGGTCACGAACTCCCGGGCGCTGCCGGGGTAGGTGATCACGGCGCCCGGCGTCAGTTCCCGCCAGCCGGGGAGCTTGTTGCCCACGTTGGGCTCGATGGGCTTGGTCACTCGCTCTTCACCTCCCGCGCGGCCCGGGCGATGGCATCGAGGTTGCCCTGGATGACCTCGGGCTTGGTGCGGAACTTCTTCTCGAGCTTCCGCCGGGTGTCTTCGAGCAGGTCGTCGAGGGGGATGATCTTGGTGACGCCGATCAGCGCCCCCATCATCGGCGTGTTGGGAATGTCGCGCCCGATCGTTTGGCGGGAAATCTCGGAGGCGTCGACGGTGAAGAGCCTGATCCGTCCCGGCGGCAGGGCCAGCGCCTCCCGCATCTCCTGCGGGCTCGCGCTGGTGTTGATGATGAGCACGCCGTCCTCCGGCACCCCGGCGGTGAAGTCCACCTTGCCGGTGAAGCTCGCGTCCAGCACCAGCACCACCCGGGGATTTTTGATGTTGCAGTGCAGGGTGATCGGCTCGTCGCTGATGCGGTTGAAGGCCAGCACGGGGGCGCCAGTCCGCTCCGGGCCGTACTCCGGGAAGGACTGCACCCACTTCCCCATGCCGGCCGCCGCCTCGCCCAGGAGCTGTGAGGCCGTTTTCGCGCCCTGGCCTCCCCGCCCATGCCACCGGATCTCGAGCATCTCCGCCAACGGCACCGCCTCCAGAAGAGCCGCCCAAGGCGGCCGGTTTCGGCGGTAGTATGCCTATCGCTCCAAACGGCGAAACGTGCAGGCTTACTTGGCTCGCTCGTGGGGAATTGTGACCTCGGAGTCGACATCCATGCCGGGTGCACAACCGAGCCGCGGCCTTCAAAGCCGCGGCTCCACCAAGTGACGTCAGTTTTGCGGGGACAGCCCCTGCTAGCGATCGGGCGGCGCCAGTCCCCCGTCGGGCGCCAGGACGGTGAAACTTTCGGCCGCCACTGAAGAGGAGTCGGACACGCCCTCTGCCTCTTTCAGGAAGAGCGCTACCTTGGCGCCCGCGGCCGCGGTCAGTCCAGGCGGAAGCTCCCCTGTGACTCGAAAGAGGCGGGCCAGGCCGAGGTCGGCCACCACCCACTCATGGTCCGCCCGGATGAGCACACCGATTACCAGACGGCCCGGGCGGGCCGGCCCCTTCCCCGCCGGCGCATAGGCTACCACGTCGAAGGGCGTCCCAAGACCCGCTGCAGCGCCGCACGCCCGCCACCCAAGCAGGCGAAGGGGCACGCCCTGCAACTTTTGCAGTTCGCCAGCGTACTTGCCCGTGAGCACCAGCCGTGTCTTCGCAGCCACGACCACCGGCACTGGCGCAGCGGCCGCTCCGCTTAGGATGACCCGCCCTTCCACCTCCTGCAGCATCGGGGGGTCTCCGGCAGCGGCCCCCGTCCGCAGCAGGACGGCCACTGCCAGAGCAGCCCACAGGCTTGGACCCTTCACGGCAGGCACCTCTCGGGACTAGTACCGGTGTCGGATGACCACGACATCGGTGGCACCCGGCGCCGATGGGGTGAAGGTCCAGGTGGCCGTCCCACTGAGCCCCTGGACATGGGCGAAAGCAGCGCTGTACTGCTTGGTTTGGAAGTTGATGCGCTCGCCGTCCACGTTCTTCGGTGGAATGCTCGTCCAGTACCAGGGGCCGTAGAGTCCAATGGTCTGCGGACCCGAGCCAAAATCGACGGTGTAGTCCTTGTCCAGGAAGTTCGTGGCATAGTTGAACCTTGGATTGCCGTCCACCCAACCCCAGTGGTCGAGCGCCAACGCTAGGGTCCAGTCAGTGAAAAGATCATCGAAGGTGGACTGTCCACCCACCGCGTCGGCGACCGACGCACTGCCCTCCAGCGGGCTGGTCAGGATGGCCCGCAACGTGTCATCCCCGAACCGGTCGTAGATGTACCGGAGGAACAGATAAGCCGCGCCGTAGTCGGCCACGCCCAGCTCCGACGACTCGCTCCATTGAATCAGGGAGTTGGCCGGCGTGTTCAGCAGGAAGTCGAACACGTGCCCAACCAATAGGCTGTTGCCAGCCTCCACGCCGTAGCCGTTGATCTCAGCGTTCATCTCAGCAACGGCCTCGTTGAGCCAGAGCGGTTGCTCAGTGTCGTTGGCCCGGTTGCGCTCGTTGAAGAAAACCATGTGACCGAATTCGTGCGCAAGGGCAGCCTTGAGGCTAGACACCGTGCTGCCAGAATCGACATAGAACATCTGCCGCTCGTTGGAATGGAAGTAGACCTTCGGGTTAAGCGACTGTCCGTAGCTGTAAACATACGCATCAGTGTACTCGTTCAGCGGCGAAAAGAGTCCCACCAGGTTCGCCGCCAGATCGGTCACCAGGATATAGATGTGCGCGTCCTGGTCTACCCCGGGCGAGTCCTCACTGCCCAGTTGCGCGTGGGTCTTAGCGACCATTGCGTCAAAGGCGGTCCCCAAATCGTTGAGATCGGCCTGAGCGAGAGCACCCAATTGCCGATTGTCCACGAAGATGTAGGTCCAAGGAGAGACGTACTTGCAGGTGGCCGGGTACCGGCCCCACTGACTCTCCGAAATCGCGTTGTTCAGGTCCATCGGCGTTCGCAACCAGAAATTCACCACGTCGTTGACCAGGTGTGGAACTCCGAAGTCCGGCTGCAGACTCCTCGGCCAAGCGGCACCGCGCGGATGACGAGACCCCAACCCCTGCTCCAGTTCCCAGCGAAGCACGTCGTTACTCTTGACCGCCACGGGCGTTCTCGGCAGGCCGAGTTGGCGCCGCGCCGTCTGCTCACGGACCATCAAGCCCGGCAGGGCAGACAAGCCGACACTGGAGGTGGCGGAAGTGGAAGAGTACCCCGTGCTGCCCGTATCCCGGGTCGCCACCACAACCTTGACTCGGTCTTCCGGCACCAAAGCGTTCAAGGTAATGGCGCCGGATGCGCCGCTCGTCTGCACCGAATAGAAGTTGACCTCAGGAGTCTCACTCAGCCTTACGTCGGGGAGAGGGATGGTTCCGGAGAGGCTCATGGTCTGAAAATACGGCTCATGCTCGTCGGCGGTAATCCACAACCGGTTGGTGCCGGCCGCGATGCCGGTAAGAGTGTAACGCCCTGCGGAGTCCGTCTGGGTTACCCGGCTTCCCACCCTGACAATCGCCCCTGCGACGGGTAAATTGGTGGTCCGGTCGAGCACCCGGCCCGAGATAGACGCGGTCGGAGTCGGCGCTCCACCACCGCCGCAACCCGCGACGAGCGCAAGCAAGAGTATCGCGGCCAGAACATTGAGCCTTCTCACGCTACCCCTCCTTGCTAACTTCTGGAAAGGGGATTTCAACGTGTCAGAGCCAAGTCCTGCCCTAATGGATCGCTGGCAGGCCGCATCGGGCACCAAAATGAGCGGCTGGCCGAGGCCAGCCGCTCATCCCAGTGTCACCGGCGTCTTCTCACCCATGCGTCAGCCGCTTGTAGGTCTCCCGGCGCACGGCGGCGTCCTTTTCGGCCTGTTCGAAGAGTTGCTCGGCCGCCTCCGGGAACTGCTTCTTGAGCGTGGCGTACCGCACCTCGCCCAGCAGGAAGTCGCGGAAGGAGCCGGTCGGTTCGGCCGAGTCGAGGGTGAACGGGTTCTTGCCCTCCTCGGCGAGCTGCGGGTTGTAGCGGTAAAGCGGCCAGTAGCCGGCCTCCACCGCCTTCTTGGCTTCCTCCTGCGAGTGGTTCATGTTGATGCCGTGGTTGATGCAGGGGGCGTAGGCGATGACCAGCGATGGACCGTCATACCGCTCGGCCTCGGCGATCGCCTTGACCACCTGGTTCTTGTTGGCGCCCATCGCCACCTGTGCGACGTAGACGTAGCCGTAGGACATGGCCATCAGGCCGAGATCCTTCTTGCGGGTCCGCTTGCCGGCGGCGGCGAACTTGGCGACCGCCCCGGTCGGCGTGGATTTCGACGACTGCCCGCCGGTGTTGGAGTAGACCTCGGTGTCGAGCACGAGCACGTTCACGTCGACGCCAGAGGCGAGGACGTGATCGAGGCCGCCGTAGCCGATGTCGTAGGCCCAGCCGTCGCCGCCGAAGATCCACACGGACGGCTTCACCAGGTAGTCGGCGAGCCCGGCCACCCCTTCGAGCAGAGCCTTGGCCTCGCCAACGGCGCCCTCCAGGGCCGGACCCAGCAGGGCCTTGACCTTGGCGGCCGCCGCCTTCGACAGGTTGGCGTCGTGCTTGCCGGCCAGCCACTCGGCGCCCGCCGCCTTGAACTCCGCCGGCACCTCCGCCTCGCCGAGCTGCTCGATGAGCTGGGCAAGCTTCGCCCGCTTCTGAGCGGTGGCCAGGGCGAGCCCGTAGCCGAACTCGGCGTTGTCCTCGAAGAGGGAGTTGGCCCAGGCCGGGCCGTGACCCTCGGCGTTCACCGTGTAGGGGCAGGTCGGGGCGGAGCCGCCGTAGATCGACGAACAACCGGTGGCATTGGCGACGATCATCCGGTCGCCGAAGAGCTGGGTGACCAGCTTGATGTACGGCGTCTCGCCGCAGCCCGCGCAGGCGCCGGAGAACTCGAAGAGCGGCAGCTTGAACTGGCTCCCCTTGACCGTCTCCGGGTTCATGCCGGTCTCCACGTGCGGGAGGCGCTCGGCGAACTCGTACTTGGCCTCCTCCGCCGCCTGAACCTCGGCGAGCGGCTTCATGGCCAGCGACTTCACCTTGGAGAGGCAGACGTCGATGCAGTTCCCGCAGCCTGTGCAGTCGAGCGGCGAGACCTGGATGGTGAACTGGTACCCGGCGACCTCCTTGCCGATGGCCGGTTTGCTGGCGTACCCCTCGGGCGCCCCGGCGAGGTCCTCCGGCTTGGCCAGGTACGGCCGGATGGCGGCGTGCGGGCAGACCAGCGCGCACTGGTTGCACTGGATGCAGGTCTCGTGGTTCCAGACCGGCACCTCGAAGGCGATCCCACGCTTCTCATACTTGGTCGTCCCGGTCGGCACCGTGCCGTCGGCCGCGAAGGCGCTGACCGGCAGCTTGTCGCCCTCGAGCTTCAGCACCGGCCCGGCCACCTCGCGGACATACTCCGGCAGGTCGTCGACGGCCACGGCCGCCGCGGCTTCGTCGACCGCGTTCGCCCAGGCCGCCGGATAGGCGATCTCCTGCAGCGCCTCGCAGGCCCGGTCGACCGCGGCCACGTTCATGGCGACGACCTGGTCGCCCTTCTTGCCGTAGGTCTTCTTGATCGCCTTCTTGATGTAGCCGAGCGCCTCCTCGACCGGAATGACGCCGGCGATCTTGAAGAAGGCCGCCTGCATCACGGCGTTGATGCGCCCGCCGAGGCCGACCTCCTGGGCGATCTTGACGGCGTCGATGTTGTAGAACCTGAGCTTCCGCTCGGCGATGGTCCGCTTCACGCTGGCCGGCAGCTTCTGCTCCATCTCAGACAGGGTCCAGGGCGAGTTGAGCAGGAAGATGCCGCCCGGCTTGATGCCCGCCAGCACATCGTACCGCCCCACGTAGGAAGCGTTGTGGCACGCCACCAGGTCGGCCTGGTCGATGAGATAGGTCGACTGGATGGGCGACTTGCCGAAGCGCAGGTGGGAGATGGTGATTCCGCCTGACTTCTTGGAGTCGTACACGAAGTAGCCCTGGGCGTAAAGGTCGGTGTTGTCGCCGATGATCTTGATGGAGTTCTTGTTGGCGCCGACCGTCCCGTCAGACCCCAGCCCCCAGAACTTGCAGCTGAACAGGCCCTCGGGCGCCGTGCTGAGGGACTCGCCCACCGCCAGCGAGGTGTGGGTGACATCGTCCTCGATGCCCACGGTGAAGTGGTTCTTCGGCTCGGCCTCGCCCAGGTTGTCGAAGACCGCTTTGACCATGGCCGGGGTGAACTCTTTCGAACCCAGGCCGTACCGCCCGCCCACGATGACGAGGTCGCGCCCGTGCTCGGCGCACGCGGTGCGGACGTCTTCGTAGAGCGGCTCGCCCAGCGACCCGGGTTCTTTGGTCCGGTCGAGTACGGCCAGGCTCTTCACGCTCGCCGGCAGGCTGGTCAGGAAGTAGTCGGCCGCGAACGGGCGGTAGAGGTGGACCTTCACCAGGCCGACCTTCTCGCCCCGCCGGACCAGGTAGTTGATGGTCTCCTCGATCGTCTCGCAGGCGGAACCCATCGCGACGACGACGCGCTCGGCATCGGGGGCGCCCACGTAGTCGAAGAGCCGGTAGCGCCGCCCGGTGAGCTGGGAGACCTTCGCCATGTTGGCCCGGACGATCTCCGGCACAGCCAGGTAGTAGGGGTTGGCGGCCTCCCGGTTCTGGAAGTAGATGTCGGGGTTCTGGGCGGTGCCGCGCTGCACCGGGTGCTCGGGGTTCAGGGAGCGCTTCCGGAAGGCTTCGACGGCCTCCCAGTTGACGAGTTTGGCCATCTCGTCGTACTCGAGCAGTTCGACCTTCTGCACCTCGTGCGAGGTGCGGAAGCCGTCGAAGAAGTGCAGGAACGGCACCCGGGAGTCGATGGCCGACAGGTGCGCGACCAAGGCCAGGTCGGCGGCCTCCTGCACCGAGTTCGAGGCCAGCATGGCGAACCCGGTCTGGCGGGTGGCCATCACGTCGGAGTGGTCACCGAAGATGGAGAGCGCGTGCGCCGCCAAAGCCCGGGCGGAAACGTGGAAGACGCCCGGCAGCAGTTAGCCGGAGATCTTGTACATGTTGGGGATCATGAGGAGCAGGCCCTGCGACGCGGTGAAGGTGGTGGTCAGCGCCCCGCCGGCCAGCGCGCCGTGGACGGCGCCCGCCGCGCCGGCCTCCGACTGCATCTCGACCACGCGCACCTGCTGTCCGAAGAGGTTCTTCCGTCCGCGCGCCGCCCATTCGTCGGCCGACTCGGCCATGGGGGACGACGGGGTGATGGGATAGATGGCCGCCACGTCGCTGAAAGCGTACGCCACGTGGGCGGCGGCGGTGTTGCCGTCGATGGTCTCCTTGAATGCCACTTGGTGTTCCTCCCTCACAGGCCCGGCAGCGGGACAGCCCATGCCCCGCGCCCGGCCTCAGTTGTACCTGCGCTACCCTTGAGAAAACCGGGCCGAAAGCGCTGCGACCTGCGCCGCAGCCTCCTTCATCGCCTCCTCGCTCACTTCGGCCACGAGGACCCGGTCCATGATCGCGGCGATCTCCTCCATCTCGGCCGTGCCCATCCCCCGGGTCGTGACCGCCGGCGTGCCGACCCGGATACCGCTGGTCACCATCGGCGACTGCGTCTCGTTCGGCACGGTGTTCTTGTTCACCGTGATGCCGATCTCGTCGAGCCGGCGCTCCGCCTCCTTGCCGGTAAGCCCGCGGCTTTGGAGGTTGATCAGCATCAGGTGGTTGTCGGTGCCGCCGGAGACGAGCCGGAAGCCCCGGGCGAGCAGAGCCTTCGCCAGCGCCTGGGCGTTGGCGAGAAGCCGCTTCTGGTACTCCTTGAATTCGGGCTGCAGGGCTTCGCCGAACGCCACCGCCTTGGCGGCGATGACGTGCATCAGCGGGCCGCCCTGGATGCCCGGGAAAATCGCCTTGTCGACCGCCTTGGCCCACTCTTCGGTGCAGAGGATGAGGCCGCCCCGGGGGCCGCGCAGCGTCTTGTGCGTGGTCGAGGTGACGAAGTGGGCGTGCGGCACGGGACTCGGGTGGAGCCCCGCCGCCACCAGCCCGGCGATGTGGGCCATGTCGACCATGAAGAGCGCGCCCACCTCGTCGGCGATCTGCCGGAAGCGGGCGAAGTCGATCACCCGGGGATAGGCGCTGGCCCCCGCCACGATGAGCTTCGGGCGGTGCTGCCGGGCGAGTTCGGCGACCTGGTCGTAGTCGATGGTCTCCGTCTCCGGGTGGACGCCGTACGCGACGAAGTTGTAGCTGAGGCCCGAGAAGTTGACCGGCGAGCCGTGGGTCAGATGGCCACCGTGCGAGAGGTTCATGCCCAAGACCGTGTCGCCGTGCTTGAGGCACGCCGTGTAGACCCCCATGTTGGCCTGCGCGCCGGAGTGCGGCTGGACGTTGGCGTGCGCCGCGCCGAAGATCTGCTTCACCCGCTCCCGGGCCAGGTTCTCCACCACGTCGACGCACTCGCACCCGCCGTAGTAGCGCCGCCCGGGGTAGCCTTCAGCGTACTTGTTGGTGAGCACCGTGCCTTGCGCGGCCCGCACCGCTTCGCTGGTGAAGTTCTCAGAGGCGATTAGTTCGATGTTGCGCCGCTGGCGCCGCTCCTCCGCGGCGATGGCCTCCGCCACCTCGGGGTCGGACGCGCCGACGACCGCGGTCAGGACTTCCTGCAGGTTGCCGCTCCGGTAACAGGTTTCCGCCACTTCTCGCTCCTCCTCTGTCCTACTTCGCAGAAAACTCATTCAACGGTACACAAGACCCCCGTCTCCCACTTCCGGAAACGGGGGACCGGCT
The DNA here is from genome assembly GCA_050260095.1 of Chitinophagales bacterium. Lineage (GTDB taxonomy): Bacteria > Bacillota > UBA5301 > DYFA01 > DYFA01 > JBLNBQ01. Next base: position 13,668 of record JBLNBQ010000111.1, read on the forward strand.
CCGTGCGACCTTGTCGTCCCAGTGCCGGGTGTTACCGGCACATCTCCAGGAAGTAGGCGTGCAGCCGCGGGTCCCCGGTCAGTTCCGGGTGAAACGCGGAGACCAGGTAACGCCCCTGCCGGGCCGCGACGATCTTGCCGCCGTGCTCGGCCAATACCTCGACCCCCGGCCCCACCGCCTCGATGTAGGGCGCCCGGATGAAGGCCGCCCGGAACGGCGTCTCACCCAGCGCCGGAATATCCAGGTCGGTCTCGAAGGAGTCGACCTGGCGCCCGTAGGCGTTCCGCTTGACGGTGATGTCCATGAGCCCCAGGCGCGGCTGCTCCGAGCCGGGGATGTCGCGGGCCAGCAGGATCAGCCCGGCGCAGGTGCCGTAGACCGGCAGGCCCGCTTCGGCCCGCTCCTTGATCGCGGCGTCGAGGCCGTGCTTGGCCATCAGCTTGCCCAGCGTGGTGCTCTCCCCGCCTGGCAGGATCAGACCGTCGAGCCCCTCAAGGTCGCGCACATACTTGACCGGGACCCCCTCGGCGCCCAGCTCCGCCACCATCCAAAGATGTTCTCTGACCGCCCCTTGCAGGTCGAGGACCCCAATCCGCATCTTACCAGCCCCGGCCCGCAATCTTTTCTTCCGGCTTCATGCCGCCCACCTGAATCCCGCGCATCGCTTCGCCGATGCCCTTGGAGACCTCGGCGAGCAGGGCGTAGTCCTGGTAGTGCGCGGTGGCCTCGACGATGGCCTTCGCCCGGGCCGCCGGGTTCTTCGACTTGAAGATACCCGAGCCGACGAAAACGCCGTCGACGCCGAGGTGCATCATGAGGGCGGCGTCGGCCGGGGTGGCGATGCCGCCGGCGGCGAAGTTGACCACCGGGAGCTTGCCGTGGTCGTGCACGTACTTGACCAAGTCGTACGGCGCGCCGAGCTCCTTGGCGATGGTCATCAGCTCTTCTTCGGGGGCCACCTGCACCCGCCGGATGTCGTCCAGCACCTGCCGGGCGTGGCGGACGGCCTCGACCACATCGCCCGTGCCGGCCTCGCCCTTCGTCCGGATCATCGCCGCGCCCTCGCCGATCCGCCGCAGGGCCTCGCCCAGGTTGCGGCAGCCACAGACGAACGGCACCTTGAAGTCGTGCTTGTTGATGTGGTAGGACTCGTCGGCGGGCGTGAGCACCTCCGACTCGTCGATGTAGTCGATGCCCATCGCCTCAAGGATGCGGGCCTCGACGAAGTGGCCGATGCGGGCCTTCGCCATCACCGGGATGGTCACGGCGTTCATGATCTGTTCGATGATGAGCGGGTCGGACATTCGGGCCACGCCGCCCTCCGCCCGGATGTCGGCCGGCACGCGCTCGAGCGCCATGACCGCCACCGCCCCGGCGTCTTCGGCGATCTTCGCCTGTTCGGGGGTGGTGACGTCCATAATGACGCCGCCTTTGAGCATCTCCGCCAACCCGGTCTTGACCCGCCAGGTAGCCTTCTCTTCCACTTCCGTTCCCTCCAACGCTTCTCGAACTGCTTCTCCGCCCCGAGGGGCAATCCTGCCCAAAAATAGCTTCTGCAACTGGCTAGATTGCAAAGCGGTAGTTGATGATATCGCCGTCCTGAACGACGTACTCCTTGCCTTCGAGCCTGAACAGGCCGGCCTCCTTCACCTTAGGCATGCTCCCCAGCCGGTGCAAGTCGGCATAGGCCACGACCTCCGCCCGGATGAAGCCCCGCTCGATGTCGGAGTGGATCTTGCCGGCGGCCTCCTTGGCCGAGAGTCCCTTCCGGATGGGCCACGCCCGCACCTCGTCCTCGCCGACGGTGAAGAAGGAGATCAGGCCCAGCTTCTGGAAGGCGGCCCGGGAGATGCGCTCGATTCCCGTCTCAGTCAAACCGAGATCGGCCAGGAAGAGTTCCCGGTCTTCCCCCTCGAGTTCGGCGATGTCGGCCTCGAGCTGCCCGCAGAGCGTGACGAGCGGAATCCCACGCTCGTTTGCCCACGCTTCAAGCTTGGCTCTGCCGGGGTACTCGCCCGACTTGAACTGCGCCTCGTCGAGGTTGGCCACCAGGATGACGGGTTTCTCGGTGAAGAAGGTGAAGCCCCGCAGGGCCGCCGCCTCCTCGGGCGTGAAAGCGACGCCGTGGATGGGCCGCTCCGCCTCGAGCGCCTCCTTGCACTTGGCCAGAGCCGAGAGTTCGACCTCGTGTTCGGGGCGCTTCTTGCCGGCATGGATCTTCTCGATGCGCTTGTCGACCACGTCGAGGTCGGCGAGGAGCAGTTCGTAGTTCACCGTCTCGAGGTCGCGCCAGGGATCGATCTCCCCTTCCACGTGCGCCACGTCGGGGTTCCGGAAGGCCCGGACCACGTGGATCAGGGCGTCGGCGTCGCGGATGACGTTCATGAACTGGTTCCCCATCCCCTGCCCGGCCGCGGCGCCCTTGACCAGGCCGACCACGTCGAAGACGTCGATGGTGGCGTAGATGGTCTTGCGCGGCTTATAGACGGAGGACAGCCAGTCGATCCGGCGGTCGGGCACTTTGGCCACGCCGACGTTGGTGTCGACCTTGCCGGTGAAAAAGGCGGACGTCTCCTGTTTGGCTTGGGTCAGCAGGTTGAACACGGTGGTCTTGCCCACCATGGGCAGTCCGATGATGCCGATCTTCACGGGCACGCCTCCCTTGGGTCGTGCCCATTATACCATAACCCGTAGCCTCGCTCTACCCGCCTTGGCGGCCGGTTCCAGCGCCGCGGCGGCCGGCGGAAGGTCACTGCAGCCGGCGCGGCCGGGACGCTTTCTCCGCCCGGGTCCCCGAGGGCGGCACGGCCAGCGCCCACCCGGTGACCATCGAGGCCATGGTGTGGGGTTCGGTGAGCACCCGGTAGAAATGGAGAGTGCCGGTCAACGTGAGGTACAGGGCCAGCGCGTAATGGATGATGCGGACGCGCTGCAGATCCCCCGCAAGCAGGACGACAACCGAAGCCGAGCGGGTGGAGGGCACCGCCAGCGCCCACCCGGTGAAGGCCAGCCCGGCGATCACCGGGAAGAAGCTCAGGTAGAGAAGCTTCTGAAAGATGTGGTACTTGGCGTGGGGCGGCAGTTCCTCGGTGAGCAGCAGTTCATAGCGGAGCGTTCCCCCGAGATTGAGCAGGTCGGCGCGGCTCGGCAGCAGGTCGCGGTAGGCGCCAGAGACGAGCAGGAAGTAGGCGTACAGGACCCACGTGGCGACAAGCAGCGGTGCGGTGGTGAGGTGCGCCAGCCGTACGTCGGAGATTCGGAGCACGCCGGTCGGCAGGAACGGGCGGCTGACGTAGAAGCCGCTCAGCGCCAGCACGGCCACCGTCGCAACGTGAATCCAGTGGATCAGGCGCAGCATCAGGGGGTGCCGGAGGACCCGGCCGGGAGGGGCGGTAGGCCGGGCGCCGCTCACGCTTTCTCCCCTCCCCCCGCTTTTCGAAGTGCGCCGGCCGGACCGGCCACGGGGGGGAAGGCGCGGCCGTCGAGTTCGAGCAGCTGAACCGAACAGGCGGAGCAGGGGTCGAAGGAGCGCAGGATGCGCCCGATCTCGACCGGGTTCTCGGGGTCGGCGATCTCCGTGCCGATCAGCGCCTGCTCGGCGGGGCCCCGCACGCCCCTGCCGTCGCGCGGAGAGAGTTCCCAGGCCGAGGGCGTGATGATCTGGTAGTGCACGAGCCGGCCGCCCCTGATCTTGAGCCAGTGCCCGAGCGGGCCCCGGAAGGCGTCGTGGAGGCCCACGCCGGTGCCCTTCCGCACCACCTTGGGCGGCTCGTAGGCCGGTTCTTCAACTTTCAGGTCGTGGAGCCATTCGTTCATCCACTCCGCCACCTGCCGCGCTTCGTAGGAGCGGGCGAGGATCCGGTCCATCGCGCCGAGCCCCCGCCGGTAGTCGCCGCGCAGCCACGCCCTGGCCAAGGGGCCGCCCTCCATCGGTTCTCCCCTGTACCGGGGCGCTTTGGTGAAGCTGTAGCCCCTGGAGAGGTCGTCGGCCGGATCGGTGCGGCCTTTGAGCGGGGGTTGCGGCTCCCCCGTGGGGTTGCGGTACCAGGCGTTGGTCAGGTCCTCGGCAATCTGCGAGGGGTCGAGCTTCTCCCGCTGCCCGCCGAGCAGGACTCCCGGCGGGTAGTACCGTTCGCCGTCCGCCCCCGGGCGGGGGAACATGCCGTAAGAGAGCAGGTTCCCCTGGCTCCGGCCGAGGTCGAAGTACTCCGCGTGCCGGCTGGCGAGGAGTTCCGTGTCGGGTACCAGCGCCTCGGCGATGAACCGCCGCAGGTCCGCCAGCAGGGCGGTGGCCTGCGCGACCAGCTCCGCCCGCGGCCGGGTCGCCACGCCCCCTGCGAGCATGGCTTGCTGGTGGGGCGCCCGGGTGCCGAAGACCACCACCAGGGCGTGAGCCTGCTGCCCGGCGACGATCCCCCGCTCGTAGTTGCGCGTGAGGCGCTCCACCTCGGCCGCCGTGAAACGCTGCTCGGACAGTCGGTACCGGGGCGTGAGCGGGGGCCGGTCGGGCAGGGGCGCCCAGTCGGGCAGGCTCAGGAGGTAGAAGTGACGGATATGGTTTTGGAGCAGGTCTGCCCCCAGAATCAGATTGCGCAGCAGCAGCCCGTTATGGGGGGGAGACGCGCCATAGGCGTCCTCCAGCGCCAGCGAGGCCGCCATCGCGTGAACCGACGAGCAGATGCCGCAGATCCGCTCAGAGAAGAAGGGCGCATCGTTGGGATCCCGCCCAAGCAGCAGCAGTTCAAAGCCCTTCAGGTTGGGGTTGGTGATCCGCGCCTCGACCACCCGGCCGCCGGCCAGTTCGACCTCCACCCGGGTGACGCCGTTCTGCCGGTTCAGCGGATCGATCACGATCCGGCTCACCGCCGCCGCCCTCCCCGCCGGGCGTACGCCCGTTGCAGAGCGGCCTCGAGCCGGCGCCGGCGCTCGTCTGGGTCTTCCAGTCTCACGGGAGGCCCCCCTGCGCCCGTGCCCAGCTCAGTACCGGCCTCCAAGTCGGAGCGCCCGGGTGCGGGCTTCCCGGCCACCTCCTCCGGGTGGTGCTCCCGGTAGACTCCCGCCATAAGGGTCTTCTGGAACCGCCCTTTGGCCAGGCTCACCCCGAGGTGGCCGGCGATGCCCGCCCCGGTGGCCGCCGTCGCCAGCCAGGTCGCGGTGCGCGCGTTCAGGTGGACGGCAGGCGTGCCGACATCCGGCAGGTGGGCGAAGAAGGGCGTCATGCGATCGGGGAAACCCGGTTCCGTGCAGCCGATGCAGGGGGAACCCTGCTCGATGTACCAGTTGAGGTGGTCGCCCCACCGCCTCAGCGGCACGTCGCAGTGGGAGACCGGGCCCTTGCACCCGAGTTTCCACAGGCACCCGTCGTCCCCCAGCTTGGCGGCGAAGTACCCGTTTTCAAACGCCGAGCGGCGGGGGCACTGGTCGTGCACCGTCTTTCGAAAGAAGGCGAGGGGCCGGCCGAACCGGTCGAGGCTCGGCATGCCGTAGAACAGGAGGTGGGTCAGCGTCCCGACGAACCAGTCGGGGTGCACCGGACAGCCCGGCACGTTGACGACCGTCCGCTCGACCAGCCTGCTGATGGGCACCGCGCCGCAAGGGTTGGGGCGGGCGGCGTAGGGTCCCCCGTAGGCGGCGCAGGTGCCGCTGGCCACCACGTACTTGGCCTTGGGCGCGACCTCCCTGACGACGTCGATGGCCCGCCAGGGCCGGCCGGCCGCCTCGCCGACGCGCCCGTACCACCCGTGTGCCCGCCGCAGGGGCGCCCCCTCGATGGCCAGGATGAACTCGCCCTTCCGCTCTTCGGCCGTCCGCAGCAGCGTCTCCAGGGCAAGGTGGCCCTCGGCCGCCATGACCGTATACTCGGCCCGCAGGTCCACCATCTCCAGCATGAGGCGCGCGAAGGAGGGCTTCGTGGCGTTGAGAATCGAGAAGATGTCCCCCGTGCAGGTGACCGTCTCCAGGTAGATCACCGGCGGGCGCTCGGCGGCCAGTGCAAAGAGGGCGTCGCCGAACGCCTCCATGATCGCGTCGGACAGAACGAAACTGCCGGCCACGGCCGCGCACAGCTTGAGGAACTGACGGCGGGTCAGCACCCGGCATCCCTCCTCGGACTTTCCTATCCTGTCCAGAAGGGGAAAGGCTTACACCAGCTTGAAGAAACGGACGGCGGACAACCGGCTAGAGAAACCGCCGGAGGAGGACGAGCGAGACCATCCCCACCAGCGCCACCAGGAAGAGGTTGCGGCGGTCGAGCAGGGCGGCGGCGAACGTCGGAATGGCCGCGAGCAGGTAGAGGTTGTGGTAGGAGAGGTCTAACCGCCCGTTCACCACCGCGAGGCTCGGGGCGAGGAGCGCGGCCAGGATGGCGACGGGGACGAACGAGAGCCAGCGCCGCAGCGGCGCGGGCAGGGTGCGCCGGTGGAGCGCCAAGAGCGGCAGCGCCCGGGGGCCGTAGGTGACCAGCGCCATTCCGAGCAGGAGCCAGAACCACTCAGACCGCACGGGACTGCCCCCCTTCCACGGCCGCCCGGTCCTCCCCGGCCGCGGCGCCCGCGCCCGCTTCGGCGCTAGCCGCCGCTTCGCCCGCCTCCGCCGCGGCCTCCGCCGGCAGCGGACCCGCGCAGAGAGCGCCCGCCCCCGCCGCCGCAACGGCGGCGATCAGCACGTTCCACCGCCCGGGGATCACGTAAGGAAGCCCCAGGGAGAGCCCGGCCGCCAGCAGGGCGACTGCCAGGTCGAGTCGGCGCCGCACCTGCATAAGCAAGAGGGCGATGAACATGGCCGGGAGGGCAAAGTCGAACCCCAGCGCCTCCGGCCGGCCGAAGACCGCCCCCGCCAGGTAGCCGGCGGCCGAGGCGGTGGTCCAGGCAAGATGCGACGCCTCGTTGACCGCCAGGATGGTCTTCCCCTGGTACCCCGCCTCCCCCCGCCTCAGGTTGACGCTGTGCAGGGCGAAGGTCTCGTCGGTCAGCTCGTAGGAGAAGTACGCCAGCCAACGCTTCGTGTAGCGGGCGAGGTACGGGGAGAGCGCGGCGCTCATGAGGAAGTGGCGCAGGTTCACCAGGAAAGTGGTGAAGATGATGGCCAGCGGCTCCGCCTTGGCCTGCCAGAGCGCCACAGCGATGAACTGGGAGGAACCGGCGTAGACGAATAAGGACATAAGCACGGTCTCGAGCAGCGTGAGGCCGCCCTGCCGGGCGAGCACGCCGTAAGCCAGCCCGATCGGCACGTAGCCCAGGATCACCGGCACGGATATGCGAAGGCCGGCCAAGACCCGGCCGGCCGGTGCGGTGGTCTCTTTCATGGGGTCGCCCCCGTTCTCTCTACTCGTCTACTCTCTACTGCGCAGCCCCGGGGCCTGGATCAGCGGCGCGCTTTCACTCCCGGTTCCGCATATGCGGGAAGAGGAGCACGTCACGGATGGACGGCGAGTCGGTCAGGATCATGCACAGGCGGTCGATCCCGACGCCGAGTCCTCCCGTGGGCGGCATCCCGATCTCCAGCGCCTGCAGGAAGTCTTCGTCGAGGTACTGCGCCTCGTCGTCGCCGGCCTGCCTGGCCTTCACCTGCGCCATGAAGCGCTCCCGCTGGTCGAGCGGGTCGTTCAGCTCGGAGAAGCCGTTGGCCATCTCCCAGCAGTTGATGTACGCCTCGAAGCGGTCGGTGAGCGACGGGTCGTCGGGCTTCCGCTTGGCCAGCGGCGACACCTCGACCGGGTGGTCGGTGATGAAGACCGGCTGGATGAGCGTGGGCTCCACAAACGTCTCGAACGCCTCCTGGATGACCTTCCCCCGGTTGCTCAGCTTATCCGGGTGCAGGCCCATCTGCTTGGCGGCGGCGAGCGCCTCGTCGTCGGACCGGATCTCGCGGAAGTCGATGCCGGTGCGGTCCCTGATCGCGTCGATCATCGACAGGCGCGGCCAGGGCGGCGTCAGGTCGAGCGCGGTGCCCTGGAACTCCACCTTCGTGGTCCCCAGCACCTCCTGCGCCACGTACGCGAACATCTGCTCGGTCAGGCGCATGACCTCCTGGTAGTCGACGTACGCCTGGTAGACCTCGAGCAGAGTATACTCCGGATTGTGCTTGATGGAGATTCCCTCATTGCGGAAGACCTTGCCCAGCTCATAGACCTTCTCGAAGCCGCCCACCACCAGGCGCTTAAGGTGGAGTTCCTCAGCGATGCGCAGGTAAAGCTGCATGTCGAGCGCGTTGTGGTGGGTGATGAACGGCCGGGCGTTGGCGCCGCCCGGGATGACCTGCAGGGTGGGAGTCTCCACCTCCAGGAAGCCCCGCTGGCTGAGGAAGGTGCGCACCGCCTGGACAATACGGCTCCGCAACTCGAAGACCCGCTTCACCTCGGGGTTGACGATGAGGTCTTCGTAGCGGCGGCGGTAGCGCAACTCGACGTCCTTGAGCCCGTGCCACTTCTCGGGGAGCGGGCGCAAGGACTTGCTGAGCAACTCGAAGGCGTCGACCGCCAGGGTGACCTCGCCGCGGCGGGTGCGGAAGACGTGGCCGGAAACCCCGACGAAGTCACCCAGGTCGAGACTGGTGAAACGGTCGTAGGCCTCCTGGCCCAGCACATCCACCTTGACGTGCAGTTGTAGCTGGCCGGCGCCGTCCTGCAGGTTGGCGAAGGCCGCCTTGCCGTGGAGGCGGAGCGCCATGAGCCTTCCGGCCAGGCGCACTCCGGCCAGGGTAGCCTCCGCGGGCGCCCCGGCGGGCTGCGCCTTGGCCTCCGTCTCCAGGGCTTCGAAGGCCCGCTTCGCGTCGACCGTCAGGAAGTTGCGGTCATAAAAGGTCGGGCGGTAGGGGTCGATCCCCGCCGCCCGAAGTGCGGCCAGCTTGTCCCGCCGGACTTGCTGGAGTTCATTCAGATCCTGCCCCTCGCCCTCCGCGCCGGGAGTCTGGGGTGTCAGCTCTTCGTTAATGGCGCCTGACCTCCATGATCTCGTACTTGAGGACACCGGCGGGAGTGGCCACGTCCACCACCGTGCCGGCCTTCTTGCCCATGATCGCCCGGCCGACCGGAGCTTCGTTGGAGATCTTGTCGTGCGCGGGATCGCTCTCCGCAGAGCCCACCAGGGTGTATTCAAAGACCTCGCCGGTCTCCAGGTCCTTGAGCTTGACGCGGGAACCCAGGCCGACCAGGTCCTTCTTCATGGTGCTCTCGTCGATCACCCGGGCGTTGCGGAGCATCTTCTCGATGGTGGCGATGCGGCCCTCGATGAAGGCCTGCTCGTTCTTGGCGTCCTCGTACTCGGAGTTTTCGGAGATATCGCCGAACTCGAGCGCCTGCTTGATGTGTTCGGCGACTTCACGACGGGCCACAGTCTTCAGGTGTTCAAGTTCCTTCTCGAGCTTTTCGAGGCCCTCGGAGGTGAGAAGCACCTCTTTGTCTGCCATTATCCCCGCTCCTTCAGCCGGTAGGTGGTCACGCCGTAGCTTGCTTGAAGAGTGCGGATACTATAACAAGCACTGAAGCGCTCCCCCCAGTGCTTGCGGGTCGAATTTCCATCCCATTATAAGTTTAGCTTTCCGCCTTTGTCAAGTAGCTGCGCTGGGCGAATCCCGCGGCGCGCCATGGCTTCGCGCAGTTCGGTCAAGCCGCCGACGGTCGCTTCTTCGGCCTGCACCAGGGGGAGCAAATCCCCGGCGCAACCTTCCTCGGTGGCCCTTGCCACGGTGGCGACCGCGGCCAGGTCGGCCGGCGCCATGACTCCCGGCGCGCCGGGCAGGGTGAAGGCGGCCGACACGCCGCCGCTCCCCGGCCGGGCGGCGACCACGATAGCCCCGGGCGGGAGCAGCCCGGCGGCCCCTGGGGGCAGCGGCGCGGCCAGGACTACCAGCGCCGCCCGGCGTAGGGCGGACGGCCAGTCGGCGCTCACGCGAGCCGCGGTGCCCGTCTCGTGCAGGATCTGCCCGGCGAGCCGGCCGAGGGCCGGGGCGTCGCCGGCCAGGGTCAGCCGGCCGTACTGGCGGGCCACCAGGCGAGCGGCGACCCGTCCCTCCGGCTGCTCCCCGCCCACCAGCGCCACTTCCACCCGCTCGGTATCCCAGCCGCGCTCTCTGGCCGCCAACTCGGTGGCGGCGACACAGCCGGCGAGGCTGCCCGCCCAGGCCTCCACCGGGGCGGGCGTCCCGGCGTCCCTGGCCGCCGCCCGCACCGCCCGGCGCAGGCCGGCCGGAGCCGGCCCTGCTCCCAGCCCGTCGCGAAACCCCACCAGCGGGGCGCCGTCCTCGGCCAGGCCCTCCAGTATGCGGATGAGGTAGCGCTGCCGCTGCTCCTCCGGCCAGCCGGCCAGGCTCGCCGCGCTCAGCGGCAGGCCGACGCTCACCCCGGCGGGCAACCCGCCGCGCCAGTCGTGCCGGGCGATGACCCGCCAGGGGACGAACTTGCCCCCGCGGGCCAGGAGCGCCTCGGGCAGCCGGCCAGCGACGGGAAACCACCGCCGGCGCTCCTCCTGGCCCATGGGCGTGGAGAGATAGGCGAAGCCGGGCATGGCCGCCACCCCCTGCTGCTCAGGTCAGGAATATCTACTGTCCCGCTGGGATCACTAGTACTTCACGCAGGCAGATCGATGTAACGGGCCAACTCGTCGAGAGCCGGCGTGGGAACCTGCGCCTGCCCCGCCAGCGCCCCCAGCCCGACCGCCAACTGCTCCGAGCACCCCCGCGCCATAGACCAGCACGGAGAGCTTGCCCGGCGCGTCGTCGGCGTGAAGGTCCCCCACCGTCATCAACCCCCCAGGCAGGTCGATGATGGGCTTACGCCAGCTGGGTCAGGCGCGGCCGAAACTCGAGCCGGTCCAGCAGTGCGTTGTAGTCGTCGGGGGTGATCTCGGCGAGCGGCTTGCCGGAAAAGGCGACGAGCAGCGCCTCCATCACGTTGGTCCCGAACGAACGCCCTTCCAGCTCCGGCGTGGTGGTGATCAGCAGGGACGCGCCGCGCCGGCGCAGGTCCTCGACGTCCTCCCGGGTGGTCGTGTTGGTGAGGATGACCTTGCCCGGCAGTTCACGCGGCAGGTGCTTCTTGATGAAGAGGAAGTCGCCTGCCACGACGTCGCCCCAGTTGTACCACTTCTCCCACTTGGGGCTCCCCTCTTCCTGGCTCTTGCCGGTGGGATAGAGCCACTGGAAGGGCAGTTGCACGGCGACCGGGGCGATCAGGGAGGCCGCCAGGTGAAGCGAACTCAGCTTGCGCAGGGGGATGGGCAAGTCGAGGGCGAACATGAAGTCGCCCATCACCAGGTCGGCTCCCTCCTCGACCAGCGACTCGGCCATGCCGAAGCGGTCGAGCGCACAGACCAGGAAGACCTTCTTTCCGCCGAAGGAGTACCCGCCGGCAGCGAGTTGCTTCACGGTGCGCCGTTCCAGCGTGTTCTTGAGGCCCGACCCATCAACCACCGGCGTCACCCGGGCCGCCGCCGCCAGTTTCTTCGCGTCGCGGATGACGTAGCGGCGCTTGCCGGCCACCAGGTAGAGGTCGATGCCACCCAGGCCGAAGGCGTCGACCTTGCCGTCGAGTTCCTGGATGAGGGCGATCGCCTTCTCCATGCTACCGTCGGTGCCGATGCGCTCGATGCGCACCCGTTCCCCGAGCATCTCCAGCTCGACCGCGTGGTTGCGCGTCGACGATCCGATGCTCACACTCACTACCCGCTTCATGCCTTGCGCCTCCGCTTCCCGGTGCTGAGTTGGTGAATCAAGGTCCGGAGCCGTTCGGGCTCCAGAAGGCAATCGTGTTCGATCGGCGAGGTGCCGAGTTCGATGGCGACCAGCTTAGGGCCGAGGATCGCCTCCGCCAGGCGGATGCGCATGTCGGAACCGGCGAAGATCACGGCGTCGAACTCCTTCATCCGGGAGACGAGGTCGATCAGCTGGTTGGCGATCTCCACGCCGCTGCGCTCGCCGAAATAGCTCCATCGCTCCTCGTTGGTGAGCAGGAAGACGTACTCGACCCCCTCCCGCCGGGCCAACTCCTCGAGTTCGGCCCTGTTGCCGACCGGAAACGCGATGAGCGCCAGCCGGGCCCCCTTGCCGACTTCGCCCAGCGATTCGAGGCGGGAGACGAACGTGCGATCCACGCCGACGACCTGCCCCGCCTCAGCCTGCGAGAGCCCTTGCACGCGCAGTTCCAACAGGCGGTCGATGGCCCGCCGCACGCGGCCCAGGCTGATGAGCTTGTCACCCACGCGCACGAAGTCCAACGGAACGCCCCCATCTCATGCCTATGCGCCCGGGCGCCCGCCCAAGCCGGGCCGTGCACACGGTTGTGTACATTTATCTTACCAGAAATGGAAAGCGCCATGCAACGGAACGAGTTCAACCAACTTGGTCGCGGTAGCGTTCGAGGAGCGCCCGGACCTCCTCGTGGGTCGTGGCGGCTTGGGCGGCCAGCTTCACGGCGGTCGCGCCGGGCAGTCCCTTGAGATACCAGGCCACGTGTTTGCGCATCTCCCGGACGCCGTGCTCTTCACCGAGGTAGGCGACCTGGAGGGCCAAGTGGCGGAGGAGGAAGTCGAGCCGCTCCCGGACCGGCGGCGAAGGGGGGATGGGTTCGCCGGCGAGGGCGGCGACCGCCTGGCGCAGCAGCCAGGGGTTGCCCAGAGCCCCCCGGGCGATCATCACGGCGGCGCACCCGGTCTGTTCCCGCAACGCCACCGCGTCGGCGGCCGAGGTAACGTCTCCGTTGCCGGTGACCGGCACCGCGACCGCCTCGCGCACGGCGCGGACCACGCCCCAATCGGCCTTGCCCCGGTAGAACTGTTCCCGGGTCCGGCCATGCACGGCGATCATGGCGGCCCCCGCCGCCTCCGCCACCCGGGCGCACTCCACGGCGTTACGGTGGGCCTCGTCCCAACCGGCCCGGAGCTTGACGGTCACTGGCACCCCGGCCGGCCCCGCCACCGCCACGAGCGCCTGCACCACTTCGCCCAGCCGGGCGGGGTCGCGCATGAGCGCCGAGCCTTCCCCGTTGCGCACGATCTTCGGGGTCGGGCAACCCGCGTTGAGGTCAAGGGCGGCCAGCCGCCGCCGTCCCCCGGGGGCGACCTCCGGCGCCGCAAGCACGAGGGCGGCCGCTCTGGCCATCACCTCCGGCTCCCGGCCGAAGAGTTGCACCGCAACCGGCCCCTCGGCTTCGTCCAGACGGAGCATCGCCCTGGTCCGGGCGTTCTCATAGACCAGGGCCATCGCGGAGATCATCTCGGTGTACACCAGGCCGACCCCCATCTCCCTGGCGAGGAGCCGGAAGGGCAGGTCGGTGATGCCCGCCATGGGGCCCATGACCACCCGGTTTTGCAGGGTCAGGCCGCCGAAACCCCAGGCGGCCGGGCTTTCTTCCGTCATGTGCGTCGCTCCAAAAGGAAAGCCCGGGGGCTCTCGCCTTCCCGGGCTTACTTGCTCTGAACCTTTTCGAACTTTTTCTTGAACTTCTCCACCCGGCCGCCGGTATCGACAATCTTCGCCTTGCCGCCGGTGTAGAGCGGATGGCACTTCGAACAAATCTCGACCCGGAGGTTCTTCTTGGTGGATCCCGTCGTGAACGAGGCGCCACAGGCGCAGGTCACCGTGGTCTGCTCGTACTTGGGATGGATACCTTCCTTCATCTGTCTCACCTCCCAGGCCACGCGTAAGAGTATAGCATAGGACGGCTCGTCTTACAAGACTTGCGCACGCCACCGGGGCGGCGCGACGGGCCTACTCGCGGTCGGGATCGAACTCCTGTCCCCGCGGCCCCACGGCCGACTTCACCATGCGTTCGAGGCGGATCAGGTACTCACCCTCGTCCTCCGACTTCGCCCAGGCCTCGTCCTTGAGCTGTTCGACCAGTTCCGGCGAGAGCCCCATGTCGTAGGCGAGCTTTTCAAGCTGGGCCTCGTTCACTGTTCCCCCTCCTTCGTGTTGGCGTTTCGCTCCTTAAGGCTTGGTCACGGAGCCACCCTCCGGCCCACCGGGCGCGACGAGTTGCCGACCTCCACCCCGGGCAAGGAGTGAAGTTCCTCGATCAGACGGGCTAGGCCGAGCGGTTCGGCCTCGGGCCCGGGGAGCAGGCGCACCAGGCTGTCAGGGTCGATGTTGAGATTGCGCAGTTGCACCAGGTTTATGCCGTTCGCCCGGATGAAATCCTTGAGCGCCGCAACCTCTTCCGGACGATCGGTCAGGCCTGGGAAGACCAGCAAGTTCAGCGAGACGAAGACGCCGGCCCGCCGGGCGCCGCGGATGGACGCGGCGACCTCGGACAGGCCGTAGCCGGCGGGGCAATGGTAGGCGTCGTAGATTTCCGGACGGGCCGAGATGAGGCTCACCCGCATGGAGTCGAGTCCGGCGTCGATCAGCCGCTCTATCGCCGCCGTCCACCCGGCGTTGGTGTTGAGGTTGATGGTCCCTTTCTGGGTCCGCTCCCGGATGAGGCGGATCGCGGGCGCCAGCACCTCGACCGCCAAGGAGGGTTCACCCTCGCAGCCCTGGCCGAAGGAGACGATCGCGTCCTGGGCCTGTTCCAGGTGAGGCACGGCCAGCTCGGCCACCTCCTCCGGCGCCGGCGTGAACGCGATGCGCTCCTGCGGCGAGGTCACCGGACCGTCGTCTGGTTGGAGCGACAAGCACCCTTTGCACCCGGCATTGCAGGCCGGCGAGACGGGGATGCCCGCCTCCCACCGGCGGTAGAAGAGGTTCTGCGCGGTGAAGCAGTGGTACTCGG
>JBLNBQ010000112.1:0-6319 GCA_050260095.1 Chitinophagales bacterium
GCAAAACCTGACACTCGCGCGCGCCACTCGGGGTCTCCCGCCCTGGGGGGGGCGCGGCGCCTTCCCCCGCCGCACGACCGGGGCCAGGGCGCCAGTGCGGCGCTGGATGCCGCGCTTCGCCAACTCGACGGCGACCGGGAACTGTTGGTCGAGCTAACCCTGGAGTTGCTCAGCGCCTGGCCCATCTACCGCACGAAGCTGGCTCAAGCTGCCGGCGACGGTAACCTGCCGCTATTGGGCGAGGAAGCGCACAGTCTCAAAGGAGCGCTCTCCTATTTCGGTCAACCCGGCTTGATTCAGCTGGTTCGCGAGCTGGAGAGAGCCGCCACAGAGGGGAATACAGCGGCCGCCGAGACAGTCCGTCTCCGGCTGGAAGGGGAGGTCGATGAGCTGCTTGCGACCCTGACTCTCGCCCTCAGACTCCCACAAGGCTGAAGCGAAAGGATTTGAAGACTGCATGAGAGTGCTGATCGCGGAAGACGAGTTCGTCAGTCGTCGCTTGCTGCTCGGCGTGCTCTCCGCTCTTGGTGAGTGCGACACGGTCAACAACGGCGCTCAGGCCCTGACCGCCATCCGGGAGGCGATGAGCCGGGGCTCTGCCTACCGTCTGCTCTGCCTCGACCTGCTCATGCCGGAAGTCAACGGGCTGGAGGTGCTGGTGAACCTCCGCGGCTGGGAGCGGGAACAGGGGATAACCGAGGCCGACCGGACCAGGGTGATCGTCACCACCGCCGTGGACGAGCTGCCCAGCATTGCCCAGGCCTTCCAGGCTGGCTGCGACGCTTACCTGACCAAGCCGGTCGACCGCCGAAAGCTGCAGGAGCGGCTCCGGGAGCTCGAACTGCTCCCGTCCGACGGGCATCAGCGGGAGCTAGGCCTCTCGGGAGAGGCGAAGAAGCGCGCGGCGGATGAGGTCTCCGCCTTGCTGCGCCGGGCTACCGGCAAGGGACCCATGGGGGTCAAGGTGTACGTCGACGGTCACGTGCTTACCCTGGTGATCGAGGGGGCGTTGACCCCGCTCGAGCGCACTTTGCTCCAGGTGAAGGGAGCAGAAGAGCGGGTGACCAGCATCCGGGCCGCCCTGCTTGAGAGTATCGCGGGCGAACTGCGGTCTCTCCTGGAGTCCAGCTTCGAGCTCTCCGTCGCCGACCTGTACAGCCACGTCGATCCCAGACGCGACAAGCAGATTATCGTAGCCAGGGTGCAGGGAATTCTTGCCTGAAGCCAGAAATCAACACGAAACGCAGTTTGATAGCAGAGAGGAGGACCGTGTCGCTCGCGTTACCGCAACAACAGGTCCGGGTGGGCTAAACCCTCGCCCGGGTGCCGTTGGACGGGGTGACTGTGGGGACAGCAGGAGAGCAAAGAAGAAGCGGCTTTCGTAGAGGTACCATCTCCCTCCCCACCCGTTCCAATGGCGCTCCCGCATCACTCCAGGGGGTGCCAGAGATGAAACGACTCATCCAATTCATCGTCGGTCTCAAACTCCGCACGCAGATGCTACTCTTCGTGGTAGCCGTCATTGCGATCATGGGCCTGCAGGGTATCTACAACCTTGCGACCACCAGTCAGATCGTCAAGACCAGTGAACAGATCTACGACATCGACCTCTTGGGCGTGCGTTACGCCATGGAAGTAGAGGCCAGCTTCAACGCGGTCGTCTACACCGTCTACCAGCACATCGCCTCGCCTGACCCCAGACTCCTGGCCTCGTTCGAGCAATCATATGCGACGAGCCGGCAGGCCATAGACCAAGCTTTCAAGGACTACGAGCCAACTATCGTCAATGCCGAAGACCGCGCCAACACCGAGGCGCTGCGCAAGGCGCTCGACACTTATCTGGCCACACTCGACCAGATTCTCGCCGTCTCCCGGCAAGGAAAGAAAGCGGAAGCCTTCAATCAAGCGATGAACCTCCGGGATTTCCGCAATCGGGAGATCGCTCCGCGAATCCGGTGGATGGTGGATTTCAATACGAAAACCGCCCGGGAAGAGCACGAGGCCGGTGCGCGCCTCGCCACTCTGACCCGGCGCAATACAGTGCTGGGGATCTTCATCGTCGGTCTCTTCTACCTCGCGCTGGCGCTCATCGCCCCCACGATGATCTCGCGTCCGATGCAGTCCATCCAGACCGTGATGGACGGCGTGGCCCACGGAGATCTCTCACGCACCGTCCCGCTCAGCGGGACCAACGAGATGGGGCAGTTGGCCAAGTCGATCAACGAGACCATCCAGGGACTGCGGGGGCTCATCTCCCAGGTGGGCCAGGCTTCCACGCAGGTGGGGGCGTCGTCGCAGGAACTTGCCTCCTCGGCGCAGACCGTAGGCCAGGTGACGCAGCAGGTAACGGATACGATCGGCCAGATGGCCACGGGGGCTGACGAACAGGCCCGGGCCGCCCAGCAGACGGGGCAGAAGGTCGCTGAGATCGCCGCCGCGATCGAACGGCTGGCCTCCGCCGCACAGCAGATGGCCGACAATGCTGAAGCCACCGCGAAGCTGGCGATGAGCGGGCTCGGCTCGGTCGACCAGGCTGTGAAGCAGATGGAGACCATCAAGACTGCCTCCGGCGAAGCTGCCGCCGCGGTCGACAACCTCAACCGGCGTTCGGGCGAGATCGGCCGCATCCTGGAGGTGATCACCGGCATCGCCGACCAGACCAACCTGCTCGCGTTGAATGCGGCCATCGAGGCCGCCCGCGCCGGCGAACACGGCCGGGGCTTCGCGGTGGTGGCCGAGGAGGTGCGCAAGCTGGCCGAGCAGTCCCGGCAGGCCGCCGGTCAGATCTCGGTCCTCGTCGGAGAGATCCAGACGGAGACCGCCCGCGCCGTCACCACCATGGACGCCGGGGCGGAAGAGGTCGAGACCGGCGTCAGCGTGGTGAACGCCAGCGGGCAGGCCTTCCGCTCGATCGCCGAGGCAGCCCGGCAGGCTTCTCAGGCGATGAAGGAGGTCAACACCACCGCGCAGCAGGTGGCTGCCGCCAGCGAGCAGGCGGTCCAGGCGGTAGAGTCCATCGCCGCGATCACTCAGGAGTCGGCGGCGGGGGCCCAGGAGGTCTCGGCGGCCGCGGAGGAGCAGGCGGCCTCGATCGAGGAGATCGCGGCTTCATCCGAATCCCTGGCCCGGCTGGCGCAGGAGCTGCAGACGTCGGTGAGCGTCTTCCGGATGTAGGACGCCAGACCGGCGGTCGCCGGTCTCCTCGTCGGCCGTCAGCTTACCCCTGACCACCCCGAACGAGGTGAAGAGCACCAGTTCATCCCGGGGCCTGACCCCGTGTTCCTGCAGCGTCTCATTGGTGGCGATGGGAGTCTGGGCGATGGCGGTGACGATGATCTGCTTGAGGTTCACCCGGCCCCGCAGGGCTTCGTGCACCCCGGAACCCTCCCCCGTAGGCAATGCCATCCCTCCTTGCCCCCTGAAGCGGCGAATCCTACTGCGACTGAGCCAACTTGCGGCGGCGTTCCTGCTCCCGCAGCTCCACCCGCCGGATCTTGCCGCTGATGGTCTTGGGCAACTCGGGGACGAACTCGATCTCCCGGGGGTACTTGTACGGCGCGGTCGTGCGCTTCACGAAGTCCTGGAGTTCGCTGGCGAGCTGGTCGGAGGCCGTATGCCCGGGGGCCAGGATGACGAAGGCCTTGACCACCTCGCCGCGCACGGGGTCGGGGCTGGCAACCACGGCGGCCTCGAGCACCGCCGGGTGTTCGATGAGCGCGCTCTCCACCTCGAAGGGTCCGATGCGGTAGCCGGCGCTGATGATCACGTCGTCGGCGCGGCCCACGAACCACAGGTACCCGTCTTCGTCCTTGTAGGCCCGGTCGCCGGTCAGGTACCAGTCGCCCATGTAGCGGCTTTCGGTCGCGCCCGGATCATGCCAGTACTCGGCGAAGAGCCCGGCCGGACGGCGAGGGGCCACCCGGATGGCGATGTCGCCCTCGCGGCCTGGCGGCAGCTCGGAGCCGTCGTGATCGATCACGGAGACTTCGAAACCGGGGGCCGGCCTGCCCATCGAACCAGGCTTGACCTGCATGAACGGCATGTTCGCCACGGCGAGGACGGTCTCGGTCTGGCCGTAGCCGTCGTAGATCGTGAGGCCGGTCCCCTCCTTCCACATGCTCACGACTTCCGGGTTCAGCGGTTCGCCCGCGCTGACGCAGTGGCGGAGGTGGCGCAGGTCGTACTGGCGGAGATCCTCCTGCACGAAGAGGCGGAAGGCGGTCGGCGCGGCGCACATCACGGTCACGCCGTAGTCGGCCACGAGCTGCAGAGTGCGGGCGGGGTTGAACTTGCCCTTGGCCGAATGGATGAAGATACAGGCGCCCTGGTGCCAGGGGCCGTAGAAGCTCGACCAGGCGGCCTTGCCCCAGCCGGTGTCGGAGAGGTTGCAGTGCAGGTCGGTGGGGCGCAACGCGAGCCAGAACCGGCCGGTGGTCTGGTGGGCGAACGGGTACGAGGCGTGCGTGTGCAGCACCATCTTCGGATAGCCGGTCGTGCCGGAGGTGAAGTAGACGAGCGCCGGATCGGAAGCCCGGGTCTTGACCGACGCGAAGTAGCGCGACGCCTTGGCCGCCTCGGCCTGCAGGTCGAGCCAGCCCTCCCGGGGTCCGCCCACCACGATCAGGTGCTTCAGCTTCGGGCACTCCGCCCGGATTGCCTCGATCTTTTCGGCGTTCTCCAGGTCGGTGACGGCCGCCACGGCGCCGGCGGCAGCAAGGCGGTGCTTGATGTCGCGGGGCGTGAGCTGAACCGTCGCCGGCATGCCGATGGCGCCGAGCCTGGTCAGCGCCAGCATGGTGTCCCACCACTCCGTCACGCGGGGCAACATGAGGAAGACCGGGTCGCCCGCGCCGACCCCCAAGCCCGCCAGGACGTTGGCCATCTGGTTTGACCGGCAGGCCATGTCCCAGTAGGTGAAGCGCTGTTCGTGCCCGGCGTCGTCGACGATGATGAGGGCCAGCTTGGTGCGGTCCTGCGCCCAGCGGTCCACGACGTCGGTGGCGAAGTTGAAGTGCTCGGGTACGTTCCAGGTGAACTCCTCTGCTGCTTTCTTCAGGTCGTCCAGGGATTGCGTCATTTCCGGAAACACTCTACTCCCTCCTCACTTCCACGGGGTAAAATTACTCCCACGTTCAACGGACAAACACAAAATCCTGCTATAGGGTATAGCTGGTTCCGCCGGGATCCTGGCAGGAGACTCCAGGGTCGCATGCCGAAGGAGACGGCGAACGGAGGCGGATCTGTGAACACGGAACAGTTGAGGCAGTTCATCGTGGCTGCCAACAAGGCGACCTATGCGGGAGACGGTCCCCGGTGTGCCTCCCTGCTGCCGGGCAGCCGCCAGCTGGAGTTCTCCGATGGGGAATATCTTTACCGCGACGTCTATTTCGGCTCAGACCGCTTTCAAGGCCAGTCGGTCGTCTACTTCCGCGGCCGGCCCGTTTGGGGCATGGTCTACAGCGGCGGTGTCACAGCGGACCACCTGTCGCCCGAAGCGGAAGTCTACGCGTTCCTCAAGAAGGCGCTCGCTCGCGTGCCCCCAGACGAACCGTTCCGTGGACCACGCCATTTTTCGGAGGGTGACTGGGTCTACGAGAACGCCCCGTCGGGAACGAGCGACAGGTTCGCCGGCCGTGAAGAGATCCGCTACGGCGGCGAATCAGTCTATCGCCTACATTACGCGGGCGGCCTGATTGTGGGACGGGATTGATTTCCCTAAAGAGAAGGGCGGCCTACTCCACGTACACCTCGACCAGCTTGTCGCCTTCGGTCACGTCGACGATCTTGCCGGAGGTGCCGGCCTCGATCTGCCGGATGATCTCGTCGAAGTCGAGACTCTCCAGTTCCGCCAGGTCTTCCGGGTGCTTGTTGGAGCGGTTGGCGATCTTCATGCCGGCCTTGGCGAAGCCCAGCCCGGCCTTGGCGAGACCCAGGGGAATATTGACGTTCACCTTCTGGCGACCGTTCTCGGTCACCCGCACCCGCAAGTAGCGGGCCTTGCCGGTCGGCTGCCCGGGCAAGCCGGCGGGGAGCCCGGCCGCCGGGGGAGCCGCTGCCGGCCCCTCCACCGCCTCCAGCAGGCGGGCCGCCTCATCCACGGTGATCTTGCCGCTCGCGAGCATCTCCAGAATCTGTTTCCGCTCCTCCATCATGACAGGCACTTCCTTTCCTAAGCTTTGCGCAGGCGGCGGAGCGCCTCGTCGACGCTCAGCTCGCCGCGGCCGATGGCGTCCAGAACCTCTTTGCGCTGGCGGGCGTCGGCCAGACCGGTCGCCGGGTTGGCCGCCTCGCCGGCTTCGCCGGGATAGCCGAGGGCTTC
>JBLNBQ010000113.1:0-2992 GCA_050260095.1 Chitinophagales bacterium
GACGATTCCGTACAAGACCAAGCTCAAGGTGCCCAAGCCCCTGGATAGCGAGGGGAGGCCGCTTCCGGCAACTTATGAAGTCAAGGCCTCCATGGGCGCTCCGGCGATGGATCCGGCGGAGCGCAAGGCCCACCTGCGGGAGCAGTTCCAGAACCGGCTCAAGGCGTTCGAGTCGTGGCTTGTCGGTGGAGGCGACAGGAACGCGGCGATCAAGGTCTGGGCAGCGAAGGGGTTCGTCGATTTTGTCCTGGAACCGGAGAAGTTCGGGCTCGAGCCGCCTGCCCCGGCGAGTCCAGCGGCCACCAGCCCGGCTCCGGCGGTCGCAGCGACGGTCGCCGACGTCCGCGTCACCGCGGAGCCCCCCGCCCCGGCCCCCCCGGCTGAACCCGAACCGGCGGCCGAACCGGCGGCTGAACCGGTGGCCGAACCCGACCCCGAACCTGCGACGGACTCTGCACCGGCCCCTGCGCCTGCCCCCACTCCTGCCCCCGGCCCAGTCTGGCATCGAGCTTCAGCCCCGTGGCCGACGACGCGGCCGGCGCGCCAGAAGCGGCCTCGGGAAGTGCCGAGTCCCCGGGAGGTGGCAAGTCCCCGCGAGGCGTCAAGTCGCCAGGAGTACCGGCCGCGCACTTGAGGGAGCCGGTAGGCGGGGAGTTGCCCTGCCTCAGCTGACCGGCCTGGCGTAGACGCCGGTGGAGACTTTGCCGGTGGTGAAAGAGATCTCCACCAAGCCGGCACCGTTCATCAAGGCCCTGATCTCAGCCCCGGCGGATACGTCGGGGTTTCTTGCCGGCTCCTTGAGGAGGATCCGTCCGCCGTCTGTTACCGTCCACGCGTCAAATACGCCCCAGGGGTTATGGGAAACCGCCTGCTCGCGGTCTATGATTGGTCTATGGCACCGAGGCGGCAGGAGCCGTCGGGTGCCAGCCGATCCGTGGGTCGTCGAGGAAAGGGGAGAACCAATGATGCTCGGGTTCGGGCCGCGCCGCTCTCGTTCACTCAGGCCGTTGGTTTGGGTCGTCCTGCTCCTGCTGTTGACGGGCGCCTCTCCGGCGTTTGCCGCCAAGCAACCGCAACTACCGCCGCGGTTTGGTTTCGGGACCGTCCCCCTCTACCCCGAATTGGCGGAAGACCTCGGCCTGGACAAGGACCTGAAGGGATTGGTCATCGTCTGGGTCTACCAGGGCTCACCCGCGGAATCGGCCGGGCTCAAGCCCGGAGAGGTTCTGGTCAAGGCTGGGAAGGGCAAGTCCAAGCCGAACGCCGTGCCGGACGAAGCACACTGGCAGACGGCGACCAGGAAACTCCGCGCCAACGAGGACTGGACCTTCTACGTAATACGGGACGGTAAGGAGAAGCCGGTTCCCATCCGCACCTCCACCTCCGAGTTCGGCGCTCCGCTTCAGCCGGCGCCCAACCCCCAGCCGGCGACGCTCAAGGCGGCCGCCGATGGTTCAGGGGACGCCAAGACCCTGGCCGGCGCCTTGCTCAAGGCCCGCCCGGGCGACACGATCCTGGTCGCCGGGTCACACGCCGCCGCCCCGGTCGTTCTGGACAACCTCACGCTGGCCTCCCTGGATCCGGCCGCCCCGGGCGAAGTCGCCGGACTGGACATTGTCGCGGCCTCCGGGGTCAAGGTCAAGGGCCTCCGGGTCGGGGGTAACCCGAAGCTGCAGAGTTCAGCCGGGATCTACATCCACGAGGCGAAGGGCGCCACGGTGGAGAGTTGCACCATCTGGGGCTTCGCCACCGGAATCTCGGTGGCGAGCAGCGAGGGCGTGGTGATCGAGGACAACAGGATCACCCAGAACATCGCTGGCATCGTCACCAACTCGTCTGGAGTGAAGATCAGTCGCAATCTCGTCCTGAAGAACGCCACGACTGCCACGGCCTTCTGGGGATCTTTTTCCGGCGGGATCATCGTGAACTCCGGAAAGGCTGAAGTCACGCAGAACACCGTCCTCGAGAACCGGGTTCCCGAGTACAGCGGGGCAGACGGCACCGGGATCTGGATCCGCGAGAATGCGAACGCGGTAGTCGCCAACAACATCGTGGGCGACAACAGCATCGGGGTGATGGTCGCGCCGAGCGCCCAGGCGACGGTCGAGTACAACGACGTCTTCGGACACTTCATCCAATCGAAGAAGTGGTCGAAGGGGAACAACGAGTACCAACTCCAGGGGGGCAACGCCAACTTCCTGAGCGAGATCAACACCGAATACAAGCCCCAGCCGATCTTCCCGATCATCAACTTCGAGCCCGACCGCTGGTACTACACCCTGGTCCTGCGCTTCCAGCCCTCTCAGACCAACCTCAGCGCCGATCCGCTCTTCGCCGACCGGCTGAACGGGGACTATCGCTTGGCGCCGGACTCACCGCTCGCCAACAGGGGCCGGGGCGGGACGCACATCGGCGCCTTCGCCCCGATCGTCGTAGCGCCGGCGGTCTCGCCGGTCCGGGGGGAAACGCCGGCGGCAACAGGCGCGGCGGCTGCTCCGGCGGCCCCGGCCGCCGCGGCCACCCCACCCGTGCCTGCGCCCCCGTCACCGCCACCGGCCGCGCCGAGCGCCACCTTCAAGGCCTGGGTTCACGCCAATACGCTCTACGTGCAAGCCGAGGGGGCCGATGCACTGGTGGGCCGGCTGAAGCAGCGCCTGGCGGAGAACCCGCAGAACCTGGACCGGGTGAAGCAGACCCCCGTCGGGGTGGTCCCGTTCGCCCTGACCGGTGGCGAAGGCGTAACCCTCAGCCCGAGCCTCGCCGAAGACCTGACCAACGCCATGATCAACGCCGGACTGCGCCCGGCTAACCAGGGCCTGTTGACGAAGGCCATGGCGGAGTTGGCGGTCAAGGACAGCGGGCAAGTGGACCAGAGCCTCGGCCGGGAGCTCGCCCAGAGGGCGAACTGCAAGTTCCTCCTCCTGGGCAGCGTCTCCGACCGCGGGCAGACCGTGGTCCTGAGCCTGCGGCTCTTCGAGGCGGAGACCGGAGA
>JBLNBQ010000114.1:0-4774 GCA_050260095.1 Chitinophagales bacterium
AGCCCCTCCTGCTTCGCCCGGAGCAGGTACTCCAGGGCGCCGGCCCGCGAGTCGAAATCCTCGGGAGTGAGCACGTTGTGGAGCAGGAAGATGTCGATCCGCTCGCGCCCCAGTTCGCGCAGGGCCTCCTCGACTGCGGCCTGCGCGTCGGCGGCGGTCTTGCCCATCGTCTTCGAGGCGATGACCAGCGGGCGTCCGCCTGCCTCGCTGATCCCGGCGAGCCCAACCCGCAGGTGCTCGTAGGTCCGGTAGGCCTGTGCGGTGTCGAAGAAGTTGATGCCCAGCTCGGCGGCGCGGCGGATGGCCGCCGCCCCCTCTTCCACCGGCACCCCGGCCTGCAACGGGCCGAGGACGAGCGTCCCATGGCAGAGTTCGGATACTTCGAGTCCTGTGTTACCCAGTCTGACGTACTGCATGTGCGGCCTCCGTTCGACTTCCCTACCCCGCAGCATTCCCCAGGCTGGGCGGAGATTCCTTTCGCGCCCGCCGCGCCACCTTGCGCACTATTGGCAATTCCGGCTCCGCAGGTTCGGCCCCGCGGCTGTCGAAATCCCGCGGAAAAGGCTTCAAGGAAGAGAGCCGGATGGAAGGGGACCGCACGGGAGTGGATCAGCAGGCTCAGAAGGATGAAGAACTCAGAGAGAAGATGAGAGCGTTCTTCACCCACCTGCTCGGCCGGCCAGTCGATGACGCCGAACTTGAGCGCCTGCTCAGCGGGGCGTCGGACGGCAACGGGCGCCTCAGAACCAGGAGAACGCTGCACTGACCGCCAGGGCCACCCTTCTGGGTGGCCAGTTCTGTTTCCGGGGCCTGAGGAGCGCCGGCCGACCAGGCGTCCCGGTGGCCGGGGCCAACCCGGTGGTGAGCGTGCTGCTCGCCGCCCTTTTCCTGGGCGAGAAGATCACGCTGACCAAGCTGCTCGGCGCCCTGCTGGTCGTCGCGGGAGTGGCGCAGCCCGGTGCCCAAAAAAGAGAAGTGATCGGGCCACGAGCCACGGTCACTTACGGTACTTGACGTAGACCAGGTGCTTCAAGCCTGACCTCATCGTCTCTTTCCACACCGTCATGCCGAGCCGCCCGGCCACCGCCCGCGACGGGGTGTTCTCGGTCCGGATCAGGGCGATCACCTTGTCCAGGCCAAGTACATCGAAGACGTATCGGTGACACGCCTCGCCCGCCTCAGTCGCGTACCCGTGGCCCCACTGGTCACGCAAGAGGAGCCAGCCGACCTCCATCAGCTCCTCGTCGTCGACCTTCTGCACCAGCGGCCCCACCTGGCCCACGAACTCGCCCGTCTCTTTCTTCTCCACGATCCACAGAGCAACGCCGTCGCGTTCGTAGCGATTCAGCATCGCCTGGACCCAGTCGCGGGTTCCCTGCTCGTCGTAGGGCTTGGGGTAGTATTTCATGGCCACCGGGTCGGTTAGGATCCCCCGGAGGAGAATCCAGTCGTCCATCGTCATGGTGCGCAGGCGCAGGCGTTCGGTCTCCAGCACGGTCGGCATGGCGGTCCCTCTCCCCGGCAGTGTGCTTAGCGATGTTTCACCGGGAAGGCTCCCGCCTCCTCTACTCCTGACGGATGACCGTCCAGATGCCGTCGTATCGCTGCACCAGGACCACGCCCTGACCGGTCTGGCCGGGCTGGCTGAAGTGGACCGTGACGGTGCCGTCGGCGTTGTGGGTGAGCTTGGCCTGTCCCAGCGGGGCATCGATGCGGCCGCCCAGCGCCTGCCTGGCCACCAGCTCGGCGTCGCCGCGCCAGGGCGAATGGCCGCCTGCTTTGAAGGCCAGCTCCTCGGGGCTGAGCTTCTGGTCGGCGATGACCCAGCCGCCGGCAGCCGCCCGCTTCATGAGCACGAAGCCCGAGTACCAGAAGTAGCCGGGCCGCGGCTTCTCCCCGGTAATCTCCAGGTTGCGAGTCTCGACGAAGTAGCGGAGACCGCCGTCTTGGAGCCCCGCCGGGATGAGGCGCTGGAGTTCCACGCCGGCGGTGCCGCGCCATCCCGCCTTGAACTCGGCGAACGGGTGGGCGGCGCGCCACTCAGGTCCGAGGTAGCTGTAGGCCGTCTGGAGGGGCTCCTCGCCCAGGCCCACCGTGCCGCCCGCCGCGCCCATCTGTTCGGGGGTGAGGTTCGACGCCTGGGCGAGCGCTCCGAAATAGGCCCGCAGAGTGATCTCGGCCGCGGGGCTGGAGGCCGGGCCGCCGGGTTCGCGCAGGCTCACCGGTCTGACTGTTCCCATCAGAGTCACCGCCAGAAAGAGGCAGGCGGCCGCCGCGACCGCCCGCAATGGATGCTTGGCCCACTTGCTCACGGGTTTTCCCTCCCTGGTATAGGGAGTTCCTCCGCCCCGGCCCTTGCACCTTGGGGGAAGTGCTGCCGTAGCTTCCAGGCCCAGGAGGGATTGGCTGCTGCTGAAAGCGGCAGGCCGCCCCGCCTGATTCCAGGTGGGCGGCCTTGCGGAGCCCCGTCCGCCAGACTACGCAGTGGCCCGCGGCTCCGGCGCAGGTGTTCCATGCTTGAACTCCCCGACAAGGTGCAACGCCGCGACGATGTTGTCGATCAGGGCGCTCGCCACGGCCAGCGCCTTAGCCTTGTCGAAGGACACGAAGTCATCACCGATGTCCAGGGCCGCGCTGATGAGCCCCATGACCAGTTCCTTCTTCAGTTGCCCCTGCTTGGCCCCGGTGATCAGCGCCTCCACACTTCTGACGGCGCTCAAAATCTCTGGAAGAAGTCTGATCAACAAGGAGAGGTACTTGATGATCTCGAGCAACCAACGTCCCTCCTTTCCCACGGGTCGGCGCACCCGGCCCCCGGTGTCTCTTCCGCCGTGAAGGCGGACAGCCATTCTGCCACATTAGATGAGGAGGAACTCCAGATTGACTCCGCCGTACCGGCTCTTTGGCCCGCAAAAAGAGGCCGCCTTTCGGCAGCCTCTCTGTTCACCCGGTTTGGCGGAAGCGAGACAGACCTCACTCCATCAGTCCAGCCATCTCCAGAGCCCCCTCGGGTCCCTCGGTGTCCGCCAGTTCTGCAACCCCGCGTTCTGCCTGCCGGGCGATCTGCCGGGACAGGCTCTCGCGCCCCAGGAACTGGGCAATCGCGATGGCGGTCAGGATGACCAGAAGGGAGGTCCGGAAGACGGGGTGGATGGCGGCCGACATCATGGTCTTGATGGTGTCCAGGACCATCGCCCGCACCGGCGCCGGTATGAACTGCTGGAGCTGCTTCTGGAGGAGCAGCTGCACCAGGTTCGACGGCTTGGCGGCGAACTCGTGGAACTTAGCCGCCAGCTGCGGCGGAGCGGCAGCAAGCCTGGGCGCCAGGTGGAGGTTGTACTGGGCCGTCATCTCCCGGTTGAAGATGAGCCCGAAGACCGTCACGCCGACCACCGCACCCACGCTGCGGAAGAAGGCCGTCGTGGAGGTCACCACGCCGCGGAGCTGCCGGCCGAAGGCCTGCTGCACGCCGAGGGTGATGAGCGGCATCACGAGACCCATGCCGAAGCCCAGTACCATGATCGTCCCCCGGGCCTGCCAGACGGTGGTCGCCGGGGAGAACCGCCCGGCCAGCGCAAAGCCGGTGGCCACGATGGCCAGCCCGCCGCTCACCTGCCAACGGTAGGCGATGCGCCGGGCCAGCTGCCCGCCGAGGAAGGAGCCGAGCACCATCGAGAGGGTCATCGGGACCATGATGGTTCCGGAGCGGGTGGCGCTGACGCCGACCACGCCCTGGATGAACCAGGGGAAGAAGACGATGGCGCCGAACATGCCGCAGCCGAGCACGAAGCTCACCACCGAGAAGGTGGCGAAGACCCGGTTGCCGAGCAGCCGCAGGTCGAGGATGGGTTCGGGGGCCCGCACTTCGTTGATGACGAAGAGGGTCAGGAAGAGCGCGCTGCCGGCGAAGAGCGAAAGGCTCTGCCAGCTGTTCCACGCCCACTCGTTGCCGCCGGTCTGCAGGGCCATGAGCAGGGCGCTCACGCCCACGATCGAGAGGAAAGAGCCGGCCCAGTCGATCTTGCGGCCCAGGTTGGTCGCCCCGCCGGTCAGAGCCCGGGCGGAGAGAGCCAGCGCCAGAAGGCCGGTCGGCAGGTTCAGCAGGAAGATGTAGCGCCAGTGCCAGTGGTCGACGATGAAGCCGCCGACCAGCGGGCCGATGGCGGAGGCGAGCCCCCAGACGCCGCTGAAGACGCCCTGCATCTTCGCCCGCTGCTCGCCGGTGTAGATGTCGCCGATGATGGTCTGGCTGATCGGCATGATCATGCCGCCGCCGAGACCCTGGATGGCGCGATAGATGATGAGCTGGGTCATCGAGGTCGCGGTGCCGCAGAGCACCGATGCCCCGACGAAGAGCGAGATGCCGAGGTTCCAGAAGAGCTTCCGCCCGTAGAGGTCGGAGAGCTTGTCCACGACGGGCACGACTGAAGTCGAGGTGAGCAGGTAGGCGGTGATGACCCACGTGAAGTAGGAGACGCCGCCGAGCTGGGAGATCATCTTCGGGAAGGCGGTGTCGACGATGGTCTGGTCGAGTCCGGCGATGAGCATGCCGACCATCATGGCGGCGGTGATGAGGAGTCGTCGACGCTGGGATACCTGGGCCTGGTCCAAGTTCAATACCTCCAGTGGTGGGACAGTTGGTGCAGCCAAAGGCGAAAGATGGTGGTGCTACCGTTCGGCGAGGCACTCGGCGAGCAGGCGGTTCAAGGCGGCAAGGCCCCGTTCGATGGCGTCCGCCTCCTCTGGCGGCCACGTGGCCAGTTCTTCCGAGATC
>JBLNBQ010000115.1:0-17213 GCA_050260095.1 Chitinophagales bacterium
CCAGCCCGGGTCACCCCACCCCCCCCCCCCCCTCGGCACACGCGGATGGGGGTGGGGCCACAACCCACACCGCCACGTTCAGACCAGCAATCTCTTCGACTTTTCCGGACAACGGCGCCGCCCCCCGTCGCGTTGCGTTGCCCGGATTCTATTTCTTAGACCAGCGGTTTTCCTCTCAACCACACTTCGAGTAGCCGCAAGAGACGCAGACGATGCACCCTGACTCGTGGTTGAGCGGCTGGCCGCACTCGGGGCAGCGATTCTGCTTGAGCGACTCATGGAACCCGTCCCCGCTGGCCGCGACTTCCGCCGCCGCCGGCGGCGGACCCGCCGGGCCCTCGCCGGTGGAATCCTGGCACTTGGGCGCGGGCTGGGCAGCAGCCGCCTTCTGCGCCGCCGCTTCCTGTTCGGCCCTGATGGCGGAGGCCAGGCCGGCGCCGGGGAGCTTGCCGAAGGGCAGGCCCGGCTGGAAGCTCCCGCCGTTGCGCTCCACGTACTTCTTGATCGCCTTGGAGATCGCATCGGGGCAGGAGGTCACGTGGACGCCCGGCCGGCGCAGGCAGGCCGGACACCGGATGCCGCGCAACTGCTCGTAGATGGTTTCCACGCTGATGCCCGAGCGGAGAGCGATGGAGATGAGCCGGCTGGTCGCCTCCGACTGGGACGCGCAGCCGCCTTCCCGCCCGGTGTTGGTGAAGACCTCGCAGATGCCGTATTCGTCGGCGTTGACGCTGACGTAGAGGTTGCCGCAGCCGACCTGCACCTTTTCCGTGGTGCCGGTGGTCACCTGCGGGCGGGGCCGCGGCACGATCTGGGTCGGGTAGGTTGGGCTGGCTGCAGACGGCGCCGGAGCCGCCGCCGCCACCGGTTCAGGAACGCTCGTGACTTCCTTGACCTTCGTCCCGGCGGTCAGTACCTGCTCTTCCCGGCTCCCGTCGCGGTAGACGGTGACGCCCTTGCAGCCCTTCCGGTACGCCATCAGGTAAGACTGCGCGACGTCTTCCCGGCTCGCCTCGTGCGAGAAGTTGATGGTCTTGGAGACGGCGTTGTCGGTGAACCGCTGGAAGGCCGCTTGCAGATTGATGTGCCACTCCGGCGTGATCTGGTGGGCCGTGACGAAGAGACGGCGATACCGCTCGGGCACCTCTTCCACCTCTTCGAGCGATCCATGCTCGGCGATCTTCTCCATCAGCTGCGGCGTGTAGAACCCTTCCCGCCGGGCGATCTCCTCGAAGAGCGGGTTCACCTCGACCAGCTTTTGGTTGTCGAGGACGTTGCGGACGAAACAGACCGCGAAGAGCGGCTCGATCCCTGACGAACACCCCGCGATGATGCTGATCGTGCCGGTCGGGGCGATGGTCGTGCAGGTCGCGTTGCGGCGCGGGCGCTCGCCCGGCACGTCGAGCGCGCTCCCCTTGAAATTGGGGAAAGCGCCCCGCTCCTCGGCCAAGTCGGCGGAGGCGTCGTGGGCGGTCTTCTGGATGAAGCCCATGACCTCTTCGGCCAGCTTCACCGCCGCGTCGCTATCGTAGCGCACGCCCAGCTTGATCAGGAAATCGGCGAACCCCATGACGCCCAAGCCGATCTTCCGGTTGGACTTGACCATCTCGTCGATCACGGGCAGGGGGTACTTGCTCGCATCGATCACGTCGTCGAGGAAGCGCACCGCCAGGCGGACCACCCGGTCAAGGCGTTCATAGTCGACCTCGGCCCGGTCGCCCACCTGCTCGACCATCTTGGCCAGGTTGATGGAACCGAGGTTGCAGGCTTCGTAGGGCAGGAGGGGCTGCTCGCCGCAGTTGGAGACGACGACGCCGTTGGCGACAAACGAGTGCGTCACCGGTTCGGTCAGATCGTAGACCTCGCGCTCTCCCACCGGAGTCACGGCGGCCACCCGGTCGGCAAAGGCCCGGGCGTAGAACCCGCGCCGCCGGCCCTTCAGCGCGGCGATCTTCCCTGCATGCTTCGCGCCGATGAACCCTACCTCGTCGAGGAAGACCCCGAGATCCTCCCGGCTGACCTGCAGCTCGTAGAGCACCCCGTCGCGCTCGTGGCAGCGTTTCTCTCCGGCGACGGTCTGGTACTCAAAGCCGGTGCGGGGGGATCTTGACCGGTCGTGGATCCGGCTCTTGATGCCCAGCGCCAAAAGGAGCCGCTGCACGTCGCCGAGCAACGCCGGTGACTTGGCCGTCAGGCTGGCATAGGCCGTCTGGTTGGGCGTGACCGCCAGGGTGCCGTCGGCGGTGAAGAGCGCGCGGAGGAACCCGCGGACCGCTCCCCGGGAGGCCGTATAGAGGGCTTCCGGAACCCGCTTCTCGGCGGCCTTGACCCCCCGAACGCCCAGGCGGCGGAAGAACTCCACGAGGTAATGGCTGTGGTAAGAGTGATGGACAACTCCGTTGGCGCGCCGTACGGAGGCCACGTCCCTCCCGTACCAGCGGTTGACGGCGGGGACAACCAGGTCGAGCGCTTCCCGGTCGGCCTCGGCGAACGTGAACCCGACCCGGCAGTTTCGGTCCCCCTCGCGGAGCCAGCCATCGCCGACCAGCCAACCCAGGACCAACCCCAGTTCCTCGCTCCACTCCTCCGGAAGGTTGAGCCGGTACGACCGGCCGTTCCGGCCAAGGTGCTCCCGCTCCGGCTCGAAGGGCAGCTTGGCCGCCTCCGGGAAGTCGCTCGCCCCCGACTGCAGCAGCACCGAGTGATAGCCGGGCTTGAGTTGAGCTGCCGGAACCCAACCCAGAGTGGTCATGATCTTGTGATCGGGAGTGACTTCAAGCGCGTAGCCGGATTCGGTCGTGACGCGCACCACGGGTTTGACCCCGCTGCGGAAGGCGCGCGCCACGGGATGGAAAGTCACTCCCTCGCCCGCGGCCGCCGCCTGGTCGGTCCCGTTCCGGAAGAGGGACAGGCCCAGCACCCGATCGTCGGTGGCCACCCAGACTTCCTGGTCGGCCACGTCGGCGACGAGTCGCTCCATGCGCACTAGTCCCTCGCCGGTGGAGACCAAGGCATCGCCCACCACGCAAGGATTGGTGCTCTCGATGGCGCCCAGGTTGGGCGTGGGGTTGTGCTCGTTGATCCGGTCGATGAAGACGATGCCCGGCTCCCCGTTCTTCCAGGCGCCCTCCACGATCAGGTCGAAGACCTCCTTGGCCCGGAGCGTCTTCACCACCTGACCGTTGCGCGGGTTGATCAACTCGTACTCCCCGTCGTTGGCCAGAGCTTCCATGAAGCGGTCCGTCACGGCCACCGAAATGTTGAAGTTGGTGAGGTCGTTGTTCTTCTCTTTGGCGGTGATGAACTCGAGGATGTCTGGGTGGTCGACCCGGAGGATGCCCATATTGGCCCCCCGACGGGTGCCGCCCTGCTTCACGGCATCGGTCGCCGCGTTGAACACCTTCATGAACGAGATCGGCCCCGAGGCGACGCCTCCGGTCGTGCGCACCTCGTCGTTCTTCGGGCGCAGCCGGGAGAAGCTGAAGCCGGTGCCGCCGCCCGACTGGTGGATCATCGCCGCGTACTTGATCGAATCGAAGATGCCAGCCATGGAGTCTTCCACCGGCAGCACGAAACAGGCGGCCAGCTGCTGGAGGTCCCGCCCCGCGTTCATCAGCGTCGGCGAGTTGGGGACGAACTCCAGGCGGGTCATGAAGTCATAGAACTGCTGGGCGAGCCGGTCGGCCTCCTCGGCGCTCTTGCCGTAGACGGTGTGTTCGACCTCCGCGATATTCCAGGCTACCCGGCGGAACATGTCCTCGGGCGTTTCGCAAGCGCGTCCGTTCTGTTTCTTCAGATAGCGCTTTTCCAAAACGCTGATGGCATTCTTCGACAGTTCCAGCCCCATGGCGCTCTTCACTCTTCTCTAGCTGTTACCAGGCACAATATCTGGTGCAGACAGCGTGTCCATCATACTATATCTTGTGTCAGCGTGTAAACTTGGGTAAGGGCGGTTTTCGGGAAGCCGGGACGGTTTTCCCCGGTTTTCCGGGGACTCTCCACTCCGCTTGGTCAATTGTCCAGGCTCTGCCAGATGACCTTCTCTAGCTGGCCTTATGGGGTTATCCCCCTCCTTGTTCACACCCCAGGCAGCCCGCGGAACCGTACCGGACGAGGTTTCGCCATTTCATCCACACTATCCACAGGTGCCTGTGGACAAGCCGAAAGGTTGTTCGGTATTCGCCCGCTGCCGCGGCCGCAGGCAAAAACGGGCCACCCGGCATTCCTCAAGGCAAAGCCGGGGCTGACCGCGCCGGCACAGATTTTCCCCCTGGTAGAAAAGGGGAAGGGTGTCGCCGGAGAAGAAACGGTCCACCGCCTTGAGGCATTCGGCGGCCGGGATCTCGCGGAGGAAAGCCGCGTCGTGGCCGACGTACCCGAGGCGCCACAGGGCGAGCTTGACCGGCGCGTCTACCGCGCTGCACGCCTGCGGCTCCAGGTCGGGCCAGAGACCGTGCCGGGCCATCTCCCGGCAGAGCCAGAAGGCGCGGGATTTGAGGTGGGGGAACTCCTGCAGCGCCTGCAGCGTCGCCTGCCAGGGTTGGCCCGGCTCACGCACGTTGAGCAGGTCGCCCCCGTACTTGACCGTGATCCGCTCGGCAGCCCCGAAGAGGGCAGCCGCCTTCTGCGCCTTGTTGGCCAGCGCCCGGTAATGCTGCTGGAGCACTTCGAGCACCGCTTCTTCGTCGGCCTTGGCCCGGGCCGCCAGGCGTTCCCGCTGGGTCAGGCCCCGCTCGGCCAGCGTCCCCAGCGCTTTGAGCGCGGCCGCCTCCTGCACCTTGGCCGCCAGGAGGATGGCAAGCAGCAGGAGGGTGAACCGCCCCTCGGGGTTGCTCAGGTCAAGCGTCACCTCTTCCTTGCCCCGCCGCAGGTTGAGCAGGTTTCCGTCGCCCCCCCGGCGCTGCCAGGCCTTGCGGAGCGTCAGGGCGGTCTCCCGCAAGGCGGCTTCCGTGTTCGCTCTTTCTCTTTCCGCCATAAAAAGCGCCAGCTCCTTTCGTCGTCCGGCTGGTGCCCGGGGGCCAAAAGGACGCTGGCAAGGTATACGATACCATTATTTTACATAAGGGTCAAGAGGGTCAAGGTCAGATTCTCAGCCAGAGGGCCAGACCGAGCGAGCCAAGGGCGCCGGCCAGCGTCCCGGCCAGGTTCACCGCATCGTTGTCCAGCCACGGAAGACCTTTGCGGGGAACGGTCTTGGCCCCGCAGCGATGAGTCCGGCTCTCCGTCGGCACGTGACAGGCTGGGCAATAGTAGCTGGCTTGCAAGGTGGCGCCGAGCAGGCTGTCGCAGAGGGCGCCCACCAGTCCGCCGGCTGCCGGGATGAGGGCTTTCGCCCAGGTGGCCGGCCAGGTGAGCACCGCGCCGGTGGCCCCGATGACTAGCGCCCCGGCGGCGGCGGCCAACAGCCCGGCGGCGGTGACCCCGCCCGAGGTGCCGGCCGGGCAGCGGCGGCCCGTCGTGATGAGCCGTGGCTGGGCCTTGGAGAGCATGCCCAGTTCGGTCGCCCAGGTGTCGGCGGCCGCCTCGGCCACCGCCCCCAGGAAGACCAGGAAGATCAGAACGGCCTGGTGCGGGAAGAAGAGGGTGAGCGCTGCGGCGAACGCGGCGACCAGGCCGTTGGCGAGCACCTGGGAGGCGTCCCGCGGCCCCTCCTTGCTGCCCATCAGCTTGGCCGCCTCTTTCCGGGCCGCCTTGAAATGGGTCAGGAGACTCGACGTGACGAAGAAGACGACCAAGGGGACAGCCCAGCCCCACCCCCCGAAGGCCAGGACCGCCGTGCCGACGCCAACCGCGGCGGCAGCGCCTTCCCGGGTGAGCGCCCGCCACCGCAGCCCGGCCACCGCGATGGCGCCCGAGAAGATCACACCCCACAACAGGCGGGTGAGGAGCAGGGCGTCGACGCCCCCGCGAGAGAGCCCGAAGAGGGAGAGCGCCGTCACGACCGGCACCAGCAGATGACCGGATGATCCGGGCGCGACCAGCCGGACCAGGCCGCCAGCCAAGGTGGCCAGCGCACCAAGGAGCAACGCCTGGACGAAGGTCAGGTCGGACAGGCACACCAGGCTGAGAAAAAGCCCCGCAGCCCCCGAAACCAGAGCAGTGAGGTCACCTTCCAGCGTGGCCTTACGGCCGAAGAGACGGTAAGGCGTATGCCCCCAGAAAGCATCCCCGACCTCGCCGCCCAGCATCAAAGCGGTTCCGCCCAACATGCCCGCGGCGGCCACATAGCGCAACTCCGGTCGCCAGAAGACCGCCACGAGCAGGACGTAAGCAGCCAGGAACCACAGCATGGCCCGGGCGGGATGCGGGGTCGCGGGACCGAGCCGGCGGCCGGCCCGGCTCAGCGCCAGGTAGAGGGCGATGGCGAGCGCGGCGGGAACGAGGATGGCGACCTGCCAGTGAGAGAAGAAGCTCAGCGAGGGGACGATGAAAGCTGCCAGGAAGAGGCGCGGCAGGCTGCCGCTGACCCGGGCGGCCGGGCGCACGTGGCGCCGGATTTCGTCGGCCAGCCACAAGGCAAGCCCGAAATAGACGAGGTTGAACGGGATGGCCCAAAGGTCGTTCGGCCACACGAGAATCCCCCCTCCCGCAGCCCTAACGCGCTTCTTCCGCCGCCCAGCCCAGGGCGCGGCGCGCGTTGGCGGTGGTCGTCGCGGCCGCCTCCGCCAGGGTCACTCCCCAGCGGGCGGCGAGCACCTCCGCCACCTGCCGGACGTACGCCGGCTCATTCCGCTTCCCTCGGAACGGGACCGGCGCGAGGTACGGGCAGTCCGTCTCCAGCACCACCGCCGTGCGGGGCACCCCTTCGACCACCTCAAGCACCCGCCGGGCGTTCTTGAAGGTGAGCGGCCCGCCGATCCCGAGCAGCAAGCCGAGGCTCAGGAAGTCGGAGGCCATCTCGAGGCTCCCCGAGTAGCAGTGCATGATGCCGCGAACCTGTCCTCGCGGCGCGAGCGCCGCCAGCGAATCGGCGTGAGCCTCCCGGTCGTGGACCAGCACGGGAAGCCCCAAGTCCGCGGCCAGCGCCAACTGCTCGGCGAAGAGCCGCTGCTGCACCTCGCGAGGCGCGAAATCGTAGTGGTAGTCGAGCCCGATCTCCCCCAGCGCGACCACGCCCGGCAGCCGGGCCAAG
Organism: Chitinophagales bacterium; assembly: GCA_050260095.1. Lineage (GTDB taxonomy): Bacteria > Bacillota > UBA5301 > DYFA01 > DYFA01 > JBLNBQ01. The sequence goes on from JBLNBQ010000115.1 coordinate 7,133, forward strand.
GCGGCGAGCCTGTCCAGATAGTCCCCGGGCGCCTTCGCCGCCTCGTGGGGGTGGACGCCCACGGCGGCGTAGAGCCCCTCCGCCGGTTTGGCGGCGGCCGCCACCGCGGCAGAGGAGTCGAGGTCCCAACCGACATTCAGAATCTGCCTGACCCCGGCCGTTCGGGCCCGCGCCAGCACTTCCTCCAGGTCGGCGGCGAAGTCCTCGTAAGCCAGGTGCGCGTGGGTGTCGCAGAGCACCGGCTCCGCGCCGGCCGGAGCTGATCCCGTCGGGGCGCCGGTCACTTCACCTTGCTCCCGGGCGGCACGGGCCGCTCCGGCGAGACCAGCCCCAGGGTGGCGTGGTCGGGCGTCGAGGCCGCCAGCAGCATCCCCTGCGACAATTCGCCCCGGAGCTTGGCTGGTTTCAGGTTGGCCACCACCACGATCTCCTTGCCCACCAGTTCTTCGGGCTGGTAGTGGAGGGCAATGCCGGCCACGATCTGCCGCTTCTCGGTTCCCAGGTCGACCTGCAACTTCAGAAGCTTGTCGGCCCCCGCGATGCGCTCCGCCTGGAGCACCCGGGCGACGCGCAGGTCGAGTTTGGCGAAGTCGGCGATGTCGAGCAACTCCCCGCCGCCCGCCTCGGCAGGAGCGGCAGGGGCGGACGGAGTGGCCGCCGGTTTGGCGGGCGACGCCGGCGCGGCCGCGGCGGGCGCCCCTTCGGCAGGCTCATCGCCTTTGGCCGCCAGCGCGTCCAGGTCGAGCCGCGGGAAGAGCGGTGCCGCCTTTCGGAACGTCACCCCGGAGGGCAGGCGACCCCAGACCGCATCGTCCAGGTGCTGGTCCGCGATGGGTCCCCGGTCGGCGAGGCCGAGTTGGTCCCAGATCTTGCCCGCCGTCACCGGCATCACCGGGTAAATCAGGTAAGCGGTGATCCGGATGACCTCCGCCAGGCTCCGCATGACGGCTTTCACGCGGTCCTGGCCCTCGGCCGACGCATCCTTGGCCAGACTCCAGGGAGCCGTCTCGTCGATGAACTTGTTGGCCCGGCCGATCAGCCGCCAGACGGCCGCCAGCGCCTCGGTGGGCGTCAGCGCCTCCATTTGCTTCCGGTATTCCACCACCGTGCCGGCGGCCAGGACCTTCAGCTCGGCCACGAGCCTTCCCACCGCGTCGTCCTCGGGAAGGGCGACCTCCTGCGGGATCCGTCCCCCGCAGTACTTCTCGTTCATGGCCTGCGTCCGGTGGATGAGGTTCCCCAGGTCGTTGGCCAGATCGGAGTTGATCCGCTGGGCGAGAGCCAGTTCAGAGTAGTTCCCGTCCTGCCCGAAGATGACATCCCGGCAGAGGAAGTAGCGCACGGCGTCGGCCGAGTACTTGTCGCACAGGACCACCGGGTCGACCACGTTCCCCTTGGATTTGGACATCTTGTCGCCCTCGAGCACCAGCCAGCCGTGGCCGAAGACCTTCTTCGGCAGCGGAAGGTCGGCCGCCATCAGCATGATCGGCCAGATGACGGTGTGGAACCGGACGATCTCCTTGCCGACCACGTGGACGTCGCAGGGCCAGAACTTCTCGAACTTCGCGGGGTCGAGGTCGGGCCAGCCGCAGCCGGTCAGGTAGTTGGTGAGGGCGTCGAACCAGACGTAGATGACGTGCTTGGCGGGCGGCTTCCCGTCCTCCCGGGCCGGTTCCTCGATGGGCACCGGGATACCCCAGTCGAAGGTGGTCCGGGAGATGCAGAGATCCGCCAGGCCCTGCTCCACGAACTTGATCATCTCGTTGCGACGGCTGGCCGGCTGGATGAAGTCGGGGTTCTCGGCGATGAACTGCATCCACCGGTCGGCGTACTTGCTCATGCGGAAGAAGTACGACTCCTCCCGGGTGAGTTCGACCTCGCGGCGGCACTCGGGGTTGGGGCACTTGCCCTCGACCAACTGGCGCTCGAGCCAGAAGGTCTCGCAAGGGGTGCAGTACCATCCCTCGTACTCGGACTTGTAGATGTCGCCCTTGGCGTAGATCCGGCGGAAGATCTCCTGGACCGCGTGATGGTGGCGCGGCTCGGTCGTGCGCACGAAGTCGTCGTAGGAAATGTTCAGCCGCTGCCAGAGGTCTTTGATGCTCGCCACGATCCCGTCGACGAACTCCTGCGGCGTCACCCCCTTGGCGGCCGCCCGGCGCTGGATCTTCTGGCCGTGCTCGTCGGTGCCGGTGAGGAAGAGGACGTCGTCGCCGGCCATCCGGTGGTAACGGGCGAAGGCGTCGCAGGCGACCGTGGTGTAGGCGTGGCCGATGTGCAGCTTGTCGCTCGGGTAGTAGATGGGCGTCGTGAGGTAGAACTTGCCGTTAGCCATATCGCAACCCCCCATGAAAGGATAGTCTCTCCAAAAAAAGGAGCCCCCGCCCGGCGAAGGGGCGAGGGTCAGTCGCGGTACCACCCTTGATTCGCTCGTCAGGTGGACGGCCGTCTCCCACCCGCCTGCCGAGCCTTGAAGCTGCTCTGTAACGGGAGCACCCGGCCGGAGCTACTGCGGAAGTTCTTTGGCTCTTCCGGTTCACCCCGGCGGCTTGAGGGCCATGTTCGGCGCGCCTCCCCGGGGCCGGCTTTCACCTCGCCCGGCTCTCTGCTCCCGGTCTACCGCGGGCGTACTCTTCCCTCGCATCGCCGCTTATGCCCGTACTATACCAGAGCCTGCCAGCAGGCGTCAAGACGAGGCGGCGCCGGAGGAATGGGCTGGACCGTTTCACGTCTGCCGCCGGCGGGCCAGGATGTAGAACTCCTCCTCGTGGTCGCCCTTCGTCTGGTACTCGAAGTGCCTTCGTCGAGCACCCAGAAGAGCGGTTCCGCACAGGATGAAGTCAGGACTCCTGCGGTTGTCCGCTGACTCGCGATCGCGCCAAGCCCCGTACCTTCATCCACCCCCTGGTCATCACCGCCCAACCAGTCTCCAGGGCTAGCCGTGCCTCCGGCACCCCCAAGGCCAGCGTGAACCCGGTGTACGTCGCCCACGCTACTCCAGCCATGAGGGCGCAAGCCAAAGTCACCCGCCAAAAGGTCCAGAAAAGCATGATCGCGGTGAAAAGCGGGTGAGGAAGGGATGGCGGTGGCGCCGCAGAATCCCTAACGCATGTTAAGCCGCCACAGCAAGACCCGTCTCGTCTTGGCCCTGCTTCTCGGCTTGGTGGCTGGCCCGACCCTGCGGGCGTGCGCGACCGAAGAGCCGCCCACGGCGGCCGAGATCGTGCGCCGCATGCTGGAGGCCCAGAGCGGTCTCGCGGATTTCACCGCCACGGTCACCCTCGAGACCAAGGTGGCCGGGATCCCGCTGCCGACCGTCACGGGGCGGCTGTACAGCAAACGCCCTAACAAAGTGAAAGTGCAGATCGGGGGCATGTCCTTGCTCCCCCGCCACCCGTTCCTCTTCCCTGATCCCCTGGAGTTCACCACAGGCAAATACGCCCTCACTCTGGCTGGCCATGAGATCCTCGGCCAAGACGTAACGTGGATCGTGGACGTCGTCCCCTCCGACCCTCAAGCAGAGCGATTGCAGATGCGTTTCTGGATCTCGGAGGCAAGCTGGTTGATCGTGCAGGCGGACATGTCCCTGCCCAAAGCCGGGCGAACCCGCCTGCGCGCCCGGTACGTCAAAGGCGCTGCTGAGCACGCCTGGGTTCCGGCCGAACTGAGCGGCGAAGGCGGGCTGCTTCTGTTCGACCTCCTGCCGGCCCTCGGTCTCGGGCCACTTCTCGCGAGCCTTGACCTCGCGGAGAAAATCGTCTTCCAAGCCACGCTCTCCGGCCTCCAGGTGAACACCGGGCTTTCTGACTCGGTCTTCAGCCCGTGACCCGGCCGGGCGTGGCGCGACCCGCGATCACTGGCCAAAGCGGTGGCTCAACTCGACGGACAACTCGGGACGCAGCGTGTTTGACCCGGGAACGTGGCGAAAGTTCCGCACGGAGCCGAGCCCGACTCTGACCCGTAGCGCGGAGACATCGCCAAGGGCATAGGTGGCGAGGGCAAAAACCGTCGTGCTTTCTTCGACGACGCCACTTAGAAATTGGCGGTCCTCAGTGGCCGCATAGCCAGCCGTTTCCCAGACATCGGCGACCGTTCCCTCTCCGTGTCGCTGCCTGCTGACTCCCAGACCGGCGAGTCCAAAACGCGTGCGGGGAAACGTCCAGATGAGCTGCAGGTCGTCACTGTCCGGCCCGGCCGGCCAGCCCAAAACATAGTCATAGTTCGAATACCGCCCGTCGGACGCCTGAAACCCGTAAGTAAAGTTGTTGACCCGGGCGTACTGCAGCGCGAGGCGGTGGTCGCCTTGAAAAGGGATTTCGCAGCGCAGGAGACCCGCGACCTGGAAGGGTTGGCGATCATGTGAGGTGCCGGGCATATCATCTGCGAAGAACTCCCCGCCGAGCAGCAGCCCGCGTGAAGAACGGTACTGAGCCTGCACAAAGACATTGTCGTTGATCCGGTCGTTGTCGACGGTACCAGATTGCAGCCCGACCCACTGGGTGAGATAAGAAGGCCAAGGAAGCAGCGTAGAGAGCCGGGAAGCGAACGCCCCGTCAGAGATGGCCACCTCGCCCACACTGCCGGTGAACCCGCCTTGGCGAACAGTCAAGCGTTGCGCCAGGAGGTACCGGTCGCCTCCAGAAAGGCGGCCTATGATCTTGTCAAAATCGACTGGCCCCTGGTGGTAGGTGTAGGCCAGCTGCTCCGAGCCCGGGGCGCGACCCGAAAGCACCACCGAGTCGCCCTGCCACAGGCTCCAGTTGGTTGCAGAACGACCCACCAGGACGCTGGCGGATCTGTCGACCCCACTCAACTGCCACGTCTTGGCGAGGGAGGCAGCGCTGAGCCCGGCATAGCGCAGCCCTGGTGCAGTGCGGTCCTGACCTTGCAGGGTCAGCCTCCACCCATCCGGGAGAGAGGCGGCCAGCGAGACCTCCTGACTCATCGAATCCCAGACGGTGTCGGGCGCTGAGAGGCGGACCGTCAGGTCGAGCGGAGCCGCGTGCGCCGTCCCACCAAGAAGAGCGCACAAGCCCACCGCAAACCACGAGCGCAGAGCCAACCGAGTCCACAGAGGCTTCCTGCCGGCTCTGTCCCATGCCAGCCGCCCACGCATCAGCGCATCCGCTCCCCGAGCCGCCGTGTTTCCCGCCTCAACGCCACCAGGCCGATCGCCAGCGCCGCCGCCCCGACGTCCAGGAACACGTCCGAGACCAGCTCGGTGCGCCACGGGATCCGGCCTTGCACCCATTCGTCCAGCACGGCCACACCCACCGCCAACGTCCAGGCCAACCCGGCCCGCCAGCCCGCCCAGGGCCAGGCGCGGCGCAAAAGCTCCCTCATCGGGCCACCAACGCCTTCGCCTTGGCCCAGCTCTTGGTCACCACCGACCGGCCGGTCTCGAGCGCCAGCCAAGCCTCGGGCACCCCCAAGGCCAGGGTCAGCCCGGCGTAGACCAAGACCCCCGCCCCGACCGCCCCAAACAGCCGTACAGACTGGGCGATCACTCCTGAACCTGGCGCCCATCCCTGCAGGAGCCCGTACACCGCCCACACCGCGCCGGCCATGAGAATGGCGGCCAAAGTCACCCGCCAAAGGGAACCGACGATCTCCCGGCCGCGGATACCGCCCGCCCGGCCACCGCTGGCCGCTTTCAGCCGTCCGCGCAACGCCAAGAGCAGGAGGGCGGTGGTAAAGAGCGCCGCGAGCGAAGTGGCCAAAGCGAGGCCCCCGTGCTTCATCGGTCCGACCAAAGCCAGGTTCAAGACGATGTTCAGTCCGACCGCGAGCATCCCAGTGGCCATCGGAGCCATTGTGTCCTGGAAGGCGTAGAAGGCCCGGCTCGCCAGGTCGCGGAGGCTCAGGACTGGAACTGAGAGGGCGTAGAACAAGAGGGCCACGGAGGTGGCGGACGTCGCGCCCGCCCCGAAAGCCCCCCGGCCGAAAGCGAGCTGGACGAGGGGACCGCTCAACACCATCATGCCGGCCGTCACGGGCACCATGACGTAATTGATGACTTTCACCGCTTGGGCGAAGGAGGCGGTGTAGCGGTCCCACTCCTGCGCCGCCGACAGCTTGGCAAACGCCGGGTACATGACCGTCACGATCGCCGTGCCCAGGACGGACGGCACCAGTTGCATGAGCTTGTTGGCGTAGTTGAGCGCCGCGACGCTCCCCTCGGCCAGGCCGGAAGCCAGCATCCGGTCGATCACCGCGTTGAGCTGCCCGACCGACGTCCCCACGAGCACCGGCACCGCCAGCGCCGCGATCCGCCGCAGCCCCGGTTCCCGCAGATCCAGCCTGGGGCGCCAGCGATAGCCCAGCCTCATCAGGGACGGCCCCTGAAGCAAGACCTGCGACAACGCCGCGGCCACCGTCCCGACCGCCACCGCCCCGATCCCGTACCGGGGCCCGAAGACCAGCGTGGAAGTGATGATGAGCACGTTGAACAAGAGCCCGATGGCCGCCGGCGCCAGGAAGTCGCCCTCGGTCTGCAACATGCCGACGAGCAGCCCGCTCACGCCCTGGAAGGCGACCATGGGGAAAAGCACTCGCGTCAGGTGCACGGTCAGGGTATAGACTTCGCCCCGGAACCCGGGGGCCACCAGACGGGTGAGCCAGGGCGCCGCCGCCTTGCCGAAAGCGATGACGGCCAAGGCGATGAGCCCGGTGGCGGTGATGACGGAGTCGGCCATGGCGTGGGCGCCTTCCCTGCCCCGCTCCTGCCGGATTTGGGCGTAGACCGGGATGAAGGTCGTCCCCAGCGCCGCCCCCACCAGCGCGAAGACCACCCCGGGGATCGTCTGTCCCATGAGGTAAGCGTCGCTCGCCCGGGTCGCCCCGAACACCGCCGCCAACGACGCCTCCCGGACGAAGCCCAAGACTTTACTGAGTATCGTGAAGGCGGCGATCATGCCCGCCGCCTTGGCCATCCCGCTGAACTTCAACTGCGCAGCATCTCCGTTCCCGTGACGTGCCTAGACGACCTGGCTGAAGAAGTCGGCGATTCCAGCAGTCAGCGTCATCCGGGGCTCCCACCCCAAGACCTCCCGCGCCCGGGAGTTGTCCAGCGTGCTGTGCCGGATGTCGCCCGGCCGCGGCGGCCGGTGAACCACCTTGGCCGCCCTCCCCGACCGAGCCGCGACCAGCTCGTGCAGAGCCGCGACCGAGGTCGCCACACCCGTGGAGATGTTGAGGGGACCGGGCGCGCCGCGTTCGGCCGCCAGCAGGTTGGCGGCGACGACGTCCGAGACATGCACAAAGTCACGGGTCTGCTGGCCGTCGCCGAACACTTCGATCGGGCGCTCGTGCCTAGCGCGTTCGACGAAGATGGCCACGACCCCCGCTTCCCCCTCGGCGCTCTGCCGGGGCCCGTAGACGTTGGCGTAGCGAAGGACAACCGTGTCCAGACTGTGCTGCAGCCTGAGCAGGCCCAAGTACTTCTCCGCCGTGAGCTTCGACAAGCCATAGGGGGAGAGCGGCTCGGTGGGGTGGCTTTCGGAGATCGGCAGCGACACGGGATTGCCGTACACCGCCGCCGACGAGGAAAACACCAGCCGCTCCGCGTGCGCCTTGGCACAAGCCACAGCCACGTTCAGCGTTCCCGCGACGTTCACTTCGAGATCCTTCGCCGGATCCTGCGTCGACCGGCCCACGCTGGCCTGAGCTGCCAGGTGAAAGGCGACCTCCGGCCGGAAATTCATGATGGCCCGGCGCGCCTCATACGAACAGACGCTGGCGTGCACGAAGCGCGCCCGAGGGTTCAAGTTTTCCGCCCTGCCCGTGGACAGGTCGTCGACAACGAGGACTTCATCGCCCCGCCCCACCAGCGCGTCAACCAGGTGAGACCCGATGAAGCCCGCCCCGCCGGTCACTACGCATCTCATCGCACGCCCTCCGGAAATTCTCCGTAGGCCAAAGTTTGGGCATTGCACCAAAAAAGTCCTGCTCGCCAAGACTTTCCACCGTGTCACTCATTCCGGGCCAACCCCACCATCTCAAGTCCAAGCGGCAAGAAAGAGTCCGCGCCTTCTTAATGGTCACGATGAGTTCCGCTGCAGATTGGACAAGCATCCAAGAAGAAGACCTGTACCGTAAGAGAGGTGAACCGTAACGAAACACAGCGGTAAAGCTGCAACCTTTGCTCCTGCGTGGCGTCTTAGACCGATGTCCACACAGGCAAGAATCATGGCCAGGAGGTAAATCGACAACAATAGACTCAACGCCCATCGACCCCACGAATAGAAAAGGCTGCTCCCAGCAAGCGTAATGAGCGTCAGGGTGAAAGTCAAGGGTATAATCTGACGGATCCTCAGGGACTCAGGCCATTTGCGCAGCATCTTGGCTTTCCACCAGCCGTATCGGAAATACTGTCTCCCCAAGGCCCTGAGATTGTGACGCGCATAGTACGTTGACCGAATCGCAGGATCGAAATAAACCGTACCTCCGGCCCGTCGGATCCGGTAGGCAAAGTCGTAGTCCTCATTGGCCTTGAGGTTCTCGTCGTATCGGCCGACACGATCCCACACTGCCTTTTTAAAGCACCCGAAAGGCACCGTATCCACAACTTGAGGCCCCGCCTGCGCCCCATATCTATACAGACTGTCCCCCGCCCCGAAGGGATGACTGACCGTCAATGCTATGGCTTGAGCAATCAGTGTCGTTCGAGATGGCCGGATCAGCCATACCCCGCCTACCAGCTGAGCTCGTGACTTCTTGAGTGCAGCCAGGCACATGGAGACGTAATTGGCGTCAGGCTTTGCATGCGCGTCCATTCTAATGATGATAGGGCTCTGAGCCTGAGCTATTCCTTCGTTTAGGGCAGCAGGAATGCCTTCGCCACTGTTGCTTATCACTCGGACCAGGAGCCTGTTTTCACCATGGTCTTTCACCCATTGCTCAATCAGCCTACGCGTACCGTCAGTGGAATGGTCGTCGACTATGACAACTTCGAGTTCATCTTGGTAGTCTTGCTCATCCAAAGCTTCGAGAAGGTCTTGAATATACTTCTGCTCGTTCCTACAGGGAATCACTATGGACACTCGGGTCTGGCTCATGTCGCGTTCACCTGCCGTTGAAACCCAAGACGTCGTCCAGAACCCGATTCCACTTAAGATTCCACAGCTCCTTGCTAAAGTTTTGTAGACAATACTCGCGAGATCTCTTCGCTATTGCGTGAGCCTCGGACCGGTTGTCCATGACCCACATGATCACCTCTGCGATTGACCTGACATTGGGCTGCACCACAAGCTTCTCTCGTCCGTGCACACCGATTTCTTTGAGTCCCCCAATGTCGGTTGCAGCCACAAGCCTGCCACTCGCCATGCCTTCGAGCATCGCAAGGGAAGTGCCTTCCGAAAAGACCGAAGGAATCAAGACGATATCGCACTCGTTATAGAGTGCAGACATCTGTGCTCGATCTCCAACATGGCCGGTGAAGACAAAACAGTCCTCAACCTCAAGTTCCATGATTCGTTTCCGCAAGTAAGGATACACGGGACCAGTACCTACTATGGTGAACCGGGCAAGGACTCCCAAGCGCCGCAGGTAGGAGCAGATTTCGGGAAGCATGTAAACGCCCCTGGCAACGTTCAGATTCCGGGGCACTAGTATTCTTAGAGGTGCTTCAAATCTAGGCTCTGATGACGGGGAAAAAAGCCCAGTGTCAACATAGTTGTGTATGACTTTGACTTTGTCCCGGAGCTTGGCGGGAAGGTACATCATGAGATTGGAATCAACACTGACTGTAGCTGTCAACTTGCTGATGCCTTGTCGCACCAAATGGGGGACAACGCCTCGGAAAAACATGTATTTTGCAGCGCCCATCAATGGGCCTTTGATGAACCCATACCTGTACTTGGATTCACGCCAAACGTAAGACAAAAGGTCTGTGTCCCATTCCACACCATGGAATACGCCGATGCTTCGATGAATCTCCTGAGGCAGCAGCGCAGCGAAGCGCGGATAGTTGAAAAATACCAATGAGTCTGCCTTCACCAGTCGTCGAAACCTCATCGCCAGCGACCACGGGAACAGAAGCCGCTCAAGCCTGGACAACGCTAGGGTATGCAGAACAAAGCCT
>JBLNBQ010000116.1:0-26172 GCA_050260095.1 Chitinophagales bacterium
TGCCGATTTCCGGGGGGGCTAACACCACCTTCGGGGGGGGCCGCCCAAACGGGGCGGCGGCCGGCAGATAGGGGGACGGCCAATGAGCGAGCGACGACTCCTTCTTACGTCTTCACCGCACATCTCAGGCGAAGACACGGTCCAGGGGATCATGCGGACCGTGCTGCTGGCGCTCCTCCCGCCCGCCCTGGCCGGAGTCTACTTCTTCGGCCTGCATGCGCTCTGGCTGATGTTGGCCTGCATGCTCGCCGCGGTGGCGGCGGAGGCCGCGGTGCAGTCCCTGAGGAAGAAACCGGTCACGGTGAGCGACTGCAGCGCTCTGGTGACCGGCCTGCTCCTCGCCCTCAGCCTGCCGCCCGCCCTACCCATCTGGATGGGGGTTCTGGGGTCGGCGGTGGCGATCATCCTGGCCAAGCAGCTCTTCGGCGGCCTGGGGACCAACCCGTTCAACCCGGCGCTCGCCGGCCGGGCGTTCTTGGCAGCCGCCTTCCCGGTGCACCTGACGACCTGGAACACCCTGGGGGGGAGCCTGGCGGCGCTGGGCGCCGACGCGCTCACCTCCGCCACCCCGCTCAAGCTCTGGAAGATGCAGCACGTCGGCACGGCCTTGAGCCGGCTCTTCTTCGGGGCGCACCTGGGGTCGATCGGTGAAACCTCGGTGCTCGCGATCCTGATCGGAGCGGCGATCCTGCTCGCCCGGCGGATCATCGACTGGCGCATCCCGGGGGGTTTCCTCGGGACCGTCGCCGTGCTCTCGCTGATCCTGGGCCAGAACCCGCTCTTCCACCTGACGGCCGGCGGCCTGCTCCTGGGAGCCTTCTTCATGGCCACCGACTACGTGACCACTCCTGTGACGCCGGGCGGGCGGTGGCTCTTCGGCATCGGCGCCGGCGTCATCCTGATGGTGATCCGGCTGTACGGCGGTCTGCCCGAGGGGGTCACCTACGCGATCCTCATCATGAACGGGTTCGCCCCGCTGATCGGGCGGGCGACCTGGCCCAAGCGGTTCGGGGAGGTGAAAGCCCGTGCGTGAGGGAGTTCGGCTGATCGTCATCCTCACCATCGTCTCGCTGGTGGCAGGGGCTTCGCTGGCTTACACCTATCAGGCCACCATGCCGCGGATCAGGGTGAACGAGGCCAAGGCGCGCAAGGAGGCCTTGGGCGAGGTCGTCCCGGGCACGGCCAGGTTCGACACGGTGACGGTCAAGATCGCTCTGCCGGGGGCCGGGGGCAAGCTGGAGGCGCACGAGGTCGAAGTCTACCGGTGCCTGGATGGTTCGGGCAAGGTCGCGGGTCTCGCCTACGTGGCCCAGCCGGCCGGGTTCAACGACGCGATCCAACTCATGGTCGGGGTGGATCCGGGCACGCGCCGGGTTCTGGCGGTGAAGGTCCTCGACCAGAAAGAGACCCCGGGCCTGGGGGCCAAGGTCAAGGAGCCCAAGTACACCGACCAGTTCAAGGGCAAGAATCTGGCCGACCCGTGGCTGGCCTCCCGCAGCGGGAGCGACGTCCAGGCGGTCACCGGGGCGACCATCTCCTCCAAGGCGGTGGCCGGCGGCATCAAAGCCTGGACCGAAGCGGTGCTGGCCGCGTACGAGAAGGAGGGAGGGCGCGCATGAGCCGCAGGGGTTTCGGCGTCTATTGGAACGACCTGGTCAACGGGTTGTGGAATGAAAACCCGACCTTTCGGATCGTCATCGGCACCTGCCCGACGCTCGCCGTGACGACCGAAGCGGTGAACGGCGTCTCCATGGGGCTCTCCGCCGGGTTCGTGCTCATCTGCTCGAACTTGTTCATCTCGCTCCTGCGGCCGATCATCCCGCAGAAGGCCCGGATCCCCATCTACATCGTCATCATCTCCACCTTCGTCACGATCACCGACTACTTCCTCAAGGCGATGTTCCCGGACATCCACAAGGTGCTGGGCATCTTCATCCCGCTCATCGTGGTGAACTGCATCATCATGGGGCGGGCCGAGGCGTTTGCGGGGAAGAACCCGCCGCTCCGGTCGGTCATGGACGCCATCGGCATGGGCCTCGGTTTTACCTGGGCGCTGCTCGTGATGGGTTCCATCCGGGAGATCCTCGGCAACGGCACCTGGTTCGGACGGCCGGTCTTTCCGGCCGGCTACGTGCCGTGGACCGTCATGATCATGCCGCCGGGGGGCTTCCTCACCTTCGGCCTGCTCCTCGGCGCAACCAACTGGATTTCGCGCCTCATGGCAAGGTGGTCTGACCGGCGGGCCCAGCGCAAGGGGCTGCCGGCGACCGCCGTCGCTCAGGCGGAGACGGCCGCGGCCCAGCAGGGCTGCTGCCACGTGTAGGAGGTGAGCGCAAGTGGCGAAACTGCTGCTGATCATCGTCGGCGCCATCCTGGTCAACAACTTCGTCCTCACCCGGTTCCTCGGCATCTGCGCCTTCCTCGGCGTCTCCACCAGCATCGAGAACTCTCTCTCGATGGGCATGGCGACGACTTTCGTCCTGACGCTCTCCGCGGTGGCCTGCTGGCTCATCCAGACGTACATCCTGACCCCGTTCGGGCTGCCGTTCCTGCAGTCGATCATCTTCATCCTGGTCATCGCGTCGCTGGTTCAGCTGGTCGAGATGTTCATCCTGAAGACCTCCCCGGCTTTGCACCGGGCGCTCGGCATCTACCTCCCGCTCATCACCACCAACTGCTGCATCCTGGGACTCGCCCTGCTGATCGTGATCAAGGGCTACAGCCTCATCGAGTCGGCAGTCTTCGCGGTGGGGGCGGGGGCCGGGTTCACCATGGCGCTGGTGATCATGGCCGGAATCCGGCTTGAACTCCGGTTCGCCGATATCCCGGAGCCGCTCCAAGGCTTCGGCATCGCCCTGATCATCGCTGGGCTGATGTCGCTGGCCTTCATGGGTTTCTCGGGCCTGATCACGGTCTAAGGGAAGGAGGCGGCCTTGATGGCTAACATCATCGTGCTCGGAACCGCCGCCATGGGGGCGGTCGGCGGCGTTCTGGCCACCGGCCTCGCGGTGGCGTCGACGATCTTCAAGACGGAGAGCGACCCGCGGGTCGACGAATTGCTCGAGGTGCTGCCGGGGGCCAACTGCGGCGCCTGCGGCTTTCCCGGCTGCGCGGGGCTTGCCGGCGCCCTGGCCAAGGGCCAGGCCCCGGCGGGGGCGTGCGTGGTGGGCGGCGCGGCCGTCGCCCGAAAGGTGGCGGCCATTCTCGGCGCCGAGGTGGGCGAACTGCCGGAGCGGAGGGTGGCGCGACTGCTCTGCCAGGGCGGGCGTTCCCAGGCGGTGGAGCGGGCGGCCTACGCCGGTGTCGCCGACTGCCGGGCGGCCGACCTGGTTCAGGGGGGGCCGAAGGGCTGCCGCTATGGCTGCCTCGGCTTCGGCAACTGCGTCGCAGCGTGCTCCTTCGGCGCGATGCGCCTCGGCCCCGCTGGACTGCCCGAGGTCGACGAGCGGAAATGCACGGCCTGCGGGAAGTGCGTGAGCGCCTGTCCCCGGGAACTCTTGGTCCTTCTGCCGGAGGCGGTGGGGACCTACGTGGCCTGCGCATCCAAGGCCCGGGGGCCGGAGGTGCGCCCGGTCTGCAAGGTCGGCTGCATCGCTTGCGGCATCTGCGTCAAGAGCTGCCCGGAGCAGTGCATCACCCTGGAACAGAACCTGGCGCGGATCGACCCTTCCCGTTGCACCGACTGCGGGATTTGCGTGGCCAAGTGCCCGACCAAAGCCATCGCCGACCGGTCGACGGCCAAGAGGACGATGGAAGTGGCGACGGCCGCGGCTGGAGCGGCCGCGCCGGGCGCCGGGGTGGTCGCGCAAGGCTGAAGCGGGCCGGAGCGGGCGGGGGCGGTGCGCCTCCCGTCCGCCCGTCCCGGCGGGGAGCCCCAGCGTGGTGGCCCTTGCCGGCGCCGCGCCGGAATGCTAAACTGGTTTTGTAGACCCTGCCGCACGCGAGGTCTACGCTTTTTTTACGGCTTGTGTTGGATATGTTCACCGGGTGGGAGGGTGAGGCGTGAGCCGCTCGGCGGTGGTTCCCAACAGGTTCCTCGTGGCGCTGGCCGCGCTGGCGCTCGGTGTGGTCCTGGCGGCGGGCGTCGCCGGCCGCGAGCGACAAGCCGCCTCTTACCGCAGCTCCGAACTGGTCATGGATACCGTCGTCACGGTCACGGTTTACGGGCCCAAGGCCAAGGAGAACGCTGAGGCGGCGCTCTCCGAGTTCCGGCGCATCGACGCCCTCCTCTCGGCGTACCGGACCGGGAGCGAAGTCAGCCGCGTGAACGACGCGGCCGGGCGGGCGCCCGTCAAGGTCAGCCGGGAGACGCTGGCGCTGGTGCAGCTCAGCCTGCGCTACGCGGCCCTGTCGCACGGGAAGTTCGAGCCGACCATCGGGCCGCTGGTCCGGCTGTGGGGAATCGGCGCCGGCCGCACGGCGCCGCCTTCGCCGGCGGAGATCGAGGCCGCCCGGCGGCTCGTGGACTACCGGCGGGTGGTGATCGATGAGGCGCGCCGCACGATCTACCTGCCCCTGGCCGGCATGAAGCTCGACTTGGGCGGGGTGGCCAAGGGTTACGCCGCCCAGAAGGCCGGCGAGTTGCTTCGCCGCCGCGGGGTCAAGTCAGCTCTGATCGACGCAGGAGGGAACATCGTGGCGCTCGGCGCCCGGCCCGACGGGCGGCGCTGGCGGGTGGCGATCCGGCACCCCCGGCAGTCGGACGCGGTCGTCGGGGTCCTGCAGGTGGCCGATCAGGCCGTGGTGACCTCCGGCGACTACGAGCGGTTCTTCATGTACCGGGGCCGGCGCTACCACCACCTGCTGGATCCGGCCACCGGTTACCCGGCTGACGCGCTCCAAAGCGCGACGGTCATCTTCCCGTCGTCGACGGTGGCCGACCTGCTCTCGACCTCGGTGTTTCTCCTTGGGCCGGAGGAGGGCCCGGCGCTCGCCCGGCGCGAGGGCGCCGGCACCGTGCTTGTAGACTCGGACGGGCGGGTGCAAGTCGCCTCGGGGCTGCGTTCGTCGTTCGTGCCGGCAGACGCCCCGCCGGGGGCCGCCGCAGGAGGCGACCACTCATGAGCAGGCTTGAGCCGCTGATCCTGGCTTCCGCTTCGCCGCGCCGGCGGGAGCTGTTGGAGCTTCTCGACTTACCGTTTACCGTCGTGCCGAGCCGGGCGCCCGAACCGCCGTTCGCCGGAGGGGATCCGGCCGCGTACGCGTCGGCGCTGGCGCTCGCGAAGGCGCGCGAGGTGGCGGCCCGGCTCGACCGGGGAGTGGTCATCGGGGCCGACACGGTGGTGACCCTGGGCGGGCGGGTCTTCGGCAAGCCACGAGACGATGCCGACGCCGCCGCCATGCTCGCCGCGCTGAGCGGGCGAACGCACCAGGTGATCACCGGGCTGGCGCTCGTCACGGCGCCGGCCGGAGCGGAGGAGAGCCTGTCCGTGGTGACGAAGGTCCAGTTCCGGGAGCTGACGCCCGAACGGATCGCCCGCTACGTCGCCACCGGGGAGCCGTCGGACAAGGCCGGCGCCTACGCCATCCAGGGGCGCGCTGCCGCCTGGGTGACCGCTCTCTCGGGCGACTACTTCAACGTGGTCGGCCTGCCCGTCGCCACCCTGGCCGAACTGCTGGAGCGGCGCGGTTACCCGGTGCTTTAGGGCAGTCCCCCAACTTGCCTGCCAGCCGGCTCAGCCGGACCGATAACATCAAGGAGGAGCTATGCGTGACAGTCTCACCTGTGCCTCGTCGAGCATCCCGGAGGTGACGGCGCGGGCGCCGGAGGAACGGCCCCAGGAGCGGCTTCTCCGTCACGGAGCGGCCACCCTCACTCCTGCCGAACTGCTGGCCCTGCTCATCCGGACGGGCACGCCCCGCCGGAGCGCCTTGGCCCTGGCCGAACAGGTGCTCAGCCAGACCGGCGGCCTGCGCCGTCTCGCCGCGACCTCACCCCATGAACTCTGCCGCATCCCCGGCGTCGGCCCGGCCAA
The DNA here is from genome assembly GCA_050260095.1 of Chitinophagales bacterium. GTDB lineage: Bacteria > Bacillota > UBA5301 > DYFA01 > DYFA01 > JBLNBQ01. The sequence continues at coordinate 5,976 of JBLNBQ010000116.1, forward strand.
GGCCAGCCAGGTGTTGGCCGGCCTCGAGCTGGGGCGGCGCCTGATGGCCATGGCCCCGGAAGAGCGACGGGCGCTGCGTTCCCCGGGGGAGGCCGCGGGCCTGGTCATGCCGGAGATGCGGTTCCTGGCGCAAGAGCACTTCCGCGTCCTTCTGCTCGACGCCAAGAACCGGGTGATCGCCAACGAGCTGGTCTCCATTGGGACGCTGAACACGAGCCTGGTCCATCCGCGGGAACTCTTCCGCCGGGCGATCCAGGCGAGCAGCGCCGCGGTCATCCTCGTCCACAATCACCCTTCGGGCGACCCGACCCCCTCGGCCGAAGACTTGTCGCTCACCAAGCGGCTCGTCGAGGCGGGGCGCCTGCTCGGCATCGAGGTGCTCGACCATCTGGTCATCGGCGACAACCGGTACGTCAGCCTGAAGGAGCGGGGGCTCCTCTAACGGCGCGTAACGGGCGGAGTCGCTGGCAAGGATAGGCATCATGGGCTGATTGCATACTGGTTTACGGAAACAACCAGCCCGGCGGAGCAGGGAAGGTCAAACCGGCTGCCGAAGTACGTAGCGTTCTGCGTCAGACTAACACTGGCGCCGCTGCGTGCGGCCGGCGAGGGGTGGCGCGGCAACCGGGAAAGGGGACAACGAACTGAGATGTGGTTCGGGCGTTTGGCGCGGGACATGGGAATCGACCTTGGGACGGCCAACACCCTGGTATACGTCAAGGGCAAGGGGATAGTCCTCCAAGAGCCGTCGGTGGTGGCGATCGACCGCGATTCGGGCGAGGTGCTCAAGGTCGGTGCGGAGGCGAAACGGATGGTCGGCCGGACCCCCGGCAACATCCAGGCCATCCGCCCGATGAAAGACGGGGTCATCGCCGACTTCGACACCACCGAGAAGATGCTGCGGTACTTCATCCACAAGGTCCAGCGGGGCCGGGGCCTCTTCCGGCCGCGGGTCATCGTGGGGGTGCCCAGCGGCGTGACGGAGGTCGAGAAACGGGCGGTCCAGGATGCCACCCTGCAGGCGGGCGCCCGCGAAGCCTATCTCATCGAGGAGCCGATGGCGGCCGCCATCGGGGCGGGCCTGCCGGTGCAGGAGCCGACGGGGAGCATGATCGTCGACATCGGGGGCGGGACGACCGAGGTCGCCGTCATCTCCCTGGGCGGCATCGTCTCGCCCCGGTCGATCCGGATCGCCGGCGACGAGATGGACGAAGCCATCGTGAACCACGTGCGGCGCTCGTTCAACCTGATGGTCGGCGACCGGACGGCGGAGGACATCAAGAAGGAGATCGGGTCCGCCTACCCCGCCGACGACGACGACTACGCCATCGAAGTGCGGGGACGCGACCTGGTGACGGGCCTGCCCAAGACGGTTCAGATCACCCGCCGGGAGGTGCGCGAGGCGCTGACCGACCCGGTGAACCAGATCATCGACGCGGTCAAGCAGACTCTGGAGCGGACGCCCCCGGAGTTGGCCGCCGACATCATGGACAAGGGCATCGTCCTGGCTGGGGGCGGGGCGCTGCTCCGGGGCCTCGACCGCCGCATCCAGGAGGAGACCGGCATGCCCGTGCACATCGCCGACGACCCGCTCACCTGCGTGGCCCGGGGCACCGGCGAAGCGTGCGACCACTTCGACGTCCTGCGGAGAGTGCTCATCTCCTCGCGTAAGTCCAGTTAACGGGGGTCGCGGGCTTGGGGGTCGGGGGAACGACACGCGGGCGCCAGCGCAGGCGCTTGGCTGTAATCGGGGCGGTAGTGGCCGGCCTGCTGGGGCTGGCCTATTTCTCTGTCCGGGAGCGCCCGGAACTCTACCCCGTCCAGCGGGCGGTGCGCGAGGGACTGGCGCCGCTGCAGTACGCCATCACGCAGAGCCTCTACCGGTTCCGGGCGGGGGTGCGCACCGCCGCCTCGATCCGCCGGGCCCAGGATGAGAACCGGGCGCTCAAGCAGACCATCGCCCGGCTTCAGACCGAGAACGCCGCTTTGCGGGAGGCCCGCCGCGAGAACGCCCGGTGGGCCAGGCTCTTCGGGTTCGTGCAGAAGTCCCCGGTGAAGATGACGGCCGCCCAGGTCATAGGGCGCGACCCCAGCAATTGGTTCAGCTACGTCCTGATCGACAAGGGCCGGCGGCAGGGGGTCAGGGTCAACCAGCCGGTTGTGACCGAGGCCGGGGTTGTGGGCGTCATCCGGCAGGTGACCGATAACACGGCGCTGGTCCTGCTGTTGCTCGACTCGCGCAGCGCCATCGGAGGCCAGGTCGCGGAGACCCGCGACTTCGTGCTGGTCGAAGGGTCGTCCGACGAACCCGGGACCGCCGTGGTGAAGCCCCTCGCGCCGGAGGTCCGTCTCCGGAAGGGGCAGACCATCATCACCTCGGGTCTCGGCCTGATCTTTCCGAAGGGACTGACCGTCGGGCGGATCGAGCGGGTCGTCAAGGGCAAGTACGGCCTGGCCCCGTTCGGCGTAGTGCGTCCTGCCGTTAATTTCTCGCGGCTGGAGGAGGTGGCCGTCATGGTGGGCGGCCTGCCGCCGGTCACGAGCGAACTCCGGCCGGCGGCCGGAGAGGGGGCGGTCACCGGTGCCCCTTAGAGTCTGGCTGCTGCTGGTGCTCTTTGGCCTCTTGGAGACGACTGTCACCCCTTTTCTCAGGCTCTTTGGCGTGGCCCCCAACCTTATCCTCTTGCTCACCAGCGCTGTTGCGCTCTATCGTGGAAGTGAGGCGGGGTTCGCGGTTGGCGTGGTCGGCGGCTTCATCCTCGACGCCTGGCGCGGGCAGGCGCTCGGCCTCTTCGCTCTGGCGAGCGGCCTCACCGGGTACCTGCTTGGGCTCATGGAGCGGCGACTGTTCAAGGACAACCTGTTCGTCCCCCTGGCGGCCGGCTTCACCGGCACGTTGATTTTTCAGGCGGTCTTTCTGGTCGTCGGCAGCTTCCTGGGCCTGCGTTTCGCGCTATGGCCGGCCCTGACCCGGGTGGCTCTGCCGGAGGCTCTCTACAACGCCCTACTTGCGCCGCTCGTCTTCCGCTTGACCGCCAACCTCCTGGGCGGCGGCCAAAGCCAGGTCACTGGAAAGGACAATGCCTAGATGACGGGGGCAAGCCCTAAGGAACTGGAGCGCCGCCTCAAGGTGAGCCTCATCATCCTGTCGTCCGTCTTCATGCTGCTGGGGGTGCGGCTGTGGTATCTCCAGGTCCTGCGCGGGGAGGAGATGGAGCAGAAGTCGCTCTCCAACGCCATCCGCCTCATCACCATTCCCGCCCCGCGCGGCATCTTCTACGACCGGAAACACCGGCCGATGGTCTCGAGCCGTTTGGCCTACTCCGTCTCGATCATCCCGCGCGAGCTTCCGGCCGACCCTGCCCCGGTCTTCCGCAAACTGGCGCCGCTCGTCGGCATGTCGGCGCCCGACATCGCGGCCGAGGTCAAGAAGGGCGAGGGGCAGCCGTACTTCCCGGTGCGGCTGGCCCGCGACGTTGATCCGGCCACTGTGACCCGGGTCGAAGAGGCGCGCCTCGACCTGCCGGGCGTCATCGTCGAGGAGATCCCCGTCCGCAACTATATCTTCGGGAAGTACGCCAGCCACCTCTTCGGCTACCTTGGCAAGGTCTCCGCCGAGGAATGGAAGACGCTCAAGGATCAGGGCTATTCGCCCAGCGACGTGGTGGGGAAGACCGGCCTGGAGAAGCAGTTCGAGACGCTGCTGCGCGGCAAGGACGGCGGCCAGCAGGTGGAAGTGAACCGCGTCAACCGTCCGGTGCGGGTTCTCGGCACGGTCGACCCGGTGCCCGGCGATTCCCTGGTGCTCACGATCGATCAGAAGGTGCAGAAGGCCGCCGAGGACGCGCTCGACGCCCAGCTCGATTGGGTGCGGAAGAACACGAAAGCGCACAACGCGCGAGGCGGGGCGGTGATCGCCCTCGACCCGCAGACGGGGGCGGTGCTGGCGATGGCCAGCCGGCCGGCCTTCGATCCTAGCAAGTTCGTGGGCGGGGTGGCGGTCGACTACTGGCGCGAGTTGACCACCGACCCGGCCAACCCTTTCCAGGACCGGGTGACCGAGTCGGCGCTGGCGCCCGGCTCCACCTTCAAGGCGGTCACCGCGATCGCGGCGCTCACCGAAAAGGTGACGACGCCGACCGAGATCTTCGTGGACCGCGGAAAAGACCCGGTCTACCCGCAGAAGGCCTGCTGGCTTTGGAACGAACGGCGGGAGGTTCACGGCGAGGAGAACCTCGCCCAGGGCCTGAAGGTCTCCTGCAACATCGTCTTCTATGAACTCGGGCGACGGCTCGGCATCGACCGGCTGGCGAAGTGGGCCCGGTACCTGGGGTTGGGTGAGCCGACCGGGTTTGACCTGTACCCCGGGGAGTACAAGGGGAACGTGCCCGACCGGGAGTGGAAGAGGAAGATGTTCAGCCGGGCGGACCAGAAGATCTGGTATCCCATCGAGACGCTGGACGTCTCGATCGGGCAGGGCGCTCTGCAGGTGACCCCGATCCAGCTCGCCACCTTCTATGCGACCATCGCCAACGGCGGGACGGTCTGGCGGCCGTACGTGGTGCAGTCGGTCGTCGCGCCCGACGGGCACGCGGTGAAAACGTTCGCGCCGGAGGCCCGGCGCAAGCTCGACCTCGACCCGGCCGCCCTGGCGACCGTGAAGGAAGGCTTGGGTGACGTCGTCTCCGGCGGCACGGCGGCCTGGGCCTTCCAGGGCTTCCCGATCGCCGTGGCCGGCAAGACCGGCACGGCGGAAGTCTCGGCCAACTCCTCCGAGACGCACGCCTGGTTCGCCTCCTTCGCTCCCATCGACCACCCGAAGATCGTGGTCATCGCGATGGTCGAGCGGGGCGGGAGCGGCGCCGTCGCCGCCGCCCCCATCGCCCGCAAGGTGATGGAGGCTTTCTTCAATCTCGACAAGCCGAAGCCGCCGGCCGAGGCGCAGACGCCTGCCGCCAACACGGGCATCTCACCCAACGCGCCGGCCGGTTCCCCGGGCAGCCCGCTGCCGGGCCCGCGCCCCGGCGGCGACGCCACGCCGGCGCTGGCTTCCCCCTCCAGCCTGCCGCCCACCGACTGAGGGGCGGTGTCCAATCGCTGGCAGGAGAAGGAACGCCTGCCGGCGAAAAGGTCACTCCAGGCCCGGGGCGCGCCCCGGCCGGTTCGAGGCAGCAACAGGGGGAGTACTGTGAGCCAGGGGCTCGTGACCTTCAAGGGTTCCCGTCAGGGAATCACGCTGGTTCTCGACGGGCAGGCGCCGTTCGAGACCGTTCTGGCGGACCTCACCGATAAGCTGGCAAAGGCCGGTGACTTCTTCAAGGGGGCACCGGTTTCTGTCGCGTGCGAGCGGGTGCTGGAACCCGCCGAGGCCAGCAGTCTGGTTCGGATTCTATGCGATGAGCACCAGCTCAAGTTGGCTGGCGTCACCGGGGCAACCGCTGCGGCGGCGCCTAGCGCGGCGGAGGCGGCGGCTGCCCGGCCGGGGCGGAGCAGACGCCAGGCCGGCGAAGCGGAGGGGGGCGACCGGGAGGCCGCCTTGCTGGTGCGCCGGACGGTTCGCTCCGGGCAACGCATCGCCTTCGACGGCCACGTGGTGGTGATGGGCGACGTCAACCCCGGCGGCGAGGTGGTGGCCACCGGCGACATCGTGGTCTGGGGAACGCTGCGGGGAACCGCCCATGCCGGCGCGGGCGGGCGGCTGGATGCGACGGTCACCGCGCTGCGTTTGATGCCGACCCAGCTGCGCATCGCCCATCTCATCACGCGGGCGCCCGACGGCAAGGCGGCCGTCCCGAAGGCGCCCGAAGTGGCCCGGGTCAAAGGAGAGGCAGTGGTGGTGGAGGCCTTCGCCTCCTAAGTCGGGGGCCCGCCCGGGGAGCGGGCCGGAAGGGAGAGTCACCTATGGAATCTCGCGTGATCGTGGTCACCTCCGGCAAGGGGGGAGTCGGCAAAACCACGACGACGGCCAACATCGGCGCGGCGCTTGCGCTCGAAGGCCGGAAGGTCGCGGTCGTCGACGCCGACACGGGCCTGCGCAACCTCGATTCCGTCCTGGGGCTGGAGAAGCGCATCGTCTACGACGTGGTCGACTACCTGGTGGAGAAGTCGTGCAAACTCCGCCAAGTGCTGATAAAATCCAAGGCCTGCGAGAACCTCTACCTGCTGCCGACCTCGCAGACCCACGACAAGGACGCGATCCGGCCGGAACAGATGGAGGAACTCTGCGACGAACTGCGCCAGGAATTCGACTTCATCCTCGTCGACTCGCCCGCCGGGATCGAGCAGGGGTTCAAGAACGCGGTCGCCGGCGCCGACGAAGCCGTCGTCGTGACCACGCCGGAGGTCTCTGCGGTGCGCGACGCCGACCGGATCATCGGCCTTCTGTCCGGTTACGAACTGTATGAACCGCGTCTGGTGCTCAACCGGATCCGGCCCGACATGATCAAGCGGGGAGACATGATGGACGTCGACGACGTCTTGGACATCCTGGGCATTCCCCTCCTGGGCTTGATCCCCGAAGACGAGGCGATCATCGTCTCCACCAACCGCGGCGAACCGGTGGCGCTCGATGGCTCCCAGCGGTCCGGGCAGGCCTACCGGAACATCGCCAAGCGCCTGTTGGGCCAGGAAGTGCCCTTCCCGAACCTGACGGAGAGCGGCCTGTGGTCTAAACTGAAGAAGCTGGTCGGACTGGGCGGCAAGTAGGAGGAGGCGAAGATGGTGAGCGTGCTGGAATTCCTTTCCCGCCTGTTCGGAGCCAGCGAACCGTCCGGCAAGGTCGCCAAGGAGCGCCTCCGGTTGGTTTTGGTGCATGACCGGGCCAACGTTTCTCCCCAGATACTGGTCCTTCTCAAGGAAGAACTCATTGGGGTAATCTCAAAGTACATGGAAATCGATGAGAGCGGGCTTGAAGTCAATCTCGACCGCTCCGACGATACGGTGGCACTGGTGGCCAACATCCCTGTCAAGCAGGTGAAACGGGTGGTCGGCGCCGCCGAATGAGCCTTTGAGGGGGCAGGTTGGTGCTCGACCGTCGCCTGGCGAAGAACCTTGACCGGGGGCTCCTTTTGGCCGTGGCCGGGATGGTCTGCATCGGGCTCTTGGCCATCTTCAGCGCGACCCACTCCCGGCAGGCCGGGAACGTCAGCCCCTACTACTACGTTGTGCGCCAACTGATCGCCGCCGCGATCGGCGTGGGCGCGATGGTTTTCGTGATCAGTCTTGACTATCGCTACCTGGAGCGCCTGGTCCAGCCGGTTTACTTCGGCAACCTGGCGCTCCTGCTTCTGGTTCTGGTCTTGGGGCACACCGCCAAGGGCGCCCAGAGTTGGTTTCGTCTGGGCGGGCTCTCCTTCGAGCCGGCGGAGGTCGCCAAGATTGCCATCATCCTCACGCTCGCCCGGCACCTGGAACGGCGGGAGGACCTGCACAAGTGGAGCGGCATCGCCTCCGCCTTCGCTCACGTCGGCCTCCCGATCCTGCTGATCCTGGCCCAGCCCGACCTCGGCACCGCCCTCGTCTTCGTGGCGATCCTCTTCACGATGCTGTACGTGGGAGGCGCCCGGCCCCGCCACCTCCTGACCATCATCGGCGTGGGGGCGATCCTGGCGGTCCCGGCCTTCTTCTTCGTGCTCAAGCCCTACCAGCAGGCCCGCATCCTGATGTTCGTGAACCCCTACGCCGACCCCACCGGCAACGGCTACAACGTCATCCAGTCCATGATCGCCGTGGGCTCCGGGCGGCTCTTCGGCAAGGGCCTGTTCGCCGGCACCCAGACGCAGCTCAACTTCGTGCCCGAACATCACACCGACTTCATCTTCTCCGTCATCGGCGAGGAGTTCGGGTTCGTCGGCAGCGTCATCGTGCTGGGGCTCTACTACTACATCTTCCGCCGGGGGCTGGCCGCCGTCGCCGAGGCGAAGGACCGCTTCGGGATGCTGCTCGCCAGCGGGGTCGTCGCGATGCTCTTCGCGCACGTCCTCATCAACGTCGGCATGAACCTGGGGGTTATGCCGGTGACCGGGATTCCCCTCCCGCTGCTCAGCTTCGGCGGGAGCGCCCTCATCGCCAACCTCATGGGCATCGGCCTCCTGGTGAACGTCTACATGCGCCGGCAGAAGATTCTTTTCTAGCGACCCGCCGGCGGGCCGGTCCGGAGACCTGTCCCGGGTGTCTGGTCTAGGCCCCTTTTCCCGCAAATAGACTTATCGGGGATGGGGGCTTAAGCATGCGCTGGGAGAGATTCCTCAGGAACTGCGCCTTCGCGATGATTCTCTTCTTGCTCGTCGACGGATTGGAAGCGACGCATCTTCCCGGCGCCGCGGCGGTGCGCGCCTACATCGCCTACGCCGTCACCACCGACTGGGACTTTCGGCCCACGCTCGATCGGGCGACGGCCGGGGCGAAGGGGTTGGTCTCTTACACCGAGCGGTTGGGGCTGCGCCTCCGCCGGCAGGGCACCGCCCCGCCGGCCGGTCAGGGCTTGGCGCCGGCGGCCATTCAGGCCAAGCCCCCGGCGACCGCCTCCGCCGAGGTCAGGCCGGTGGAGAGCGCGGCCGTGCCGAAGGCGGCGGGGGAGCCGGAGGCGCCGCTCTCCGGGCGCGCCGGGCTTAGGGAGAGCGATGCGGGTGCGGTCTGGGCGAAGACCGTGCCGCCCTTCGCCGGAAACGCCCGGGTCGCGCCGGCCGCACCGGCGGGCGGAGCACACCCGGAGCCGGCGCCTACCCGGTCCACCGGTGGGGCCCACCTGACCTGGCCGGTCCAGGGGCCGGTCACCGAGCCGTTCGGCTATCGCCGTCATCCGATCTCGCGCCTGCTCGGCCCGCACGAGGGGATCGACCTCGCGGTGGCTTCGGGCACGCCGGTTTGCGCCGCGGCGCCCGGGCGAGTCACCGCGGTGTTCCGCGGGCTCACGGGCGGCCTCACCGTCGAGCTGGCGCACGACGGCTTCACCACCCGGTACCTGCATCTCTCGTCGGCCAAGGTCAAGGTGGGCGAGACGGTGAACGCCGGCGCCCTGATCGCGCTGGCCGGTGCCACAGGAGTCGCGACCGGTCCCCACCTCCACTTCGAGGTGCGGATGGACGGCCGCCCGGTTGACCCGTTGCCTCTTCTCCCACGCTAGCTGGCGAAAGGAGGGGGAGGGGTGCGACTGGGCCGCCTCTTCGGGGTCCGGGTCATCCTCAACAACCTCTTCCTCGTCACCCTGACGGCCTTCGGGGTGATCGGGCTGTTGCCTCAGGCGCTGCTTCTGTTCGCCGCCGTCCTGCTGCACGAACTGGCTCATGTGGTCGTGGCCCGCGGGGCCGGTCTGGTCGTGGAGTCGGTGGAACTCCTGCCTTTCGGCGGGGTCGCCCGTCTCGCCGATTTCCTCGAGTTGGACCCGGCGGTGGAACGGTCGGTCGCCTTGGCCGGACCGGTCACCAGCCTCTTCCTGGCCGCGCTCAGCCTGGGCTTTCGCACCTATCGGGTGGGGCCGCCGGAGATGGTCGAGTTCTTCCTGCGGGCCAACCTGGTCCTGGCCGCCTTCAACTGCGTGCCGGCCCTCCCCCTCGACGGGGGGCGCATCCTCCGCAGCCAACTGGTGCGGCGTTTGGGCTTTCGCCGGGCCACGGAAGTCGCCGCCGACCTCGGGAAGGCCACGGCCGTCCTCTTCGGGCTGGCCGGGGCGGTCGGCCTCTACTTCCGGTGCTTCAACCTGTCCCTGCTGATCCTGGCGTTCTTCGTGTACGCCGCCGCCGGACAGGAGCGGGCCAACGCCACCTGGCTGCTCACGCGCTACCTCACCCGCAAGCAGCGCGAGCTTGCGGAGAAGATGATCCTGCCGGTGGAGACGCTGGTGGCCACGGAGGACCTGCCGGTGCGGGAGGTCGTGCGCCGCTTCGTGCCGCAGCGTTACCATCTGATCTACCTGGTCGACCATGCGGGAGAACCCTGCGCGCTGGTGAGCGAGACGGAGATCATCGGGGCGCTCATGGGCCGGGGAAGCGAGACGCCGCTTAAGGAGATCGCCCGCCGTCGCCTGTAGGCGAAGGCCCGGGCAAGCGCTGCGGCAGGTATCCGCACCCGGGCGTCGAAGACTGGAGACATTAGGCTTCCTCCGGGAAGAATAAGTTTTGGCTTTTTACTTTTTAGAACGGATGGGGTCCGTGAACAATTTACGTTCGCTCATCTTGGACGAGGTGCTTCCTCGGGTCAAGAAGCCTGCCCGGTATACCGGCAACGAACTGAACGCCGTCCACAAGCGCCCGGAGGATGTGCTGGTCCGGGTGCTCTTGGCTTTTCCCGACCTCTATGAGGTGGGCATGTCCCACCTCGGGCTGAAGATCCTCTATGACATCCTCAACCGGCGTCCCGACACGTGGGCGGAGCGGGTCTACGCCCCGGCGCCCGACCTCGAGCAGGAACTGCGCCAGCGGGGCCTGCCCCTCTTCAGTCTGGAGAGCACCACGGCGGCGCGAGACTTCGACCTGCTCGGCTTCACCCTCCAGTATGAACTCTCTTACCCCGGCGTCCTCAACCTCCTCGACTTGGCCGGGATGCCGCTGCGTTCCGCAGGTCGCACTGAAACCTTCCCGCTGGTCATCGCCGGGGGGCCTTGCGCCTACAATCCCGAGCCGCTGGCCCCGTTCATCGACGCGTTCCTGATCGGCGAGGGCGAAGAGGCCATCGGCGAAATCGTCGAAGTGGTGGGGGAGGCCAAGACGAACGGGCTGGCCAGGGCGGAGGTTCTGCGCCGCCTGGCGGCCATCGGGGGGGTGTACGTCCCGGCCCTGGTCGACGTGGAGTACGAGGCAGACGGCCGGCTGAAGGCTTTCCACCCGGCCCCGGGCGTCGCCCTGCCGGTCAGGAAGCGCCTGGTGGCCGACCTCGATCAGACTCCCTACCCGACGGCGTTCGTCGTCCCGTTCACGGAGATCGTCCACGACCGGGCGATGGTGGAGGTCTTCCGCGGGTGCGGCCGGGGTTGCCGCTTCTGCCAGGCCGGCATGATCTACCGCCCGGTGCGGGAGCGCAACCCGGAGACCGTGAAGGAGCTGGGCAGCCGGATCCTGAAGGAGACGGGCTGGGAGGAACTCTCCTTGACCTCGCTCTCCACCGGCGACTATTCCTGCCTTGAGCCGGTGGTGGAGCACTTCGTCCAAACCCACGGGCCGCAGGGCGTCGCGCTCTCCCTGCCCTCCCTTAGGCTCGACTCCTTCTCGGTCAAGGTGGCCGAGAAGATCCAGGAGGTCCGCAAGACGGGGCTGACCTTCGCCCCGGAGGCCGGCACCCAGCGGCTGCGCGACGTGATCAACAAGAACGTCACCGAAGAAGACCTGCTTTCTGTGGCCCGGGCTGCCTTCGGCGCGGGGTGGACCGCCCTCAAGCTCTACTTCATGATCGGCCTGCCGACCGAGACCGACGAAGACCTGCTCGGGATCGTCGACCTGGCCCGCAAGGTGCTGGCGGCCGGGCGCGAGCAGCACAGGGGCCGGATCAGGGTGACCGTGAGCGCCTCGTCGTTCGTGCCCAAAGCGCATACCCCCTTCCAGTGGGCGCCGCAGGTGGAGCGCGAGGAACTGCGGCGGCGCCAGCGTTTTCTCATCGACCGCCTGAAGGATAGGGCCATCGACTTTCAGTGGCATGAGGTCGAGCCTTCGTTCCTCGAAGCGGTGCTCGCCCGGGGCGACCGGCGGGTGGCCGGCGCGGTGGAAGGGGCCTTCCGGCGGGGCGCCAAACTCGACGGCTGGGCCGAGCATTTCGAATTCCGCCGCTGGGAGGAGGCCTTCGCCGCGGCCGGCGTCGACCCCGCGTTCTACGCGAACCGGACCAGAGGGGAACGCGAGCTGCTTCCCTGGGAGCTGGTGGACGCGGGGATCTCCCGGTCGTTCCTGTGGCGCGAGTGGCAGCGGGCGGCGCGGGGCGAACGGACCGAGGACTGCCGGTTCGGCCCGTGCCACACGTGCGGCGTCTGCATGCAGCTCAAGGTGACGCCGCAACTCGTGCCGGAGGAGCGGCGCACGACCTCCCCGGGCGCCTTGGAAGGAGGCCTTGTGTGAACCGGGAGAAGGTGAGGGTCCGTCTGGCCAAAGAAGGGGTGGCGCGCTTCATCTCCCACCTCGACTTCACGCGGGCTTTCGAGCGGGCGGCCCGCCGGGCCGGGCTGCCGGTCGCGCTCTCCGAGGGTTTTCATCCGATCCCGCGCTTCAGTTTCGGGCCGCCGCTGCCGGTGGGCGCGACCAGCCAGGCGGAATACGTTGACCTGGAACTCACCGCCGCCGTGCCGGCGCCGGAAGTGGCGGCCCGGCTCGCCCGGGCCTTGCCTCCGGGCTTCCGGATGCTGGCGGCGGCGACCCTTCCCCCGCTCACCAAGCCGCTCATGGCCGAAGTGGCCTGCGCCGATTATGCGGTCGACCTGACCGTGCCGGCGGAGGCCTTCTCCGGGGCCGAAGCGGCGGCGCGGCTGCTCGCCCAGCCGAACCTGCCCGTGGCGCGGCGCGCCAAGGACGGCGGCGAGCGGCAGGTGGACATCCGTCCCTACCTTTTGGGGCTGGAGTACGCGGGCGGGGAAGGCCCGGTCCACCGTTTCCGGATGCGGATCAAGACCGGTTCGACCGGCGGGGCCCGTCCGGAGGAGTACCTCCCGTGGCTCGCGGAACATGTCCGGGCAGACGTCGCCCGGACCGAGGTTTGGCTCGACCGCGAAGGCGAGCTGGTTTCTGCGTTGGGCTAAAGTTTGGCCCCGGTCCTTTGAGCGGCGCCGCGGCGCTGTTCGGACGGGGCGCAAGGAAGAGGGTTTGCTTATGAAAGGGAAAGCGGCGTGCCGCGAGGAGAAGGGCGACGCCAAGGTCAAACGCGAGATAGTCGTCAACGTCATGAGCGCCGAGAAGCGGGCTGCGGTGGTCGAAGACGGCCGGTTGGTCGAGCTGTTCATCGAGCGGGCCAACGCCGAACGGGTGGTCGGCAACATCTACAAGGGGCGCGTCGAGAACGTGCTCCCCGGCATGCAAGCGGCGTTCGTCAACATCGGCCTGGAGCGGAACGCCTTCCTCTACGTCGACGACGCGGTGGCGAGCCTCGACTTCCCCGACCTCGACGAGGAGATCACCGCCGAGGAGGAACCGGCGGAAGAGCCGGGCAAGGAGCGGGTCGACCGGCGCCGCCTCACGATTTCCGACCTGCTCACGGTGGGCCAGGACATCGTCGTCCAGATCACCAAGGAGCCCATTGGCACCAAGGGCGCCCGGGTGGTCACCAACCTCACCATCCCCGGACGCTACTTGGTGCTCATGCCGACCGTGAGCTATGCCGGCGTCTCCCGGCGCATCGAGGATTCGGCCGAGCGCGACCGGCTCCGCCAGATCGCCAGCAAGATCAAGCCGCCCAACATGGGGGTCATTGTCCGGACGGTGGCCGAAGGACGCGGCGAGCGCGAGCTGCAGCAGGACATGAAATTCCTGCTGAAGGTCTGGGAACGCCTGCAGCAGAAGGCGGCCCGAGTCAAGGCCCCCGCGGTTCTCTATAAGGATTATGACCTCATCTACCGGCTGGTCCGGGACGCGCTGAACGAGGAGATCGACCGCTTCGTGATCGACTCCAAGCCCGAGTTCGAGCGGGCCCGGGAGATCCTCACCACCTTCGGGCCGAAGCTCCGCCGGCGGGTCGTGTTGCACGAGGAGAAGCAGCCCAGTTTCGAGTTCTATGGCATCGAGCCGCAGATCGAGAAGGCTCTGAAGCGCAAGGTGTGGCTCGATTGCGGAGGGTACCTGGTGATCGACGAGACGGAGGCCTTGGTCTCCATCGACGTCAACACCGGCAAGTTCATCGGCACGACCAACCTGGCCGATACGGTCCTCAAGACGAACCTCGACGCGGCCCGGGAGATCGCCCGGCAGCTAAGGCTGCGGAACATGGCCGGGATCATCGTCATCGACTTCATCGACATGGATTCGGCGGAGCATCGAAACAAGGTGCAGCGCCTTCTGGAAGAGGAAGTCCGCAAGGACCGGGTCAAGACCAACATCGTGGGCTGGACCAGCCTCGGGCTGATGGAGGTCACCCGCAAGAAGGTGAAGCGCGACCTGGATCAGGTGCTGCTCAAGCGCTGCAGCTATTGCGACGGGATCGGCAAGACCCTTTCGGAGGAGACAGTCGCCATCGGCGTCGAGCGGCAACTGCACAGCTTGGACCCCGCGGTCGAGGCCGTCCTGGTCACCGCCCATCCCTCGGTGGCGGCGGTCCTCATCGGGGCCGGCGGGGCCAACCTGCGCCGAATCGAAGAAGAGCTGGGCAAGACGGTGTACATTCGCGGGGTGCAGAGCTTCCACGTCACGGAGACCCAGGTGTTCCCGGGCAAGCGGGAGGAAGTGGAGCAGCGGGCGCTCCCGGTCAGGGTGGGACAGCGCCTGGAGATCATGGTCGAAGAGCCGCACGTGACCAACCCCAGAGACGGCATCGCCCGGATCGAGGGCTATGTGGTCGACCTCGAGGAGGCAGGCCATCTGGTGGGTCGGCGGGTGCGGGCGGAGGTCACCAAGGTGTTCCGCACCTACGCCAAGGCGAGGTTGCTCAAGGAAGAGGCGGGGGAAGGGGTCGAGGAGACGCCGGCACCGCCCGTCCCGTCGCTGCCGCCGCTGCGGCAGCCGGCCCGCGCCGCCGAGCGGGGCGAACCCGCGGAACGCTCGGAGTCACCCGTGCCCCCGGTGCGGGTGGAGCCACCGGCCCGCCCCCCACAGGCCGGGAAGCCGGGCAAGGCTCCTCGGGCGGAGCAGGCTCCGCCGCCCGCGGTCGACCAGGCCCAGCGCCCGGCGGCGGCACCTGAACCCGGCGAGCCCGCCGCGGGCGTCTCGGCCGACGCGTCGTTGGAGGAGCCGGCGGCGACCAGCGAGGTGGCGGAGGGGCCGAAGCGGAGCCGTTCCAGCCGCCGCCGGCGCCGCCGGCGCGGGCGCGACCGGGGCGGCGACGGGCCGAAGGCGAGGTCCGCACTGGCTGAGACGGCGCCGCCGGCCGGCGACGCGGATTGACACGCTTTCCGGCGCTATGATAAACTAGTGCTTGTCGTGGTCTCAGAAACCACCGAAACCGCACGCTGGAGGTCGGCAAAGCGGCCCCCGCTCCGGAGCGGGAGCCCTACCTCACGCGGCGAGTCTTTTCAGGAGGAGGAGGTGGCAGACCGATGTACGCAATCGTGGAGACCGGGGGAAAGCAGTACCGGGTAACCGAAGGCGACATCATCAGCGTCGAGAAGCTCGGCGCCGCGCCCGGCCAGCAGGTCATTCTTGATCAGGTGGTCCTCGTGGGCGACGGAGACAGGGTGACGGTCGGCAAGCCGCACGTGGACGGCGTCAAGGTGGTCGGCACGGTGGTCGCGGAGGGCAAGAGCAAGAAGGTGCTGGTCTTCCGCTACAAGGCAAAGCAGAATGTCCGCAGGAAGCGGGGGCACCGCCAGCCGTTCACCCGGGTTCGGGTGGAGAAGATCGAGGCGTAAACGGGTCCGATGATCACCGTCGAGGTTCGACGGGCTGAGGGCCGGGTAACCGGGTTCTCCGTTTCGGGGCACGCCGGCTTTGGCAAGCGGGGAACGGACATCGTCTGCGCCGGCGTTTCGGTTCTGGTTGACACGACGGTCCTGTCTCTAAGCCAGGTGGCGGGGATTCCCGTACAGGCGGAGGCGGGGCCGGGGCGGATGGACTGCTCCCTGCCGGAAAGCCTTGACCCGGCGGCTGCCGGGCGGGCGGGGCTTTTGCTCGAGACCATGCTTCTTGGGCTCAAAGAGATTGCGCGGGCGTATCCCGGCCGGCTCAGGTTCGTGGATCCCGCCAGATAAGTGAGGTGAGAGTCATGTTCCAGTTCGACCTGCAGCGGTTCGCTCACAAGAAGGGCGTCGGCTCGTCTCGTAACGGGCGTGACAGCCAGTCGAAGCGGCTGGGCTACAAGGGCTACGATGGGCAGTTCGTGACCGCCGGCAGCATCCTGGTGCGGCAGTGCGGCACGAAGGTTCACCCGGGTTCCAACGTGAAGATGGGTGGCGACTACACTCTCTTCGCGGTGGTCGACGGCTTCGTCAAGTCCGAGCGCCTCGGGCGCGACAAGAAGAAGATCAGCGTGACTCCGGTGGTCGACGAGCCGGCGCTCGAGGCCTAAGCGACCGGACGAAAATCCTGACGCGAACGGGAAGGTGCGGGTGTGTGCCCGCACTTTCCTTTTTTTTGGCCTCTCCTCATGCTTGCGCTGCCGCCTGTGGGGTTCGGACGGCCGTGAACAAGCCGCCTGGCCCGGCCGTACTATGGTGTGGTCGGGCGTCAGGTGGAGGTGACAACATGGCCAGACATGACCGGGGACTGGCCCGCCAGCTGAGTCGGCTCGAAGAGGAACTCGAGCATTGCGAGGCGCGGGCCAGGTACTATGACGAGCGGATCGCGGAACTAGAAGCGGCGCGGGAGCGCCTGCTCGGCCGGCAGGAGGTGGAGCGGGAAGCGGCGCCCCAGGAGACGGTGCGGACCGGTGACCCTCCCGGCCAGGGGGACCAGCTCGGTGGCGTGCTGGGCAACCTGATGAAGTCCCTCGACGCCGACACGATCAAGGCGATCGGCGAGGCGGCCAAGGGGATCGACATGGGCGCCCTCCTGAACGCGGTCGGTGGCGCCGGGGGCCTCAGCCAACTGGCCGGCGCGCTGGGCGGCGGGGACGCGCCTGGCGGGGGAGGCCTCGCCGGGCTGCTCGGGGGCCTCACCGGGGGCGGCGGAAGCGGCGGGAACGCATTGGACGGCATCGGGGAAGTGATCGATTTCTTCACCAAGCGCCCCTCCGGAGCGTCCTGGTCGGTCAAGGACGTCCCGAAGGTCTTGAAGCTCCTGGGCTCGCCGAACGTCCGGGCGCTGGTGACGGCCGCCGGCCGGGTGAACAGCATGTGGAAGAGCGTCAAAGGACTGCAGCGGATCGTCGCCCAGAACGTGCCGGCGCTTCCGCCGCCGGCGAGCGGGGAACCGGCCGCTCCGCCCGCCCCCTCGCCGCCCCAGATCGCGCCGGTCCGGTTCACCAACGTCGGTGGTCCCCCCCGGGTGCTCGACCCGTGGGTGGCTGCCCCGGCCAGGTAGTGGCAAGACTAGAGGGTGCGGCCGGACCGGCCGCACCCTTCCCGGCTCGGGAAATGCTTTGACAGGCCGGTCCCGGCACGTATAATTGAGGTAAGGTTGACCGGCCATGGCAGAAGCTGCCGCCGGCAACGGACCGGGGGCATCGGCAAAGCATGTTCATCGACCGGGCGAGGATTCACATCAAGGCGGGCGACGGCGGCGACGGCGCGGCCCATTTCCGGCGGGAGAAGTACGTCCCCGCGGGCGGACCCGACGGCGGCGACGGCGGTCGCGGCGGGAACGTCGAGGCTGAGGTCGATCCGGGCCTGAGCACCCTGCTCGACTACCGCTATCGCACCCGCTACCACGCGCAAAACGGAGGCGATGGGGCGGGCAAGTGCATGTTCGGGACGGCTGCCGAAGATCTCGTGCTCAAGGTGCCGCCGGGCACGGTGATCCGCGACGAGGCGACCGGGGAAGTCCTCGCCGACCTGGTGCGGCCGGGCCAGAGGGCGATCCTCGCCTTCGGCGGCCGGGGCGGCCGGGGCAACCCCCACTTCGCGACGCCGACCCGCCGGGCGCCCAAATTCGCCGAACAAGGCGAGCCTGGCGAGGAGCGGTGGGTGCAGCTCGAACTCAAGCTGCTGGCCGACGTGGGGCTGATCGGTTACCCCAACGCCGGCAAGTCGACCCTGATCTCCCGCCTCTCGGCCGCCAAACCCAAGATCGCCGACTACCCCTTCACCACCCTGGTGCCGAATCTCGGCGTCGTGAAGATCGGGGAGGGCCGGACTCTGGTCTTGGCCGACATCCCCGGGCTCATTCCCGGCGCCAGCCAGGGCGTCGGCCTGGGGCACGAATTCCTGCGCCACGTCGAGCGGACCCGGCTCTTGGTGCACCTGCTCGACCTGGCCGCGGCGGAGCCAGGGCGCGACCCTGTCACCGACTTTCACACGATCAACCAGGAGTTGGCCGCCTACAGCCCGGAGCTCGCGACCCGTCCTCAGATCATCGCCGCGAACAAGCTGGACGTGACTGGCGCCCGGGAGCGGCTCGCGGAGGTCCGGCCGGCTCTTGAGGCGGAGGGCTTCCGCGTCTTTCCCATCTCCGGAGTGACCGGCGAGGGCCTGGGCGACCTCCTTGCGGCGATGGCCGACCTCGTCCTGCCGCAGAAGCTCGCCGAGGCGGAGCAGCAGCGGGAGCTGGCTCCCGGCCAGTTCGAGTATGTGGGCCGCACGGAGCGGCGTCGCTCGCCGGATGGGCCGCTCGCCGCGGTGAAGGAAAACGGCGTTTGGGTGGTGACCGGGCAGGGGCTGGAGCGTATCGTGCAGAAGGCCGACCTGGAGAACGACGCGGCCGTCCGGCACCTGCAGCGGGTCTTTCGCGAGCGCAAGCTGGACGAGTTCCTGTTGTCCGCCGGGGTGCGGCACGGCGATCCCGTGAAGATCGCCGGCAAGGAGTTCCAGTTCGAGGACCCGGCCGTGGCGGACCGGGAGAAATAGGCGGCGGCTTGCCGGGGCAGGCAGGCTCGTGGGGCACGGGGGCGAGGAATTTGACCGTAAAGCGCCTGGTGGTCAAGGTGGGCACCAGCACGGTGACCCACGACACGGGGAAGCTCAACCTGCACCGGTTGGAGATGCTGGTCAGGCAGATCACCGACCTGACCAACGCCGGCATCGAAGTGGCGCTGGTCTCATCGGGGGCCGTGGGGGCGGGGCTCGGGCGGCTGGGCTGGCAGCGGCGGCCGACGACCATCCCCGAGAAGCAGGCGGTCGCGGCCGTGGGGCAGAGCCTTCTCATGCAGATCTACGAGAAGCTGTTCGCCGAGTACGGGGTGAACATCGCCCAGGTCCTGCTCACCCGGGCCGACGTGGCCGATCGCCGCCGTCACCTGAACGCGCGGACCACCCTGCTCACGCTGCTCTCTTATGGGGTCGTGCCGATCATCAACGAAAACGACACCGTCGCCGTGGAAGAACTCGCGTTCGGCGACAACGACACGCTCTCGGCGCTCCTCGCCGGGCTCATCTCCGCCGACCTGCTGGTGATCCTGAGCGACATCGACGGCCTTTACACCGCCGACCCTCGCACCGACCCGGCGGCGCACCTCATCGCGCGGGTCGAAGAACTCACGCCCGAACTCGCGGCGCGGGCCGGCGGCGCCGGCACCCCGGGGGGCACCGGCGGGATGGCGACCAAGCTGTCGGCGGCCCGGATCGCCACCAGCTCCGGGGTGAGCCTCGTCATCGCCAACTCGAACCGCCCGCACGTGCTCCGGGAGATCGTCGACGGCGGGGAGGTGGGCACGCTCTTCCCGGCTCGCGAGCGCTTGGTATCGCGCAAGCGGTGGATCGCCTTCAACGTCCCGCCGGTGGGGCGGCTGACCGTGGACGAGGGGGCGAAGCGGGCGCTGACGGAGCGGGGAAAGAGCCTTCTGCCCAGCGGGCTGCTGGCGGTGGAGGGCGACTTCTCCGCCGGAGACGCCGTGGCCATCGCGGGTCCCGACCGGATCGAGTTCGCCCGCGGGCTCGTGAACTACGACGCACGCGACCTCGTGCGGCTGAAAGGGCTGCATTCCGAGGAGATCCGGCAGCTTCTGGGCGAACACTTCTACGAAGAAGCGGTGCACCGCGACAACCTGGTGCTCCTGGGTTGAGTGAGGAGGGAGAAGGATGGAGACTACAGCGCTCGAACAGGAACTCAGGCAGGTGGCGGAGGCTTCCCGCCGGGCCGCGCAGGCCCTGGCGGTGATCCCCGGCCCGGTCCGGAACCGGGCGCTGCTCGGCCTGGCGGAAGCGCTCGACCGCCACGAGGCGGAGGTGCTGGCGGCCAACGCGGCCGACGTGCGCGCCGCCCGGGAGGCGGGCCTCTCCGGCGCCCTGCTGGACCGCCTGACGCTCAACCCGGCGCGGGTGGCCGGCATGGTGCAGAGCCTGCGCGACGTGGCGGCCCTGCCCGACCCGGTGGGCGAGATCGAACAGGTCGTCCGCCGCCCTAACGGGCTCCAGGTTGGGCGGATGCGGGTGCCGCTCGGAGTGGTGGGGATGATCTACGAGGCGCGGCCCAACGTGACCGTCGATGCCGCCGTGCTCGCGCTCAAGAGCGGCAACGTCGCGCTGCTGCGCGGCTCGTCCTCGGCG
>JBLNBQ010000117.1:0-25883 GCA_050260095.1 Chitinophagales bacterium
CGGTTCACCCCCACGTGCGTGGGGACGACGCCCTGAACTTCGGCCATGCGGCCATCCTTGACGGTTCACCCCCACGTGCGTGGGGACGACTCCTGCAGGAGCTCGAAGGGCACCAGCACGGACGGTTCACCCCCACGTGCGTGGGGACGACACTAACGAAAATGGCTCTAGAAGGGAGCCTCATCCTGAAATCGAGCTCCAAGTATCGTCTGGGTCAAGCTGGTGGTGCGACCGACAGAAGCCCGAAACCGAAAGCCTTGCCTGACCCCAGGCCCTTCGCAAGAACGTCGCGAAACCGCTCCGGATCACGCACGGCGAGGCTTCCCTCGAATACAACTCCCTGGAACGTGCAGCCTCTCCTGTGACTGCGGGCCAGTTCCGCCGAGCCTGATGCAGCTACCGAAACGTTCAGTATCTCGAAGCCGTGGTCAGCGGCCTTCCGGGCCAGCCACTCGACTTGCGCCGCCGTCCCGCTCACCGGTACCCGTCGCCCGTTTCTGCGAGTCCCGTCTGGTCCTGACTTGGTGTCGATCTTGCGGGTTGGGTTGGCTCGTAGCTTGAAGCGCAGCACTTGCCCGGACTTCAGGCAGTCGTATGCTTCCGCCACCGACTTGACGGCCGGATTCGGAATCTCCGCTTCCTGCAGAAGGTAGCCATCTGGGAGGCCTGACCAATCCGGGACCGTCAGCGATTGCACGTACAGTAGGATTCGTCCCGTCGATCGCTCGAACTCAAGTCGGTGGAGGACCCCAAGCGAGTTCCGGGCGCCAACCTCAGCGGCATTAAGGTTGGGAAAGGCGCTCAGGACCGTGCGGTGCAGTTCCGCCACGTCGCGTAGGTCCCGTTGGACCGCCGCCGAAGCTGGGTTAAGACACAAGAGTGACAGGTACAAGGAAATCACCTCCTATGCACGCGTCGTTGAAGAAAGCTCTAGTGGCCTGACCAGGACCCTTCTGACCCCAAAGCGGCGCCGGGCGAAATCGAGCGGCACATCCTCCCGTATTTCCGTTCCGGAACCGGATGGGTCGTCCAGGACCAGCCAAACCTGGTCCGCCATGTCGCCAGTGGCGGCTGGAGGGTCATAGTTGCGAAAGGCGTCCCGCAGGTTACCTTCATACAGCCCATTGGGGAGGTAGACCGGGCGGGCCGGCACATACGACTTTCTCCCCAGGTAGAGCGGCCACATTGGCTCTCTCAGCGCACTCTGCAGCCGGGACAGCAGCCCCTCATCCTCGCTCTCCAGCCCCACCAGGAACGAGGCGTCCTGAAGATAGTAGCGCCAGCTCATCACCGATTCAGGCCGACCGCCGTCGGCTTTTGCGACCCCATATTCCCGGTGTCCGAGGTCGCCGCCGCCAGCAGTCTGAAAGTCGACACCGACCTTCCCAGGCCGGTCAATCCGCACACCCATCCGGAGAGCCGCCAGGGTAGCCAACGGAGGCCACCTGGTATCACCGGCCACCTCGTGGCGCGGCTTGCCCAAGGCGGCACAGAGCAAACCGATCACGCCAGACTTGGAAGGCTCCATCCGGGTGTCGCGTTCTGTGAAGCGGCTTGAGGTGCCCCAGGACTGCATGGGGCCTTCCAGCCTCAAGAGCAGCGTCTTCATCGCCGCCACCTCAGTTCTGACCGGCCTGGACCCTCTGCATGACCTGTCCAAGCAGGTCGGGAACCGCAGCCTCGACCACGATGCCAGGAGCTTCCTTGACCGGCAGTTCATCGGCGCTTAGGTAAGTCGCGACGCCCGCGAAACCAACTCCGTCAATGCCATAGACTCTGACCAAGTCCCGCCAGTGCTGCAAGAGCCGTTGCGCGGACAGCAGGACCAGATCACCCTGTGCTCCAGCAAAGACCGGCTTCACGAAAGCGTTGGCAAGGGACCAAAGGCCTTTCTCGCGCACCACGGCCAACACGAAAGACGGCGGATTCTGCGGAGCGGAATTGGTTTCCTTTCCGCTCGGTACCGCGTGGATCATGCCCTCCAGAAAAGCTCGGGTGGCCAAGCTCACGTGTTCCTGTTTTCCGTTCAAGTTCTGGCTCAACTGGGCTAAGTCCAGATTGGCATACCGGTAGTAGCAGGAGCTGTTGTACAAGATGGTGCCCAGCATGCCGGCGCCGGCCCCGTCATCGTCATCTTTCTGTTTCAAGTCCTCCACGGCCGAGTAGAAATCGAACTCCGTGGCGACTGTGTGAGTAGAAAAGGCGTGGGCCATCTGGACAGCCGCCTCGACGTTCTTGTCGGCATGAGTGGCGATCATCCTGCCGAAGAGAGCGATATCGAGAGCGTCCCCGCCGTCGATGGCGTCGAGCAGGAGTTGTGGCAGCTCTCCCGCCGCTTTCTTCTTGTCCTTGTTCGATCCTTCATCCGCCAGCAGCGCCTTGGCATGCTCGCGGCAGAGCGTCGCCAAGCGCTCGATCTCTTTCTCACCGAGCATCAACAGGTACTCCGTCTTGCCCTTCTTCAGCTTGAACTCCAGCA
This sequence comes from Chitinophagales bacterium, assembly GCA_050260095.1. Taxonomy (GTDB): domain Bacteria; phylum Bacillota; class UBA5301; order DYFA01; family DYFA01; genus JBLNBQ01. Next base: position 2,480 of record JBLNBQ010000117.1, read on the forward strand.
GTTCCAGAGCCTTCGTCGCGATCTGGTCGGCCGGCTCCTGCTCCAATCCGGCCTTCACCAGCCGCTCCGCCAGTTCCCGCTGCAACCACTTGGTGCGGTAGGACAGCAATTCGGACGGAACCAAGCTCTCCTCACGGAAGTGAGTGCGGACGGCCCGCTTCAGGCACTGACTGGAGATGCGCGCCCGCCGAGTTCCGCCAAAGATGCAGCTCTTGGGCGCCCCGGTATCGTCCCGGTTAAGGTTGGAGAGCGCGAAGTTCTGGAGTAGATGAAGCTCAAGAAACATGAGTCTCCTCTCCTTTCTTGACTTGAGGTCCGATGTAGAAGGAACGACTCCAGTCCCACTGCACCGGGCGGTTCGGCCACTCCCAGTCGCGCAGGTCACGCAGTAGCTGAGCCCAGTCTACCGGAATCTCCTCCGACTTGAGCAAGCTGATAAGCTGGCGGAGGTGGCCGAATAGTTCATCTCGCGGCGAGGCGAGAAGCGCCTCCACCCGGCGCTTCAAGGAGTCCGGCAGCGGATCTTCTTCTGTTCCGGCTTTGACCTGCTTGGCCAACGCGAGCAGACTGAGCGATTCCCCAAAGTCGCGACGGCGCACGCCCAACTCCTGCTCCGAGAAACAGACCGGATGGTGGGCAAAGAGCGCAGCGACCATGAGGTAGGTCTTCTCTTCCTCGGGGGACAGTACCGCGAGGAAACTGGGCGGCACGTAGCCGTAGAGTTCGTACAGGTACTCCTCCTCCAGGGTCAGTCCGCGGCGCAATGCCGCCAGGACTCCCCTCTGCTTCTCGTCTGCTCCCAGCTTCACCAACCAGGACGCGAATGCCATCTGTCTACTCGTCGGACTCCGGGTCATCGACATCCCCTCCTTCGTTTTCTTCCGCCTTCGTCGCGAAAAGATTGGCGAGGCGGGTGTGGAAGCAGTGGTCAATCTGGGTGAGAACTTCGTAAGGCGCCTGGGCATGGATCAACCCGTCGCGCACCCCTTGAAAGGCCTGCCCGGCCGCCAGGCGCACGGCCGCTCGCCAGCGCTCGCGAACCGTCGCGAAATCCTCCTCCGGCAGCTCCGCTAAGGCCCGCCGGAAGGGCGCCTCCAGGGCTGGCCAGAAGCGGGCCACCATCCCGAAGCCGCGCCCAAACGCGATAAACTGATCGGGCACCTTCCCTCCAGGGGGTTTGCGAGTCCGAAAGTAAGTTAGCACCTCTGGCAGGTCGTGCCGCTCCCCCAGGCCCCAGGCCAGCACCGTGCCGGTTAGCTGGAGCAAGGCTTCCGCCTTGCGCGCCTCCAAGATGAGGTCTCGGAGGTCCCCGACTAACTCATTGTCTTTCAAGAATTCAGCCGGGAGCGGCAGCACCTCCCGCCGCCAGAGTTCGATCTTGGCAGCCTTTTGCGGATCGGTGGCAAGTCCACTGACGGCGAGAGCGATGACCGGCGGAACAGAGAGCCCCGCTTCGTTACCCCGGGTTGTGACCTCGGCCAGCCACTCGACCAAGCCGGGAGGCTCAATTTCTCCGCCGGGCGCCTCCTGCAGGAGCACGTGGGTGAACTGCCAGGCCGCCTTCTCCCGGTCGAGCTTGAATGGCTGCCAACCCTCCTTCTTATCCTTGCGGTGAGGCTTCCAGGGGTCGGTCTTTCGACCGTCCTTGGGCAAGCAGTACCGCTGCCTAAACTGGCAGCCAGTGATAATGCCAGCGCGATCGTCTACGCAGAGGTGGATCTGCCGGCTCTGCCACGTGAGATAGTGGAGCGGCCCGCGTGGCACCGTGCCAGAACGGTCGGGTTCCGGGGGTGTCTCCTCTTCCCAAAACGGACGATCAATCACGGTCTCGGGCACAAGTCCTGTCCACCTATCCAACGGCATCAGGTTGAGCGAGAGTGTCTCGAAGAGGCTGCGGTTGCTCTTGGCCTCCACGACCAGGCCCTTAGTCAGGGGCCCATCCATGCGATTGAACGGCTTGCTGACGCCGCCACCCACCGCAAAGAGCTGCTGGGCAAGCAAGTGGCATGCGGCCCGACCTGGCGTCAGGCCCTCTCCACCTTCGGCCTGTCCGTGATCAAAGAGGGTGGGGTTGTTGCCTGAAGCCGCCTCCATGATCAGCCAAGTGATGGGGTGAACTTCCTCGTCCTCGATGCGCGGCACTTGATAAAAGGGGTGCGTCGGATGGAGTAGATCGAACCGTTCTGCCCACTTGGCGCCATACGCATCAAGAGGAGCCGGATCGAAACTGCCAGCCCGCCAGAGACCGGCCCACTCCTTGAAACCATGCGGGTGATAGACCCGGTAGAGTACGGCCAGGAGCAACCGGTGGATGGCCACGGTTACCAAGGGAGACGGGTCGTACACCTCACGCAGTTCGTGGGCCTTAAGCAAAGCTTCCCGGATGCTTACCGTCGCCGTCTCCCCGGACGGCAGAATCACCGGAATCCACGGCTCGTCCCAGAGGCAGAAATGAATCACCCCTTGTCCTCCTCTCGTCCTGATTCCAGCACCAAGCCCAGCTCCGGGTCGAGGCGGAGGGGTAAACCTTCCGTCAGGCAGACCCCGTCGGGCGCAAAGACAAGTACCCGGCACCGCCGCAAGTGGGCGGAGCCTTGCCAACTTGTGGGTGGTGCAATGTCCAGAATCTTCTTCACCAATCCTGGCGCAAAGCTGACGCGTAGCGAACAGCCGAGCAGCGCTCGAACGTCGTCTGCGTCGGGGCGTTTCTCCAGGCGAATTTCGCGCCCGTCCCCGCACGATGCTCGGAGACCTCCCGCCTGAGCAGTCAGACAGACCACGCTCACCGAGGGGCCGCCCAGACGCGTCATGGCCTGCAGCGCCTCGTGGACCGTCTCATCCTCTTCGTCCAGGGCGTCCATGCCCGTACCAAAGAGGTCCGCGGTCACGTCCGGTATGTACCGTTTCTTGGCCTTCAGCCGATCTTGGGTTCGGCTCTGCTCCAGGCTGGCCCAAGTCTCGTTCCACATGGCCTGAAGCGCGGGGGCGAGGTCTGCAGGCGGGGGCTCCTCGCGGTAGACCATCTCCACCAGTTCCTCCACGTCGTCAGGGACAACCAGGTCCATACGGGCGCGCAGCGCCAGCCAAGTCCGCAGCAAGATGTGGGGGTCGTAGACCCGGGCCGAACCCTTCTCGAACACCGGACGCCCCGTCTCATCTTCAGCCGGAGATAGCACCCACAGCGCCGGACCGGTCAGCTTGGGCGGCCGCGCCCGGGAGTGCCGCCAGACCCTGCCGCTGCGCTGCAGAAGCAGGTCGATGGGAGCCAAATCCGTGACCATCAGATCGAAGTCCAGGTCCAGCGATTGTTCGATGACTTGCGTGGCGACCACCACCGCCCGTTGGGGACGGTGGTCGGTCCCCGGTCCAAACCGGTCGAGGACCAAGCGTTCTCGCTCCATCCGGCCATCGAACGGATACCGTGCGTGAAACAGCAAGAGTTCCTCCGGCGGAAAATGCGCCTGCAACTGACGGTAGACTTGCTGAGCCCGGGTAACGGTATTGAGGACAACCGCCGCACAACCACCAAACGCAAGGGCCTCCTTCAATGCCGTCAGCCAGGCTTCGTCGGTCTGGCTGTGTCGACAGACCGCCACCGTCCGGTCGGGCGCTCCGGTCAGATGTCGGGCGGCGCTCCCGGTCCCAGTTACCCAGGAAAGACGCGGGTAGACCATAGTGGGGTCCTCCGGGAGGAGTTGCTGGCCGCGGCCTGCCGCATAGGCAGCGAGGAGGGCCCGGCGCGTGCCAGCCGGTAGAGTGGCTGAAAGCAGAATCACGGACGCGCCGCACGCCGCCAGCCAGGTCAACAGGCGGGTCAGCAGCGTCTGCATGTAGGTGTCGTAGGCGTGGACCTCGTCCAGGATGACAACCTTCCCCGCCAAACCGAAAAGACGAACGAAGAAGTGTTTGGTCTGCAGGGCACCTAGCAGCGCCTGGTCGATGGTCCCGATACCGTACGGGGCCAACAGACCGCGTTTGCGGTATGTAAACCACTCCGCCGCCAGCAAGCCAGAGTCCTTCCCACCAAAGACGTGTCCCGGACGAAGCAACTTGTCACCGGCCCGCCTCAGAACCTCGAACTCAGCGTTCAACGCGGCGTGGCCGTGCAAGAGTTGCACGTTGATGGCTGTGCCCGGGAAGCGGTTCACCAGGTATTCATTGACCCGCCCGAACATCTGGTTGCTGGTGGCCATCGTCGGCAGGGCGAAATAGGCGCCACGCTGCCCTGCGGTGGACGCCAGGTAGTCAGCGAGGTAGAGGGCTGCCTCGGTCTTGCCTCCCCCCATGGGGTACTCCAAGAGAACCAGGCTCGGCCCCACAAGCTCCGGAGCAACCTCCATGACTTGTCTCTGAAGGTGATTGGGTACCTTGTCGAAGAGGTCCTGAAAGGATCGGGGGGCCAGCGTGGACGTTTCGCTGAACCACCCGAGTTTGGCCAGCCCTTCTTCGGCTCGCCGCCGCGCCAGCCGGAGGTAGCGCGGCAGGGAAACGGCCTCTCCAGCAAAGGGAAAGAGCGCGGAATCCGAGGCAATCCAGTCGGCCACGCTGGTCAGTCCGGCCAACACGACGAGGGAAGCGTTTGCCTCCGTTAGGTCCCCTCGCGGCGCCGGCGTCCGGTCAACCCCCAATACGTGGGCCAACAACCTGACCAAGTTTAGTCGAGCCTCTTCCCACGGTCCTTCACCGATGAACCGCGACGCATCCTGCAGATCACGCGCGGAGGGAAAGAGCCCATGGTGTCCGCCCGCGACTGCGGCCATGGGGCGCGCGACGGCTTCCGACACCCCCACCGCCACCAGAAGAGTTCTCAGGAGAAAATCGCTTAGAACGTAATGGGGCTTTTCTTGATCGCTCCGCGCGTTCAAAAAGCCCTTGTTCCGCAACGCCTTCCACCCAGCCTGCCACTTGCGGGCGAACGCCGGCGTGGCTTTGCCGAGATCGTGCGCGCCCGCAAAGAAGGCCACCCAGCGTCCCGTCTCCTTGCGCGTCGTCAAACCCAGGCGGCAACGCAAAGCCTCCTTCAAGGCAGGCGGCAAGACCCGTTCCCAGAGGCAGAGCGCGACCATGGGGGTAGAGATACTGCTGCCAATCAGTTGGCGGAGGCGCTTGTTCGCCTGGGGCCTCAGCCTTTGCTGCCGGGGCCAAGCGCCGGACCAGGAAGAGCCCTTCCCACTCTTCAATCGAACGGCTGGTATCCCCGAACGAACGGATCGCGAAACCCTGCTCGTTCGCAGTGCTGTAGATCATCGTGCAACCGCCCTCGCCCACCTCGGCGCAGGCCTTCTCCCATAGCAGGTCGCGCACGGCGCCCGAGACAGTCCCCACGAAGACCCCCGCCTTTGGCTCGAGCATCCACTTGGACAGTTCCCCACGCAAACCGGGCGGAACAGACTCCAGAATCAGGACGACCATCAGCGCCGCCCTCCGCCGAAGTTCCGTCCGCCGCTGACACTGCCGGCCGGGTCCCACAATTCCCCGGGAAGAGATGTCTCCAGATCAAGCGCTGAGACCGAGTCCTCCTGGTCGCCCAAGTCGAAGAGTCCGGCGAGGTCGGCGACGACCCGGTCAAGCAGCCGGGCCTCGGCGAACAAGTCACGGCAACGATGCCGCACGCGAGTCTCCAACCGCTGGGAACCGCCGGCCGCTTCCATGAAGGCTGCAGGCACAGTCAGATCCATCTTGTAAAGGTCGGCCACGTCGTAGACGAAACTGAGCATCTTCCCCGTATGAATGAAGCCGAGCGCCGGCGAGTAGCCAGCAGCTACGATCGCCGCGTGGCAGACGCCGTACAGGCAGGCGTTGGCCGCCGAGAGCGCCCGATTCACGGGGTCGGAGCGATCCCAGTCGGCTCGGTCGTAGTCCCTCCCGCTCCAGGGAACACCGAACTGCTCGCTCGCTTTGGCATAGGCGCTGCGTACGCGGGCGCCTTCCTTACCTCGGATCTGTCGCAAGCTAAGTGTCTCATCCGGCGGGTCGGGGAAACGCATGAAGTACATACGCCGAACCACTCTCATACGCTGCTCCGGGTTGGCCCAGACTTGCGCCTGCCGGAGAAAGTTGGCAGCGCTGCGGGTCTCACCCATCCCCTGGGCGTAAAAGCGAATCCCCTGCTCCCCGCACCAGGCCACCAAACAGCCCGCCTCGGCAATCGTCATGACGGCGGCGTGGGTGATGCTGGTGCCCGGTCCAAGCATCAGCAGCGAGAGTGAAGCGCAGGGCACGTGTACCCTGCCCGCCTCATCATGCAGACAAATCCCCTTGTCCTCCTGGTCGATGCGAGCGTGTTCAACATACAAGTAGCTCCAACTGTCTCGTACCTTCGGCAGGATACGCAAGTCCTTCATTGCGCCGCCCCCGATCTCAACAACAGTCCGCCCTTGCCTTCCTGTCAGGGCCAGCATACTACACCAGATCGACATCGTCTGTCGCCTGGAGATGACACGGAATCCCCTGCAATGGGAGAATCTTCTAGCCCCGATTAGCCGGTCCCTTCTCCTTCTCCCGATTGTGGGTGATTGGGGTCTCGTCTGTGCATCAGAGTCCTTATGCAAAGACACGCCTGCCTTCGGGTAAGCCGGCGTCTCGGGAAGCCGCTTTCCGGTGTGGAATCTGCTTCCGTTCGGTGGCCTCACCCGGAAGCAGGGTCAAGCCGTCCACAACGATGGTTTTGACGCTCGGCACTCAGTCGACACGCCCGACCTCGTTCGGCCTGTGGGTAGACGCTCCTGCCTGAACCATCGAACCAGGTCATCCTGTCTTTCCGCCAATATGCTGAGGTAGAAAGGAGGGTTCGAGAAATGGGCCGTGCGTTCTTTGACATCGAGAACATTGCTTTCCTGGTGTTCTTGCTGATCCTGGCCCTTCTGGGCATCGCTTTCCTTGAGCCGGACAGAAGGTGCGACTGCTAAACGTGGCGTGTTGGCGCCGCTGCGACTAGCCAACTCACACGGCAATAGAAAGGCGCCGGCTCGCCCGAGCCGGCGCCCTTGCTTCGCTTGAGTTGTGGCTCCCCTACTTCAACTGAGCGGCCTCGACCGGCAGCAGGGTGAAGTCGCCGGTCACGAGGGCCGCCGGGTCGATGGTCTGGTTCGGCAGCTGCTTCACGTAGTCGACGATGATCTCGCGGACTTCCTTCTCGGAGGTCCACAGGACCTTGGCGTCCTTGAAGGCCGGGTAGCCGCCGCCGCCGGCGCGGTAGTTGTTGACCGCGAGGGTGAAGGTGTCCTCAGGCTTCACGTCCTGGCCCTTGAACTTCAGCTCGACCACCCGCTGGCCGACCGGCTTGGTGATGTCGATCTTGTACTGGATGCCCATGTAGATGTCCCAGTTGTAGCCGCGGACCTGCGGGTCGACCGCGTCGACGAAGGTCGTCGCCTTGCCATCCCACTGTTTGAAGTACTTGGCGTCCTGCTCCAGGCCGTCGCGGAGCATCTTGCCGGTGATCTGGAGCTTGTAGAGGGTGTTCGGGTAGATGTAGAGGCCGTAGATGTCGCGGATCGAGACGCCGCCCTTCTTGATCTGGCTGGTCTCGGTGAAGAGAGCGGCCAGGGAGATGTCGGCGTTGGTCGCCCAGAGCTGCGCCTTGTTGATCAGGGCCAGCAGGGCGGAGTCGGTGAAGCGGGCCTTGTAGCCGCCCAGCATGTCGGCGGTCGCCTGTCCGACCGGGCTGGTGTAGTACTTGGTGGTGTTGGTGTCCCACGGCTTGATGGCCTCGACGACGGCGTCATCCGGGGAGACGCCGGCCAGGGAGAGGACCTCTGCCGACTTCTCGGCGATCTTCCACTTGCCGAAGGTGCCCTTGGTCAGGACGAAGTCGACCTTGCCCAGGCTCTTGCCCCAGTAGCCAGGCTCGACGACCATCGCGCCCTCGTTGATGCCCTTGAGGTTCTGGATGCCCGGGATGACGAAGTGGGAGTGGCCGGCGATCACGAGGTCGATGCCCGGGACGGCGGCGAGGCGAAGGGCGAAGTTCTCGTCGTCGGACTTCTGGTCGACGTAGGTGTCGGCCTTGGCCCAGCTGGCGAGGTCGTTCACGTTCTTCGGCGCCTTCTCCGGACCGGTGTGCGCGGCGACGATGACCACGTCGGCCTTCTTGCGCAGTTCAGGAACCCACTTCTTGGCGGTCTCGACCGGGTCGACGAACTGGAGGCCAGGGATGTTCTCCTTCTTCTCCCACACCGGGACCTTCGGCGTGGTCAGGCCGAGGATGGCGACCTTGACCTCGCCCACCTGCTTGATGACGTACGGGTCAAAGTAGGGCCGCCCGTCGACGCCCAGGATGTTGGCGCTGATGAGGGGGAAGTTGAGGTCCTGCCGGAAGATGCTGAGGGTCGTGAGGCCGTAGTTGAACTCGTGGTTGCCAACGGTCATCGACGCGTACGGCAGCTGGTTCATCACCACGGCCATCGGGTTCTTGGCCTTCGGCTCGAACTGGTAGTGCCAGGGCAGCACCGAGTTGCCGCCCTCGATGGCGTCGCCGTCATCGATCAGCAGGACGTTGGGATCGGCCTGGCTGAAGAGCTTGACCATGGTCGCCACCTGGGCCAGACCACCGTCGTCGTACTTGCCGGTGAAGTAGTCGACCGGCAGCACGTGGCCGTGCAGATCGCTGGTGGCGAAGACCGTGAGAGTCTGTTCCTTCGCGAGCGCAGGCGCAGCGAAAAGCAGCGCCAGCACCAGCGCGAGCCCGAGGAAGCGGGTGCGGACCAGCCAGTTCCTCATGCAATTCCCTCCTGACTTAGAGTGGTCGTGTATACAGAGGTTTCTTTCCGAATTGCGGCATTTCCTGCCCTTCCTGGAAACATGAGAAAGGATTTCCGGCGGGGGCGCCGAAGTAGGCTCCAAACCGAATAGGCGCGGTCATGGCGGGAAACCGGTGCGAGTCCGGTACAGCCCCTGCTACGGTAACCGGCGACGAACCCTGCGGAAGCCATTGGGCGAGACCCCGAGAAGGCGCAGGCAGTAGGATGACCCGGAAGTCCGGAGACCGGTGACGGCGCAGGCAAACCAACTTCAGCGGGAAGGGTGGGTCTCTCGATGTCCAGGCTCCTTTCCGTCCGGGAAAGGCTTTTTTGTTCCCGGACGACGTTGGTCACGACGTTCCTCGTGCTCTTCGCTCTGCTGCTTACTGTCGCATCTGCTTCCGCCACTGAACTGCCGGACGAGGAAGTCATCGTCGTGACGGCCACCCGGCTGCCCCAGCCCTCAGGCGACGTCCCCGCCCAGATCACGGTGGTCCAGGTGGACGCGCTGCTCGATTCCGGCCTCACCAACGTGGGCGACGCCCTCAGAACCGGTTCTTTCCTGCCGGTGACCTCGCAGGGCGGGCCGGGGGCAGTGCTGGCGGCCAACCTCGAAGGCGCCTCCAGCGCCCAGGTGCAGGTGCTGATCGACGGGCGTCCGGCGAACAACGGGTTGGCGCCGGTGGACCTGTCCATGATCCCGCTGGCCGACGTCGAGCGGATCGAAATCGTCGCCGGGCCGGTCTCGGCGCTCTACGGCGCGAACGCCCTCGGCGGCGTGGTCAACGTCATCACCCGGCGGCCCCCGCAAGGCAGAATGCGGTCGCTGGAGGCCGGGCTCGGCGGCTTCGGCGAACGGAGACTCTCGGTTTCGCAGGGGGAGAGCCTGGCCAACCTGAGCTATACCCTCAGCGCCGGGCTGGACGTCGTTGACGGAGCCCGGGCGAACTCCGACTCGCGCTTCGACTACCTCACCGGGAAGGTGGTCTGGCGGACGGGCGAAGGCGAGACCACCCTCTCGGCGCGCCACACCCGGCGCGAGAGCGGTTCTCCCGGGTCGTCGGCCTGGCTCACCCCCGACGCCCGGAACGGCGAAGAAGGCGCCAGCCTCGACCTGACCTACCAGGACCTCCGGGCGAGCAACCTGACGCTGCGTCTTTACCATAGCGAGGAGACGATCACCTACGACGACGCTCCCTCGCACAGCCGCCATACCGGAACCTGGTCGGGGGCGGAGGGCCGCCGGGTACTCGACCTCGGCGACCACCAAATGGTCGTCGGCGGCGAGTTCCGGGCCGACTCGGCGGTGAGCACCAACCTGTCGACCAACCCTGCCGCGAGCAGCGGCGGGCTGTACGTCGAAGACGTGTACCACGGGAACGGCCCGTGGTCCCTGACCCTCGGCGCACGCTACGACCTGCATTCGGTCTACGGATCCGTCGTTTCGCCCCGGGTCGGCGTGACGCGCAGCCTGCCCTGGGGGAACCGGCTCTGGTTCTCGGCGGGCCGGGCGTTCCGGGCGCCCTCCTTCGAGGATCTTTACTGGCAGGAGCCCTTTATGAGCGGCAACCCCAACTTGAGGCCGGAGACGGCGACCGACCTGCAGGCCGGCGCCACACTTGGGGCATGGGACATCTCCCTCTTCCACAAGGTCGTGAAGGACAACATCGGGTGGCAGACCGACCCCGTCACTTGGCTGTCCACGGTGGCCAACCTGCCGGAAACCCGCTTCGACGGGGCGAACGTCAGCTACCACCGGTCGCTGCGGCGCGGCGCCGAACTGCAGGCAAGCTACGCCTGGCTGCGGGCGCTCGACTCCACGACCGGCCTGGTCCTGCAGAACCGTCCGGCTCACCGCGCCCAGGTGAGCATCGAGGGTCCCCTGGCCGGCGCCTGGCTGGGGAAAGCCACCGCCACCTTCGCCTCGGCCAAGTTCGCGGACGCGAGCAACACGAAGAAGAGCACGGGCTACGCCAAGCTCGACCTGCTGGTCTCCCGCACCTATAAACCCGGCGTCGAGCTGCAGGTGAAGTTGGACAATGCTCTGAACGCAGCGTATGAGGAGGTCGTCGGTTACCCGATGCCGGGGGCGTCGCTCACCACGACCCTCCGCTATCGCTTCTGACGACCGGCGGTATGGCGGGGGGTGGACGGCGGATGAGGGTGTCGGCACGGCAGGCAACTCCGGCGCTTCTCTCGCTTGCCCTGCACCTGGGGGTCGCCCTGACGCCGGCCGCCCTGACCGCCCCCAGGGGTAACCCCCTCCCCCCCGCGGTTCAGGTGGAAGCCCTTTGGGCAGCCGAGCCGGCTCAGGCCGTCTCCGCCCTTCCCCTTGCACCGTCGCCTCCGCCCCGGTCGCCGCAGCCCCCTTCCCCCGCCGCGGCGGCCGGCGAGGTGCCAGCGGTTCTTCCCGAGGCACCGGTGGATCTTGGTGAGGCCCCTCCAGCTGTTTCCGAGGTGGCGCCCGGACTTCCCGCGGAGCCGGCCCCTCACGGCCCGGCGGCGATGGTTCCGCCGGCGCAGGCCCCTCCCTCGCCGGAAAGCCCCGCGGCCGGGCCGGAGCCGCCGGCCGTGCAAGAGAGCGCGAGGCCGCTTCCGGAACCCGCCGCGCCAGCCAGCCCGCCGGCCCCCCCGCCGGCGCTGGCCCATGCGCCCGCTCCGGCCGCTCACCCCCGAGTGGAGAGCAAGGACGCGGGTCAGGCGCTGGCGTCGTTCCGGCCCAAGGTGAGCGTGCCGGCGATGACCCAAATTGGCCTCGGCCCGGGCCGGCCGGTCTCCGTCCAAGTTCCGGCCGCGCAGATCGCCACCTCGCCCGGCGGAACCTGGGCGGCGCCGGTTCCACCAGCCGCGCCGGTTGCGGCCGGTGCGGCGCCCGTCCCCGGGGAGGGCGTCGGCCAAGGCGCATCGCCTCTTTCCGCCCCCGCGTCCGGTTCGCCGGCGAGTCCAGCCCGGCCGGCCAGACCCGAAACCCGGCCGGAAACCCGCGGGAACGGCAGCGCGCCGCCGGAAGGGCTCGCTGCGACTCCGGCTCCCGCCGCCGGTCGGCCCGGCTACCAGCCCGCCCGCCTGACGCGCCAGGTCAAGCCGGAGTACCCGCTGGTGGCGCGGAAGAAGGGACTGGCCGGGACCGTCCACCTGATCCTGCAGGTCGGACCCGACGGCCGGGTTGGCAAGGTGGAAGTCGCCGAATCGTCGGGCTATCCGCTCTTGGACGACTACGCTGTGGCAGCCGCCAGGAAGTGGCGGTACGAACCGGCCCGCGACAACGGCCGCCCGGTCGCTGAAACGAAGCGGGTGGCCGTCGTCTTCAAGCTGGAGGATTAGCTGCGCAACGGTCGGCCTGGCCAGAACGCGGGCGGCTCACGCAGTATCTTCGTCTCCGTCGTCGGACAACTCCAGCCGGCCGCCAAGGGTCGGCAGCGCCAGTTTCTGGTCGGGCGGCAGCTCCTGCACCTTCCCCAACTTCCGTTCGATGGTGCGGGTCTTCTGCTTAGCGGAGTCGATGGTGTTGGTCGCCTCCACCAGCTTCTTCTGCGTCTTCTCGAGCAGGTCCCCGAACTTGGTGAACTCGGTCTTCACCGCGCCCAGCAGCGCCCAGACCTCGCTCGAGTGCTTCTGGATGGCGAGGGTGCGGAAGCCCATCTGCAGGCTGTTGAGCAGGGCCAGCAGGGTGGCGGGGCCGGTGACGACCACCCGGTACTCCCGCTGCAGCGCGTCACAGAGGCCAGGGCGCCGGAGGACCTCAGCGTAGAGGCCCTCGGTCGGCAGGAACATGATGCCGAAGTCGGTGGTGTTGGGCGGATCCAGGTACTTCTCCCGGATATCCTTGGCCTCCGCCTTGATTCGCGCCTCGAGCTGGCGGGCGGCCTCCTCGGCCAGGGCGGCGTTCGCCTGTTCCTGGGCCTCGATCAGGCGCTGGTAGTCTTCCTGGGGGAACTTGGCGTCGAGCGGCAGCCAGACCTGGCCCTGCGAGGCATCGTAGCCCGGGAGCTTCACAGCGAACTCCACGCGCTCGCTGCTGCCCTTCCGGGTGGCCACGTTGGCGCTGTACTGTTCGGGGGCGAGGGCCTGCTCGAGCAGGGCGGCCAGCTGGACCTCGCCCCAGATGCCCCTGGTCTTGACCCCCGTCATGACCTTCTTCAGATCGCCCACCCCGGCCGCCAGAGCCTGCATCTCGCCGAGACCCTGATGCACCTTCTCGAGCCGTTCGCTGACCTGCTTGAACGACTCCCCGAGCCGCTGCTCCAGGGTTGCGTGGAGCTTCTCATCGACGGTCGCCCGCATCTGTTCCAGTTTCAGGCTGTTCTCGTCCTGCAGGGCCTTCAGCCTGGTCTCGACCGACTCCCGCAGCTTCTCGAGCTTCAGTTCGTTGGCTTGCGTCAGCGAGCCGAGTTGGCTGGCCTGCAGGGTGGCCATCTCGCTCATCCGGTTCTGCAGCGAATCGCTGAGTTGCCTAAGGGCCGCCCCCAGCTCTTCCCGGCTCTGGCGGGCCTGGTTCGCCGCTTCGGCCCGCCCGTTGGCCGCCTCCTCGCGGATCGTCCGTTCCAGGCGGTCGTCGTCTTTGCCCTGGAGGGAGAAGCGCTCCTCGAGCTTGCGCAGGCTCCCCCGAAGGCTGAACACCAGCGCCAGCAACGCCACCAACAGCAGAACAGCCACCATGAGCAGGACTTCCATCCCACCGGCTCCTTTCACGCGTTTTCAGCGCTATGGTTATTCGACCGGGACGACCAGTTTTCGCCCAGCCTCGCACAGGGCCGTGTACCCACAGTGCCCGCAGGCCGCCGACGGCGCTGGTTCCCGGCGGCCTGCCTCGATCCCCCGGCAGAGTTGCCGAGCCTCTTCCCGGGCCTGCTCCCGGGCGAACGGCGAGAGGTCGGCTCCCACCCGGACATCGGGGACGAGGAAGACGAAGGCGGCCGCCCGGACCGGCGCGCCGTAGGCCGCCTCGACTGCCATGGCGTAGAGCGGAAGCTGAAGGCGGTAGTTCTCCCCGGCCAGCCGGGCCGCGCCCGCCGCCGAACAGCGGTTGGTCTTGAAGTCGAGGAGCCTGAGGCCACCCCCGGGCAGGCGGTCCAGCCGGTCCACCACGCCGCGCAGGAGCAGGTCGGGCGCGAGCCTGTGGTAGAACGGCGCTTCGGCCTCCACGACTTCATCCCGCCGGAGCGCGGCGAACTCCTCGCCAGCGAGGTAGGTCTCGACGAGCGGGCGGAGGTCTGCCAACTCGCGCGCCTGCGCCGCCCCGGTCACCCCCTGCTCATCTAGGGCCTCGGCCAGCAAGCGGTCGCAGTCTTCCGGCGCCCGGAGGCGTTCGAAGACCTGGTGGAGCACGGTGCCCCGCTCGGCGGCGGTGAGGCGGGCCACCGGGCGCGGGTCGCCATCGGAGTCACCCGCCGGTTCGGGCTCGCTGCCGGGACCCTCCCAGCCGGGAGCCGGGGGCGTTTGGAGCCGGTACTGCAGGTGGTAGCGGCGGGGGCAGGCCGCGAAACACATCAGTTCGGAGACGGTGACCACCGCCACCCGCCGGCCAGGACAGGCGACCGGCGCGAGCAGAGGCAGAACCGCCGGGAGTTCGTCGCCCCCGGCTCCCTCCTCGCCGGGCGGACAAGGTGCCACCGCCGCGACGGGCGAACCGGCAGGCGGATCGCCGGGCTCCGCTGGGCTGGCGACCGCGGCGGTGGCCGCAGTGCCGGGCTCTTCGGAGAGCGGAGGCTGCCAGGACGCCACGAGCCCCGCAGGCAGGTCCACCTGAGCCAAGGCCGCGGCGAGCATGTCATACCAGCAAACGGGCTCCTCCGCGCCGCCCTTCTTCTTTTCGGGCGAGGTGGTGAGCAATAGGTGGTCCTTGGCCCGGGTGACCGCGACGTACAGAAGCCGCACCAGTTCCTCCCGGTCGGCGGCCCGGGCCTCCGAGGTCAGGCGCTCGTGGAGGGCGAGGGGCGCGGCCTTCGCGCCGCGGGGGCCCGGTGGACAATAGCCGAGACCCTGCTGCCGGTCGAACCGCCAGCGGGAGGCGTCTTTCCGGAACTTGCGGGAGAGGTCGGCCACGGCCACCACGGGGAATTCGAGCCCCTTAGAGGCGTGCACCGTGAGAATCTTCACCGCGTCGCCCGCTTCGTTGCTGAGCGGCGCCTCGGCCTCGTCGGAGCCCTCCGACAGCCGCGTGAAGTACTCCAGGAAGTCGGTCAACGTGCCGCACCTGAGCCTGGTCAGCCCTTCGGCGACCTGGCGCAGCTTGCGCACGTTGGCGACCTTCTGGGCGCCCCCAGGCTGACCGATCAAAGCGGCCTCGTACCCGGTCCGCTCAAGGATCAGGTCGAGCAGGGCGGCGACCGGAAGCCGCGAGCGGAGAGCGCGCAGTTCGCCAAACAGGGCCGCCGCGCGCTCAAGCTGGGCGAAAGTCTCCGGTGCGAGGTCTTCCCTCAGCGCCTCCACCTGCCCGAGGCCGGGACCGAGTCCGCCGCCCCGTGCCGCGAGCAGCAGCAGAGCGTCGTCGGGCAGCCCGACCAGCGGCGAACGGAGGGCGGCCGCGAGCGAGAGCGCATCGTCGGGGTCGTCGACCGCCCGCAAAGCGCAGAGCAAGTCGCGCACCTCGGCTTTCCGGTAGAAGCCGATGCCGCCGACCACGACGTAAGGGATGCCGCGCTCGGCCAAAGCCGCCTCGAAAACCTTGAGCTTCGCCCGGGTGCGCAGGAGGATGGCGACGTCGCCGTAGCGGACCGGCCGGGCGGCTTCCTCCCCGTCGTCGCCTTCTTCGCTGACCAGCGCCTCCGCGCCTTCGACCATCGCCTGCAGCCGGGCAGCAAGCAGGCGCGCCTCCCGCCGGGTCGCCGCCTCCGTTTTCTCGCCGTCGTCCGGCTCGGCGACGAGCAGTTCGACGGCGGGGAAGGTCTCCCCCACCTTCCGGCCGGGGGCGAAGCTCTCGTACGCCCCGCCCATCAGGTGGGCGAAGACCGCGTTGGCGAAGGAGACGAGGGCCGGCTGGCAGCGGAAGTTCTCCGCCAGGTTCACCACTTCGCCAGCCCGGTCGGCCATCCACCGCTTGAGTTCGGAGAAGAGTTCGACCTCGGCATGGCGGAAGCGGTAGATGGACTGCTTCGGGTCGCCGACCACGAAGAGCCGGTCGCCGGGAGGGTCGCCGGCCAGGAGGGTCACCAAATCGTGCTGGAGGGCGTCGGTGTCCTGGAACTCGTCGACCAGAAGGTAGCGGATGCTGCTCCGGAGGCGGCGAAGGACTTCGGGGCAGTCGCGGAGGAGATTGCGCGCCAGAAGCTGCAGGTCCTCGAAGTCGAGCGCGGCCCCGGCCTTGGCGGCGGCGTACTCGCGGTCCACGGCGAGGAGAAGCCGGAAGAGGGCTCGGGCCACCTGGCCTGGGGTCAAGCCGCTCTCCACCGGGGCGCCGGCCTCCTCGGCCAGGGCGAGCAGGGTCGAAGCCTCGACCTCCTCCCACGCCTTGCCCGAAGCCCGCACGGTGCGGTAGATGGCGGAGAGTTCGGCGACCAGCCCGGAGAGCCGCTGCTCGACCACGAGCGCCCGCACGACCTCCTCCGTCTCGACGAGCCCCAGGATCGCCTTGCGGGCGGCCTCCTCGAAGAGTTCCCGCGCCTCGAACTCCTCGAGCACCCGCGCCTCCGGGTCGACCCTGGCCTCGACCGGGTAGTCGCGCACCAACTGGCTGCAGAAGGAATGGATGGTCTGCACCCTTGCCCGGGCGGTCTGTTCGTAGAGGTCCTGCCAGAGGCGGCGCTGCCCGTCGCCTTTGGCCTTCGTTTGACGCTCCCGGATGCCTTTGCGGATCCGGTCGAGCATCTCCTGGGCCGCCTTGTTGGTGAAGGTGATCGCCACCACCGAATCGGGCGTCGCCTTGGCCCCCGAAGGTCCCGTCGGGTCGATCAGGCCCAGGTAACGTTCGACCAGGACGCGGGTCTTGCCCGACCCGGCCCCAGCCGTCACCACCATGCTGCGATCCAGCACAGTCGCGGCCCTTTCCTGGTTTGCGGTGAATGCGAAACGGCGGGTCACGCCTCGTCCTCCCCCACTTCGAACCGTTCGTCGACCCGGCAGGCGGCCTGGAACTTGCAGTTGGGACACTGGCTGGGGTCCGGCCGCAGCGGAAACTCCCCGGCCCGCACCGCGGCGGCGACCTGGGCGGCGAGCCGGCTCGTGCCGGTCATCAAGGCGTCCCACTCCTCGGGCGTGAGAATCCCGGCGCTGCGCTTGTTGTGGAACCGGTTGACCTTGGCGGCTCCTTCTTTGTGCCAGAGCCCCTCGCGGGCATCCTGGGTCGCCAGGAGGAAATACCCTGCGCCCACCGGTTGGCCGGCCTCCGGCAGCAGGCCCGCGACCGCCGCCAGGTAGACCCGCAACTGGAGCGCCCGGCCCTCCGCCTCGTCCTTCCACTTAGGCGCCGTCTTGCCGCTCTTGTAGTCGTAGACGACGAAGTGGCCGGCCTCGTCCACGTCCACCCGGTCGACCTTCCCCACGAGGGAAAGCCGCTCGCCGTCGGCCTCCAGGACCAGCGGTTCGGCGACGGAAGCCGGGTCGGCGTCGCGCCCGCCGCCGAGGCCGAAGCTCCATTCGAGAAAGCGCGGGCGGAAACCGGTGGCCGCGTAGCATTCGGCGTCGCGGGCCAGCGCGGCGAACAGCCAGGCCTCGGCTTCCTCCTGCGCCGCCTCCCAAAGATACGGATGCGGCGCGAGCGGACGGGCCGGCGAGCGGTCGAAAGACTCCTTCACCAGCGCGTGAAGCGCCGCCGCCCGTGCCTCAGGGCTGCGTGTGAAGGCCGCGTCGCCTGCCTCCCGGTAGTAACGGCACAACACTTCATGGAAGAGGACGCCCTTCTCCAGTGCGGAGAGGCCTTCGGCGGCCTCGTCCACCGGGGGCGCCAGGAGTTCGTGCTGGACGAAGAAGCGGAACGGGCAACGGTTGTAGTCGCCGAACTGGGTCGCGCTCCAGCGGGCGCCGGGACCCCGCCGGCGGGCCAGCTCGGCCCTGGCCGCGGCCCCCAGGATGCGGCCGTCCCAGGCGGCGTTTTCCCCCACCGGCCGGCTGCGGCGCATGAGCGAGGCGGACGCGTACGAGAGGTGCGCCCACCGGGCGGCCTCGCGGGCCTTCAGGCAGGCCGCGGCCGCCGCATCGCCCGCCCCGGCGCGGAGCGCCAGCTCCCGGGTGGTGGACACCAACTCCAGCCGGACCGGGAAGAGGGCCTCGCTGGCCGCCCCGGTGTCGTCGCCCGGCAAGGGCTCGGAGAAGACGCGCTGGACCTCGGAGAGGTAGGCCGAACCGAGCCGCGCGCCACCCGCCCCGTCGGAAACCGGATAGCTCAGGTACAGCCGGCGGCTGGCCCGGGAGATGCCGGTGCGGAACAGGAAGCGCTCGCGGGCCGCTGCGTCCGCCGCCGTCTCGACCGGAAGGCCCCGCGCCGCCAGTTCGCGGCGCATACCTTCGGGAAGCAGCCAATCTTCCCGGGCGGGGCGTGGGACGACTCCGTCGGAGAGGCCGATGAAGAAGACGTAGGGGAAGGTCAGGCCCCGGCTCTGGGAAACGTTCATCACGGCCACCCCGCCGGGGACCGCCGCGGCGACCCGGTAGCGGGCCTCCGTGAGCGCAGCCCGCAGGACGGCCAGAAACTCGCCCAGCGTGACCTCGCCTGCCTCCGGCAACAGGTCCCCGGCCCGGAGGAGGCCGTCCAGCACCTCCCGGAAGGCGCCCAGGGCGTTCCAGTCGCGGACCCTGAGTTCTTCGGGCACCGCGGGCTCCATGGCCGCCCGGTCGAACTGCAGCGCCCGCATCATATCCTCGAGGGCACCCAGATGCTCGGCCAGCGGCGCCCGGCGCGGCAAAGCCGCGAGCGGGTCGAGCAACGCGGGCAGAAGCCCCCGCGCCGCCTGCACTTCCTCCAGGCGGCGCTGCGTCTCCGGCGCGCCTCCGTCGTGGGCGAGCCGGCGCGCCAGGCGGAGTTCGGCCGCCTCCAGCCGCCGTTCCCATTCGGTCCGGGTGAACTGGTAGCCGCGTTCGCGGAAGACATGGCGCAGCGCGGCCAGGTGGACCTCGTCGCCGGGAAGGTATCCCGAGCGCACCAGCTTAAGCAGGTCGAAGCCGGTCTGCAGCCCCAGCGCAGCCTCGAGGCAGAGCAGCACCGCCCGGACCAGCGGGCTCTGGTCAAGCGGTTCCCCGGCCTCCTGGGCGGTGGGAATCCCTTCTTCCGCCAGGCGGGCGGCGAGCAGCGGGCCGTAGGCGGCGGAGTCGGCCACCAGCACGGCGAAGTCGGCTGGCGCCGCGCCTTCCCCGGCCACCAGCCGTTTGATCTCCTTGGCCACCCAACGCACTTCCGCCTCCGGGCGGCCAGCCGGCACCAGCCGCACCGCGTCGCCCGGGGGCCGCACGGCCGGCGACAGGCGGAAGAGTTCCGCGTCGAGGTGGAGAAGCTGCGGCGCCCGTCCGGCCTCGCCCACCTGGCCGAGCCGCCGGACCGTCACCTTGCCGAGCAAGCCTTCGACGCGGGCAGGCACGGCTTCGAGTTCCGGGCGGGGGTCGCGCTCCGGCAGGATGAACTCGACCGCCCGGGCCTGGCGGGCCGCCTCATTGAGCAGGCCCGCCTGGATGGGCGTGAGGTCGAAGAAGCCGTCGAGCAGCACGGTGATCCCCCGGAGCAGGCGGGGCTCGCGCCGGAGGGCCTCCCGGGCCAGCACCAGCGACTCCTCCCCGTCCGCCAGGCCCCGCTCCGCCAGGAAATCCTGGTAAACACGATAGACGTGCGCGACCTCCCGGCCAGCCACCGGTGCAAGATCATCGGGCGTCACCCCGGCGAGCTTCATCTCCCCGATGAGGCGCCCGAAGGCGGCCGCCAGGCCATCGCTGCCGGCGAGCGCGGCGAAGCGGGGCAGCCGCCCGGCGTCAGCCTCCCGGCGGAGCAGGTGGGCGAGGATGAAGCGGCGCAGCGCGTCGTCGACGGGTTCCCGCCGCACTCCGGCCGCGGTCAGGATGCGGCGCACGAACTGGTAGAACGAGAGGATGTTCAGCCGCCTGGCTCCCGCAAGGCCCGTCTCGGTGAAGAACCGTTCCCGGGCCTCGGCCTGAAGCCGGTGCGTCGGCAGCAGGAGGAGGATCTCATCGCCGCGCCCTTCCCGGACCGCCTCCCCCAGCCGCTTGAGGAACTCGCGATTGACCGACACCCAGCGCCCTCCTCACCGGCGTCCGAGGTACAAGCTTCGCCCGAGCAGCCCATCGTACGGCGACCAGACCGCCTCCGGAGCAGCGCTTTCGCCGGTGAGGGCGACCTGCTCATACTGCTGCACCCGGCCGGAGAGCAGGTCGGCGTAGTGCACCGCCGCCGCCTCGAGGGTCTGCGGCAGAACCGGCGCCCCCCACTCCAGCTCCCCGTGGTGGCTGAGGATCAGGTGGCCGAGTTCGACGGCCAGTTCGGGGTAGCGGCCGGCCACTGCGGCGAGCCGCTCCCGCAATAGCTCCCAGCCGAGCACGGTGTGGCCCAGCAGTTTGCCCTGGTCGGTGAGGTCGATGAGCGGCCGGTAGCAGTACTCCCGGATCTTGCCGATGTCGTGCAGGAGCGCGCCGGTGAGGGCCAGGTCGCGCCGGAGCGCCGGGGTGAAGCCGGCGATCGTCTCGACCAGCTCGGCCACTTCCAGGCTGTGCTCGAGGAGGCCGCCCAGGTAGTTGTGGTGGATGCGCTTGGCGGCCGGAGCCTCGCAGTACAGGCGGCGAAACTCGGGATCGCCGAAGAAGGCGTCCAGAGCCGCCCGGCAGCCCTCGTGGCGAACCGAGGCAAGAAGTTCGTCGAGCCGGCCCTCCATCTCCCGGCGGTCCCGGGCGGAGACCGGCAGGAAATCGGCCAACTCGAATTCGCCCTCCGCCAGCCGGCGGAGCGCGGTGAGCCGGAGTTGCCGGGCCTCCCGGTACTCCTCAACCGTGCCGGCGACCCGCAGCACGTCGCCGACCTCGAACTCGCCAGCCAGGCGTTCGGCGTTCTCCCAGGCCCGGCCTTCGATCTGCCCGGTCCGGTCCACGAGGACGACCGCCAGGTAGCGCCCTTTCGCCTGGTCGCGGAAGGGGACGAGGCGCTTGTCGGCCACCATCAGGGGCACTTCGACGGTCTCGCCGGGCCGGAAGTCAGCAATGTAGAGTCTCACGCGTTGGCTCCTTTCAGGCGGCTCACCTGCGCCGCCGCAACTTTCGCTCCGGAGGTCCGTCTTTGCCTTGAGCCTAACATGGTGTGCGGACGGAAGATGTCGTCCGGGAGTCAGGACCCCTTCGGCGACGCGGCGGCGCGGGCTTTGTCGCGTGCCCGGATCACTTCGCGGCTGTACATGAAACCGAGGAACATGAGCAGGAGACCGGCCAGTTCGGCCAGGTAGAAGTGCTCGGAGAATCCCTGCCGCGCCCCGAACCCCGCCGCGGCAATCACCGCCGTCCCGGCCGCGATCAGCAGGTTCCAGGCGGTGCCGGCTTTGATCCAGGAGTAGACGGCTCCGCCGAAGAGCGCCAGCGTGCCGGGGGCGGAGAGCAGCGGTGAAAGGTGCCGCACCTCCGGCGCCATCGCCCGCCCGGCCACCACGATGCCCGGGACGAAGCGGGTCACGTCGAGCGGCGCCAGGAACGCCCGGACGAGCATGTACAGGGTGGCCAGCACGGTGTAGGCCAGGAAGGCGTGGCCCCAGCGCTTGTCGTAGAGCAGGTAGACCGTGCCGGCGCCGAGGAAAGCGACCAGGGCGGCCGACCCCACGTAGTACAGGCGGTACATCGTCGGGTTCCACCCCGCCACCTCCGACCAGAACTCGGGAAAGGCGGAGAGACCGAAGAGGACCAACCCGACCGTCCAGACCAGCTGGTGCGGGCGCCGGCGCTCCAGGTACTGCTGCCCGACGAAGAAGGCGTAAGCAAAGCTCAGAACCGTGGTGACAAGCGGGTACAGGGTACGGAAGCCCACGTGGAAGACCCCCTTCCTAACTTGTCGCGCCCAGCCCCAGGGCCCGGCACAGCTCGCGCATGAACGACTCGACGTCGGTCACGATGCCGATGGTCTGGAAGGATCCCCGGTCGGCCAGCTTGGTGACGACCGCCTGGTTGATGTCCACGCAGAGGAACTTGACCGCCGCCGGCAGCATGTTGCCGACCGCGATGGAATGGAGCATGGTCGAGACGGCGATCACCAGCTCGACCCCTTGGAGTTCGGCCCGCATGGCGTTCTGGGCCTCGCGGGTGTCGGTGACCACCTCGGGCAGGGGACCGTCGTCGCGGATCGAACCGGCGAGCACGTAAGGGATTCCCTGCCGGGTGAGCGTGTACATGAGACCCTTCCGCAGCACCCCGGTCTCCACCGCATTCTTGATCGAACCGCAGGCCCGGATGGTGTTGATCGCACGGAGGTGGTGCTCGTGGCCCCGGGCCGCCGGAATGCCGCTCTCCAGGTTGACGCCGAGCGAGGTGCCGTAGAGCGCCGCTTCGATGTCGTGGGCGGCCAGGGCGTTGCCCGCGAAAAGGCACTGCACGAAGCCTGCCTCGGCGAGACTCGCCAGGTAACGCACGGCGCCGGTATGCACGAGGGCCGGACCGCCGACGAAGACGATGCGCCCGCCCCGCTCCCTGATCTGCCGCATCTCCGTCGCAATCTCGCCAATCAGGACGTGCTTGGGCTTCTCCGAGGAGACAGCCGACGACATGAACTCGAAGACTTCCTTGTGGCGGGCTCGTTCGAGCGGGATGACCTGGATCCCCTCGTGGCCGACCACGACCAGCTCGCCCCGGCGCACGTTGCCCACCCTGACCGCACGCGCCGTGCCCTGCTCAGGATCGACCACCACCGTGCAGTCCATCTCCGCGTTGGCGACCTTCAGCCACCGGCCGCCGTGCCGCACGTAGGTCACCAGGTTGGTGGTGGCATAGAAGCCCTCCGGAAAGACGCCGTCGGCCGGCGCAGGGACCAGCCGCGCGTCGGCTTCCAAAGGCAGCGTCGCCCCGAGCCGGCGGAGGTTCTGCACGATGCGGGAGAGGTCCTCCTCCCGCCCGGCGCGGACGCGCAGCCTGGCGTAGCTGGGGTCGTCTTTCTGAACGCCGATGCGGATCTCCTCGATCACGTAATCGCCGTTGCCGGCGATGATCTCGTCCATCGCCCGGCTAAGCACGAGAGAATCGATGAGGTGACCGGACAACTCGACCAGTTCGGTGAACACGCTGTTCTCCTCCGCTCCGGCATCCCGCTCCAGTGGCGGCCCGTCAGTTCTGCAGTTCGCAGTAGAAG
The DNA here is from genome assembly GCA_050260095.1 of Chitinophagales bacterium. Taxonomy (GTDB): domain Bacteria; phylum Bacillota; class UBA5301; order DYFA01; family DYFA01; genus JBLNBQ01. The sequence goes on from JBLNBQ010000117.1 coordinate 25,472, forward strand.
AGCCGTTCGGTGACCCGCCCGCCCGCGGCGCCGTGTTCCTGCTCGAAGCATTCCGGACGCCCGCGGGTCTTGAGGATGCTCCAGATCTGGGCGTTGGGTATGACGCCATCGCTGCCGTAGCTCAGGAAGAGGTGGCGCCCCCGGACCTTCGACACCAAGTCGGCGAGCGCGGCGGCGGCCCGTTCCGGCTCCGTCCAGTCGCCCAGCCCGGCTGGCTCGCCCGCCGGACCGGCGATCTCCTCCAGCAGCGCCATGTGGCCGGCGGCCTTCTCCGGGCCCCGCGGCGGATCGAGGTAGACGGCCTCCGCCTCGACCGTGGCGGCCAGCTGCCGGGCGTCCTGGCAGAAGACCTGGTGCGGGCCGGCTCCCGCCGCCCGGGGCAGCCGGAAGACCATCCTGGCCGCGCCGCCCG
>JBLNBQ010000118.1:0-3304 GCA_050260095.1 Chitinophagales bacterium
CTCGCACTCGGTCGTCGTACGCGAAGGCCAGGAGGCGCCCGTCGAAGCTCAGCAGTCCCCCCGGTAGCGCAGGGTACGGCGCCCCCGGTCAGTTCGGTGATGCGGCGCCCCGTCTGGTCGACCGAATAGAGCGCCCCCTCCGGGCCGACGACGAGACCATCCCGGTCGTCTCCCCTGGCATCCTGCCACACCATGCGGAAGGTCTCTCCGGCTTTGCCCCGCAGCACCGCCACCAGCCGCCGCCCGTCGCCCGAGAGCTTTCCGAGGTAGATGTCGTCGGCGCTGCTGACGCCCAAGAGCACGGGAGCGGCGAAGGTGAGGCCAGGGGCGACCGGCAGCCGTTCGGTGCCGAGCACCCCGGAAACGGCCAAGACCGTCTGTCTTGCGGCATCCTCCACGATCACCCGGTCCTGGTGGGGCAGGACGGCGATGCGCCCGAGCCGTGCCTCAGCCACCCCGATGACCTGCTCCACTTCCTGGACGAGGCTGGTCATCTCTGCACCTCCCACTCGCCAAGATTCGACCTTTTCGACCCTGCAGGCGGCGTTCTTGAACATCTGCTATTTGGAGGCGGCATCAACCGCCGTTGTTGAGCAGGAAGGGGAATTCGTCGTCGGGCACCTCTGGCGGGGGCGCCCACTCGACGCCGTACAGGATCGCTCGCCCGTTGGCGCCGAGCGCCTGGAACTCCTGCCGCGTCCGGGGGCGCCCGGTCTCGATGTTCTTCCCCCAGCTCTCGCAGTAGCCGGGGTCGGTCGGGAAGACGAAATCGGTATACAAGCGAGGCGTACCCTCCGGGTGTTCGGCGTTGCAGGGCCACTGGATGCCCCCCGACGCCTCCATCTTCTCGTAGGTCATGGCCGACATGTCGTTGGGCCAGCCCCGTGAGATGACCCGCCACTCGTCGAAGGCTTCCTGGCCGTCCTCTCGGACCACGGCATCGTCGGCCTCCGCCATCTGGGACATACTACCAACCGAGAGGAGGCTTGCCATGCGAGTCGCGCTCATTAACGCCCCGGTGGCGCACCCGAGTCCACACGCCCGCCTGGCTCCTGGGACTGGCCTACCTCGGGGCGGTTCTGCTCCAGGCGGGGCATGAGGTCAGGGCGCTCGACTTCAACCTGAGCGGCCTCAACCTGCGGCGGATCGAGAACCTCGTCCAGCACGATCCGCCCCAACTGGTCGGCATCTCGGCGCACACCGAGACTTATCCCAACGGCCTGGCCATCGCCCGGAAGATCAAGGAGTTGGACCCGGCAATCAAGGTGGTCATGGGGGGGCCGCATCCGAGCATCCTGCCCAAAGAGGTCCTGGCGGAGGAGACGGTGGATTTCGTCGTGGCCGGCGAGGGCGAGGCGACGATGGTCGAACTCGTCCGCCGCCTGGAGACCGCCGCGGGAAGGTTCGAAGCCGGGCCATCCAGTTTGGCATCGAATCGGGCGCGCAGAGCGTCCTGGATTCGGTGAAGCACATCCGGAAGGAGCAGGCGGTGACTGCCGTGGAGGCCGCCGTCGAGGCGGGGATCGATGTTGCGAGTTCGTTCATGGTGCCCTTCCCGGAAGACACCCCGGAGACCATAAAAGAGACCGCCGCGTTCATGCGTCGCCTCCATGAACTGGGCAGCAAGATACTTCTCTCCTACACCACGCCCTTCCCGGGCACCCACTTCCACCGGCACGCCGCCGACTTGGGCCTCACCATTGTCACGGACCGCTGGGAGGAGTTCGACGCCAAGCATAACGTGCTCGCGACCAAGCACCTTTCGGCGGTCGAGATCGAGGGCTTGGTGGAGGAAATCACCCAGGGGCTCGGGCTGAAGCGCCAGACCTCCTGAGGCGCTACGCCCCTCTGGCTCTGACGAGCGCCGTACGGGTCACCACCCCGGCGATGAACGGGACTCCCAGATAGACGAAGACGGTCTTGGTGATCTGGGCCATGGAGACGTGGACGATGCTACCCTTCAGGCCGAAGTGGGGCGGGAGCACCGTGAGCAGCACCCAGGCGTAACCGCTGTATATGATGCTACAGCCTGATCCGGACCCCCTTGGCCGCCGACTCGTAGATGGCTCGCACGATGCGCAGAGCCTTCAGTCCCTCCTCGCCGCTCACCGGCGGCTCCACTCCCTGCCGGAACGCCGCGAGGGTCGCCTCCAGCTGGGCCCGGTGGTTAGACGGGGAGATGGCGGGCGAATTGGTCGCCCCGTACGAGACACGCTCTTTGACGTAGTCCGCCTCGCTCATCCCCTCAACCTTCCACTCCTTGAGACTTGCCCCCTCGAGGACGATCGTCCCTCGCTGCCCGTGGAGTTCGATCCGTTCCTTATAACTGGGGACCACCGCCGTGGAGCCCTCGATGACGCCCACGGCCCCGTTGCCGAACTCCACCACTGCCACCCCCAGGTCTTCCGCCTCGATGCGATGGGTGGAGGTGCGCGTCAGACCCGAGACGCTGGCCACCCCGCCCATAAACCACTGCAGCAGGTCGATGGTGTGGATAGCCTGGTTCATGAGGGCGCCGCCGCCTTCGACGGCCTCGGTGCCTCGCCAGGGCTTGGCGGCGTAGTACTCAGACGAGCGGTACCATTTGACATAGGCGTCACCCAGGATGGGGGCGCCGAGCAGGCCTTCTTCCATCGCCGCTTTGACCTTGACGCTATCGGGGGCGAAGCGGTACTGAAAGATGACCGCCAGCCCTCGGCCGGCGGCCCGGCAACCGTCGATCAGCCGCTGCGCGGCTTCGACCGTGGTCGAGATGGGCTTTTCCACGATGACGTGCTTCCCGGCGGCGGCCGCCCGAAGACCCAGGTCCACGTGATAGGCGGCGGGCGAGCAGATGTCCACCACGTCGACGCCTGGATCGGCCAAAAGCTCCTCGTAGCTGGCGTATGACCGTACAGCGTGGGTGGAGGCGAAAGCAGCCGTGGTCTCGGCGGACCGGCTCCACGCCCCGACGATTCTGGCCCCGGGAATCTCCTTCAGGGCGGCGGCGTGTACTCCCGCGACCATCCCCAAGCCCACCAGGGCGACGCCCAACTCCTCCATGGCTTCTCCTCCTTGTCGAGTGGACCTCACGACACTAGTCTAGCACCGGGCAACCGAAGTCTGCCAGCCGCATCAGCCCTGGTCCCGCACATTTTTGGGCTGGTATCCCAAGGAAAGTAGAGAAAACCAGTTGCGAGGTATGCATCCAGGTGGTATGATAGCAAATGTTCGCTCCGCCAAACGGAGCAAACGCCCAAGACCGGCAGATGCCGGGGAAATTGTCCGGTCCTTGAAAACTGAACAGCGTGACAAGAAGTCAGCA
>JBLNBQ010000119.1:0-31251 GCA_050260095.1 Chitinophagales bacterium
CCTTCATGGTGGCCAGAGGGTTCTTCACCTCGTGCACGATTTGACTGATCATCGTGCCGACGATGGACAGCCGGTCGGCCTGGGCCAGCCGGTCGCTCCAGAGAATCTGCCGCTCGATGGCGGCGGCGGCCGAGTACAGCAGAGAGAAGATGCGGGTCGAAGCGCGGCGGTCGCAATACCCGGCGACCAGCCTGCCGGCGACACCCTCAGGCGGGCGGCGCACAACGACGGAGATTATGGTCCAGCCGGGTTGGCCAGGGCCAGCCCCCGGGAAGAGACGAATCACCGGCGGGCTGTCGCGGCGTAAGGCAGGGTGCGGGCGCGAGACGGCCAATCCCCGGCGTCCGGTGGCGCAGCCGAGGCGGCCGAGGGTGGGGAGGGAACCGGCGTCGCCCCGGACCTCGAGAATCCAGCCGTCGGAGTCGCAGAAGGCAACGAAATGCGGCACGTCGTTGAGCGAGAGATGCAGGTCTTTGAGGAACCACTCAGCCTCCTGCATGACAGGAGCGTTGTCGCGCATCCGCTGGTGCAGTTCATGGGCGGCGAGGGTTTCACGGGTCAGTTTGGCCCGCTCGAAGGGGACGCGGGCGCGGTGGACTTCCGGGCGAACGAACCCGGCCCGTTCCACCTCTTCCGCAAGCTTCAGCCACGCGTGTAAGCGCGCGTCGCCCGGCGAGTAGGTGACGGCCGTCGTTGTCTCCGCGGCTGGTTCAGACCTAAGGCTTTCCCCGGCGGCCGCCGTTTCTGCGACGGTCTTGTCCGCAGGCGCATCGGGGTTTCGTCTGGCCATCGTCGCACCTCCCACCTTGGTCAGCACACCACAGGGGGGACGCCGCGCACGGCGGACTGGTTACAACGTTCGCCCAGACGATAAGGTTTCCTGCTGGTTTGAGGAAGACATTACCAGAGCAATTCTGCTACTCGACGCCGAGGGCCTGGCGCAAGGTTCCGACCCGTTCGCGGCTGACTGGGATGGCGTCGGGGTACCCCTCGACCTTGAGCGCATGAGTGCGTCCATCGGCGAACAGCTCGGCGATGGCCTGGAGGTTCACCAGGTAGCTCCGATGGACCCGCAAAAAGAGGTTGCCGGGAAGTAGTTCCTCGACGGTGGACAAGGAGAGGTTGGTGGCAAGTTTGGCGCGCCTGGTCCAGACGAGCGCCGATTTGCCCTGCGCCTCCACCGCCAGCACGGAGGAGATGGGCAAGAGCACGGTACGTTGGCCCTGTTTCCCGTCGGAAACGCTGAAGGCCAGTCGCCGATGCCGCGCAGCCGGCTCGGCGGAGGGAGAGGGCGGGGCGGCCGCCACCGCCGGCGAGGGGGCTGGCCCGACTAGGCGCCGGCGCAACCGTTCCACCGCCTGCAGGACGCGGGCGGCCGTCAGGGGCTTGACCAGGTAGTCCACCGCCTCTGATTCGAAGGCCGCCAGGGCATGCTCCTCGAAAGCTGTGACGAAGACCAAGTGCGGTTTGGCCGGGCCTTGTCCGTGCAGCAGGCGGGCCAATTCGAGGCCGTTCATTTCCGGCATCCGCACGTCGAGGAAGACCGCATCGGGGGCGAGCGTGGCGACCTGGCGGACCGCCTCGACACCGTTCGCCGCCTCACCGACCACCGTGAGCCCGCCGGCTTTCTCCAGGTAGTAGCGGAGAACCTCGCGGGCGCGCGGCTCATCGTCCACGATCAGGACACGCAAAGTGGGGCCGGTCATCGCACTGTCGCCTCCTTGTCAGCTTTAAGCGGAGGTTGGGGTGGTCGCGACGGTCGTTGCCTCATCCACGTCCGCAGCCTGGGGGAGCTGAAGGACGACGGTGGTCCCCTCTCCCGCCCGGCTGTCCAGGTGAACCGCTCCGCCGTGACGGGTGATGATGCGGTGGGTGATGGACAGCCCGAGGCCGGTGCCGGCGGCCTTCGTGGTGAAGAACGGGTTGAAAACCAGCTCCCTCTGGTCCTCGGGGATACCGGGCCCGGTATCTTTTACGCTGACGAGGATACTGTCGCCCGCCGCTCGTACCGAGACGGCAAGGGTGCCGCCCCCCTCCATCGCCTCCACGGCGTTGAAGACCACGTTGGTCACCGCCTGGGTCAACTGCGCCGGGTCGCCGAAGGTGGGGGGAGTCGCGGGGGCGAAGTCGGTGACCAGGTGGATGTTCCGTGCCTTGAGTTCAGGGCGGAGGGCTTCGAGCACGCGGTCGAGCAGGGGCAAGAGCGCCACCGTGGTCCTGGTCAGTTTCTCCTCGCGCGCAAAGGAGAGGAAGCGGCCGAGGAGATGTTCGAGCGCCGCCGTATCCTCGAGGATTCCTCGCGGGAAGCGGGCCAGCGGACTCTGGGGCGGCAGTTCGTCGGCCAGGATCGTGGCGTAACCGGCCACCTTGTTGAGACCATTGCGGATCTCGTGCGCCAGCCCGGCGGTGAGTTGGCCCAGGGCGGCCAGGCGCTCGGCCCGCTCGACCTGGCGCTCCATGGAACGGAGGGGGGTCAGGTCGTACATCGCCACTAGGGCGCCGGATTCGCCCAGCGCATCATCGGCTTCCCGGAAGGGGGAGACGTTCAAAGCGTAAGGCCGAGGTTCCTCGCCAGGCTTCACCAGCGAGACCTCGCGTCCGGCCACCGGCTTGCGGGTGGCCAGCACTTCCCGCACCACCGCAGCGACCGCTGGCTGCCCGGTGCACTCGGCGACCGTCCGGCCAAGCAGGGTTTCGGCAGGACCAAGCACGCGCTCCGCCGTCCGGTTCACGTCGACCACCACTCCGGCGGAGTCCACGATCAGGATGACGTTGACGGAACTTTGGACGACCGTAAGGTAGTGGTTCTTTACCGCCATGAGCTGAGCGTAGAGTTCAGCGTTCTCCAGGGCGATGCCGGCCTGGTAGGCCAACGTCTCCAGCACTTCGCGTTCTTCGCTGGTGAGGCTGCTGCCGTCGGGATGGCGCCCGGTCGCCAGATGGCCGAAGGGACGGGTGCGGCCGGCGAGCGGGAAGATGGAGACCAGCGGCAGTTGGGTGAGGCGGCGCAGATCATAGATCGGGGGGCCGGGGCGCTCGGACCTGGGTTCACCTTCAAGCGAGCGGAACACCGGAGCGCCGTCCCCTTCCAGGGTGGCCACCTGAAGGAAGGGCGCGCCCTGCGCCGGTTGGACGTAAAGGCAGACCGCCTGGAGTTCAAAGAGAGTCGCGAGGTGGCTCACGATGAACCCGGCCAACTCCCGTTGGGGCCACAGGACGTTGATGCCCGGGAGGAAACGTTTCAGCCCTTCGTAGTAGACGTCCCGGGGCAGCGGGAAGAAGCGGCGCAGGAACCCTTCCATGCTTTCCTGCAGGGGACGGAAGAGCGGTCCGGCGATCAACACGCAGAAGAACGAGACCACCAGGGGGTCCCACTGCTCGTTCGACTTGAGCCACCGGGCGATGAGAACCACCGCCCAGACATATAGCCCGGTCATGATCGCCAGGCCGACGGAATGCACGGCGCTGGTGCGGAGCGAGAGACTGGGGTTGCCGAACCGGTACCGGACGACGGCCCAAGCCAGCCCGGACAGGTAGATCATGGTGGTCACGGCGTTGAGAAAGTGAGCGAAATAACCGCGGTGATAGACCAACCCCAGCGCGGCGGAGAGCACGGCGGCCCCCGAAGAAACCGCGATGAGGGTCACCTTCGTCCGTTCCTGGCCTCCCGCCCGCCGGAATTGGCGGGTGAGGATGCGGGTGGAAAGGAGCAGGGAAGCCACCAGGTAGATGGTATACGCGAGAAAGGCCGGCGAGAAGGCGTAGGGTGGGAGCTGGAGGCCGACCTCCTTGCCCTCGTTCATGAGGAAGAGCGGAGGCCCGGCCAGGCTGATCAAGGCGGCCCAACCGTAGCCGGCGGCGAGAAGGATGTTGGTCAGGCGCTCCTGCGCACCGGTCCAGACGACCAGCACGTGGAGCGAGAGAAGCGGGAGGAAAATCCCGCCGAGGCGGAACCAGAGCATGGCGCTGGGCGGAAGCGGAGCCAAGGCCCAGATGTTCTCGAGGTTCCAGAACGACACCGCCAGGCTGGTCAGGAAGACAAGGCGGTTGAGGGGAGCGCGACGGTCGGCGATCAAGACGAAGAAGCCGATCTGCAAACCCACGACCGGCGGGATGAAGAAGAGCCAAGCTGGCCAGGCGATGTTCATGCCCGTCTCCCCTCTTTTACGTAAACTTCGCTCTGCGCTTCACCATCTCCTGCCCAAAAAGGAATGAGCACCGGGAGGGTGACCGGTGCTCACAGATCGGGGAAGGAGTTGGGCACTCTGTGTTTTGACAGACCAAGAATTCCTGATCACCTGGCCGGAGCCCTGTCGGGCGGAACCAGTGGGAAGATTGGGGGCACGAACGGGTTGTCCGGAGTCGCGGACGGCGCGGAGAAGCGATGCTGATGCGCTGCTAGCGCTCGTGTCCCAGGTGGTGGCGCTGGTGGGCGACCTCGATCATCACCTGCAGGAAGTGCGCCACGTGCTCCTTTTCGCTGTTCATGATGCCGGTCAGCAGTCTTTTGGTGCTCTCCTCCTCCGCCCTGACGACGTGCTCCTGGTACCCGTTGATGGCCGACAACTCCATCTCGATGGCCATGTTCAAGCGGTCCAGGTCGTCGGCGGCCGAGGCGATGTCGTGCTGGTGGTTCGGCAGTGCGCCATCCGCCAGAAGCGGCGGGGTTTCCCCTGAGCCGGTTCCCCGCGGGGCGATGCCACTCATGCGGGCCAGGGGCGCCGGCGGCGGCAAGGTCTCTGCGGTGAGCCATTCGAGGTCGTGGAAGCAGAACTCCTGGGCCTGCACCGGATCGAGGTGGGCGACCGCCCGGGACAATTCCAGGAAGTGGCCGATCTCGTTGTTGATCGCGTGTTCCAAGGCCTGCTTGGCGGCTGGATGCCGGGCCTCGCCCAGGAAGCGCCGGTAGGTCACGATGGCGATCAGCTCTCCCGTGGCGTCGGCGCGAAGGAGGGCCAGGTCCTTGTTCTCGGTGCGCGTCAGGTTGGTGTCCTCCGGGTGATGGGGGAAGCGGGCGGGATGGGGCACGGCGGAGCCTCCTCTCTCGCAGGTGGGCTCCGGCATACTATGTGCGGTTGGCACAGGGGGTGTCTCAGCGGCCGGCGGTCACCGGCCCGGCGACGATCAGGCGAAAGGCGTCCCGGGCCTCCGGCGGGATGCGGGCGCCGAAGCGGACCGTGAGCATGTTGGCCGGGTGAGCCTTGATCTCCGGGTCATCGGTGGGGGTGAGTTCCAGCCCCACGTTCTGCAGGATGGCGTACAACAGCTTGCGATACTGCCAGACTGAAAGGCGGGTCGCCTCCAGGTCCCAATGCCAGCTGTACTCGCTGGAGACCACGATCCAGTCGTCCAGAGCGTCGGAGGAGAACGCCACTTCCAGCACGTTGCGGCCGATACGCATGAACCGCCACTCGGAGGCCACCTCAAGGGCGCCCAGTTCCAGCACCGGCAGCCCGCAGCCGGCCCACCGGCTTTCCCGGTCGGGCAGGTGAAAAGTGCAGTAGCCGATAATGGTTGCGCCGTTTTCCGCAGCGAAGACCGCACCCTGCGGCAGGGACGCGATCTTGACCAGTGCTTTCTTTTGTTGCTCCGGCGGGCGGAACATGCGCAGGGAAGGGTCCATGGCCATTTCCGCAAGGTCCTTAGGGGGGATGGGTCCCCAGATGCGCACGGCGCCTCGCGGCGTCTCCAGGGTTCGCTCGGTGCGGGAGAATCTGAGCAGCAGGGGCACGTTCGACTCTTCGCTCATGGGGCACCTCCCCGCGGGCGTTCACCCAAATCATGGAAGGGCTTGGCGGATTTCAAGAGAATACCATTTCGTGCGGACCGACTTCAGAAGCAAGGACAGGAGAGGGGGACACACATGAACCGGAGACTGACACTGCTGTACGCGTTTTGCCAGGTGGCGCTGGTGTTTCTCCTTATGGAACTCGGTTGGGGTGGACTCGACTTCCTCAAACTGCCCCCGGTTCTCGGCTTGCTTTTCGCGATGACCCTGGGTTCGTTCACCATCCTTCACACCGAAGTCGACTTGCACCTGAAGGACTGGCGGGAGATCTGGGGCCTCGTGGCCACGCTGCTTCTTTCGCTCTTCTACTTTTTCTTCCTCCCCATGGCGGACCGCAACTCATGGTACGTGTTCGTGCCCGGGGATGATGTTCGTTACACCGGCCTGTTGCTCTTCTTCGTCGGAACGGGCCTGCGCACCTGGGGTTTCATGACCCGCCAGGAGAAGATGAGCATCACCGGACTCTTCCCCTTGCTCGACGAGAACAGCTTTGTGGACCGTTCGATCTACTTCCGCACCCGTCACCCGCAGTACCTTGGCCTCTGGCTCCAACTGGTCGGTTTTTCGCTGGCCTTCCGCAGCGCCCTCGGCCTGGTCGGCGCTCTGGTGATGATCGCTCCGGTGGTGGCACGGGTCGATGCGGAGGAGAAGTTGCTCAAAGCGCGGCTGGGCGCCAAGTACGAGGATTACCTGAAGCGCTCGTGGCGTTTCTTCCCCGGAGTGTACTAGAGCACGGGGTCAACGCCCGCCTGGTCACCACGCCGGGTAGGACGGGCGGTTTCCCACGAATGAACCGGCAACGGCTGCCTCGGCCGTTTGCCGGTTCTTTTCTGCGATGGCGGCGGCCCGCGGTATCCACAGGGCGTCCTCCCGGCGGTCTTGGATCACCTCCGGCAGTCTCACGGGCGCCTCGCCCTGCCAGCGCTCCCGCCAGGCCACCGGGGTAGGAGTCTCCGGCGGGAGGGGGCGGTGGGCGATGATCGCCCATTGGACGGCCCAGGCGCGGGGGACCGCCGACCAGGCCTCGTAGCCGCCGCCGCCCAAAGCCAGCCAGCGTCCTTCGCACAGTTCGTGCGCCAAGTCGTGCAGCAGCGACGTCGCCTGGGCAAAGGCGCGGGTCGTGTAGGAGAGATCGGACATCACGTCGAGCTGATGCCCGTCGACGCCGTGCTGGGTGACCAGAAGGTCGGGCCGGAACGCCCGCAGCAGCGGCGGGACCACCAGGGAGAAAGCCTCGAGGAAAGAGTCGTCGCTCGTGAAAGGCTCCAGCGGGACGTTCACGGCGTACCCGTACCCGTCGCCTAGCCCCCGTTCGAGGACGGCGCCCGTGCCCGGGAAAAGGAAACGGCCCGTCTCGTGCAGCGAGAGCGTGAGGATCCCGGGGTCATCGTAGAAGCAGAACTGCACCCCATCGCCGTGATGCGCGTCGATGTCCACGTAGGCCACCCGCACCGGAAGGCGCTGCCGCAGGGCGGCGATGGCGACGGCGGCGTCGTTGTAGATGCAGAACCCCGAGGCCCGGGAACGGTGCGCGTGGTGGAGTCCGCCCGAGGGGAGAAAAGCGTGGGCCCACTCGCCGCTCATGATGCGCTGGGCCGCCTCGACGGCCCCCCCGACCACGCGGGAGGCAAACTCGTGAAGGCCCGGGTAAACCGGATTGTCCTCCGAACCAAGGCCCAGAAGCTCGGCTCCGTCGACCGGCCGCCCCGCCTCGCTGGAGCGCCGGACCGCGTCGACGTATCCTTGACCGTGGATCAAGTGCAACTCTTCCAGCGAGGCCTCGCGCGGCGCCACCTGTTCGACCTGGTCCAACAGGCCCAGCCCGGCGAAGAGGTCGAGTGCGACCTGCAGCCGGCGGGGATGCATCGGATGCTGCCGCGGCAGGCCGCACTCGAGGAAATGCGGGCTGTGGACGAAAGCGACCCGGCCGCTCAAGATTGGCCGGCCTCCGGTCTTTCCAGGGGGCTGGGCCAGCGGACCTCGAAGCCGGCGGCCCGCAAGTCGTTCACCAGCGGCCGCACGTCGAGCGCTTGCACGCGCACCACCATCACCGCGTAGCCCGGGGCGCGTCCGGGGGTGGTGAAGATGCTGGTGACGTTCACCCGGTGGCGGCTGGTGATCTCCCCGACCTCGGCCAGCACTCCCGGACGGTCGCGGACCTCGATCTCCAGGCGCGACCCGGCGGTGAGGCCGCCGGAGAGTTCCACGAACGACCTGAGCACGTCGGTTTCGGTGACGATCCCCACCAGCCGGCCCTCGGAGACGACCGGCAGGCAGCCGATCTTGTGTTCGTACATCAGGCGGGCCGCGTCTTCGAGAGGGAGTCTTGGGGCGTGACCGTGACGACCTCACGCGTCATGATATCCTCGATGATCGTGGACGGCCCTCCTCCCGACCAGGCCTGGATCTCCGCCGGTCGCTTACTCTTCCGTCGCCGCCGCCTGCGCCGCCGCCTCTTCCACGGAGTCGGCCGTCTCGCCGTCCGCCGGGAAGAGTTCGAAGACCAGGTTGAGCAGGATCCCGAAGATGGCCGCGGTGGCGATCGCCGGCAGTTGGAAGCGCCCGATGGGGATCATCCCGTTGGCGAAGACTGAGCCGCCCAGCCCGATCACCAGGATCGTCGAGGCGACGGCGAGGGTCCGGGCGTTGAAGAAGTCGACTTTCTCCGAGATCATGAGCGCCACGCCCTGCACGCCGATCACGCCGAACAGGTAGATGGAGACGCCGCCGACGACCGCGGTCGGGATGGTGGCCACAGCTCCGGCGATCTTCCCGAAGAAGCCCATCGCGATGGCGATGACGGCTGCGGTCATGAGCACGGGCACCGAGAAGTTCCGGCTGATGGCCATGAGGGAGTTGTTCTCGCCGTAGTTGGTCCCCGCCGGGCCTCCGACGGCGCCGGCGATCATGTCGCCCAGCCCGTCGCCGATCAGGTTCTCGCCGAGCAGGTTGGCGATGTCGTACCGCTTCTTGCGGCCCAACTTCTTGGCCAGGTCATTCACGTAGAGGTCAATCTGATAGAGGTGGGCGGTGGATTCGGGGATGGTGGCGATAGCGATCGGCATGATGGAGCCGACGGCCAGCCAGCTCACCGCAGGGAGGCTAAAGGGCGGGATGCTGAAGAAGTGGGCCTGGGTGAAGGCCGAGAAGTTGAGGGCGCCGGTGAACCAGGCGGTCACGTAGCCGACGAGAATGCCGAGCAGCACCGGAAGCTGGCCCATGGTGCCCTTGAGGTAGACGGAGAAGAGGATGGTCGCCAGCAGGGTGACGATGGCGATCAGCCAGCCGCCGGCCGCCATGTCGAGCGCGGCCTTCGCCAGCGAAAGCCCGATGACGATGGCCACTGAACCGGTGATGACCGGGGGGAGCAGACGGCTGATGGCGTTGCGGCCGAAGTTCCGGATCAGAAGGCCGGCGGCGATGGAGACCAGACCGGAGCAGACGATGCCGAACTGCGCGGCCCGGATGCCGGCGAGGTGCGCCGCAGCCGGGTCGAGCCCACCCGCGATGGCCTGTTTTTCCACGATGGCCACGACGCCTGCAACGGCGGCGATGTAGGAGAAGGAAGAACCGTAGTAGAGCGGGATGCGGCGGCCGGTGATGAGCAGGAAGCCGAGGGTGGCGAGGCCGGACGCGGCGATGGTCACGCCGATGTCGAACTTGGTGAGGATGGCGACGAGGACCGTGGCGGGGAACATGACCATGACCTGCTGGAGCGCGAAGACGAGCATCTTGCCGAAGGGCGGGGTGTCGTCGGGAAGGTATCCGGTCACTTTGGGCAGGTTCGCCACTTGTTACTCCCCCTTCTTGCACTCCAAAGAGGCGACCGGCGGCCCTCAAAGAAAAAAACCTCTTGCCACAGCAAGAGGTTAGACCACGACCGATCCGCCACTCTTGCCGGTCTCGCGGGACCGATTTAAAGAGTGCTGTTACGTCTACCTTACCAGGGGCGGGAAAGCTTGTCAAGGATGGCCCAGCGAGCTTACGAGCCGGGCGGCGAAGGGGTTCTGGGGGTTGGCCCGCAGCGCGGCCTCGGCATAGGAGAGCGCCGCCTTCTTGTCGCCCGACTTGGCCAAGGCCCGGGCGAGGTCGTACAAAACACGGTCGGAATCCGGAAATTCCTGGGCCAGGCCGCGCAGGAGGTCGATCCCCTTGGCGAGGTTCCCGCCGAACACCGGCGGGGCATCGAGGTATCCTTGGACCTCCATCAGCCGGGCGTTGAAGTTGGAGGGATCGAGGGCGATCGCCCGCCGGATCTCTGCCGGGATGCGGGGGCCGAAGCGGGCAGCGCTCACGCGGCCGGTGTGAGCGAGGATCTGGTAAACATGGGCTAGGGCGGCCCTGGCCTGGGCGGAGTCGCTCAGCGCGATGGACCGCTTCAAGGAACCCTCCGCGGCGAAGGCCAGGCGTTCGGCCTCCTTCAAGTCGTGGAGGAGGGCGAGTTCGGCGAGGCGTTCCTCGGCCTCGCCCCGCACCAGCCAGGCGCCGCTCGTGTAGGCCTCGGGCGGCCAGGCGGACAGCGTCCGGCGGACGTTCTCCAGTTTGGCCTCCGAATACTCGCGCATGCCCTCCTCGAGTTGGGCCTGGAGGGCCGCCACGCTGCCGGCGGGCGTGGCTGCCGGGGCGGACCCGGCCGGGAGGACCACGAGGCTCAGCACCATCGCGAGCAGGAGTAGCGGCCGGGGCCGGTGCTTCGGGGAACTAAATGAGGAACCGGCCACGCTCATAGAATTTCTCGCCGTCAGCATAGATGGCCCCCTCCTCCCGCAGGTCGCAGAGCATATCCCAGTGGATGGCGGACGCGTTCGTGCCGCCGCTCTCGGCGAAGGCCCGGCCGAGGGCCAGGTGCGCCGTGCCCCCGATCTTTTCGTCAAAGAGCATCTCCCGCACCGGACGGACGATGTTGTAGTTGGTGCCGATCGCGAACTCGCCGGGCACCTTGGCCCCTTCATCGCTCTCCAGAAGGGATTTGAGCAGTGCCTCGCCGGTGCGGGCGCTGGCTTCGCTTACCCGGCCGCCGGTGAAAGTCAGCCGGATGTCTTCGATGGCCTGTCCCTGGTAGATGCCGGGGAAGCTGAAGCGGATGTGCCCTTCGACGGAACCCTCCACCGGGGCGGTGAAGACTTCGCCGTCGGGGAAGTTCACCCGCCCGCAGCAGTTGATCCAGGTGCGGCCGGCACAGCTCAGGCGCAGGTCCGTTCCGGGCGCGACGATCCGGAAATCGTTCTTGCCGGTGAGATAATCGATGAGACGCTGCTGCTCGGTTTCGATGCGGCGCCAGCTGGCCACCGGGTCGGGATCGTTCAGGTGGCCGGCGGCCAGGACGAACTCGGTGAACTCGTCCAGCGAAAGGTCGGCCTCCTGGGCGGTGCCGAAAGTCGGGAAGAGAGTGCCGCACCAGCGCAGAGCCCCCTGGTTCAGCCGCTCGTAGAAGAGGTCCATCACCGGACGGTTGGCGCGTTGGCGGGCCTGGAGCCGTTCGGGGGCGATGCCCGAGAGGCTGCGCGTGTTGGGCGCTCCCCAGATGGTGAGGTAGGCGGTGCACTCCGCATGGGCCACCCGCTGAAGGGGAGAGACGAACCTGAGTTGCTGGTCGGTGGCGCGCCGCAGGAAGTCCTCGCGCAGGCCGTCCAGCTCCACCAAAGTGTCGACCACCGCGCCGGCGGCCAGGGCCGCCCGGCCCACGGCCCGGATTAAGGGAGCGGCCGTGTCGTAGCCGTCGATCACCAGGTAGTCGCCGGGTTTCAACGCAAGTGAATAGTTGACCAAGACGTCAGCCCACTTCTGAAGGCGCGGGTCCATCGGCATGCTCCTCTCCTCACGGCTGCCCCGGCCAGCACGGGCGGGGCTACACGTTGATTCCGCTGGTGCGGCGGCGGGTCAGGGCGTTCTCCAGCATCAAGTATAGTCCAGCGGCGGCGGCACAGACGAGTCCCGCCGCGACCCAGACGCTCCCTCCGCCCCACGCGCCCATCATGGCGGTTCCAGCGATCGGCCCCACCACCCCGGCAACCGCCCACCCGAGCCCCGAGGCCGCCATGTAGCGCCCCCGCAGGTGGGTTGGCGAGACGTCGGCCACGAACTTGGAGAAGGAGGGCATGGAGATGACCTCGCCCAGGGTGATGACGACCATCATGGCGGCCAAGGGGGCGAAGCTCCGCAGGAAGGCGTACGAGCCAAAGCCGACCGCATAGAGCGCTGAGGAGAGCGCCAGCGTCCGTCCGGTGCGCCACCGGGAGACCAGCGCCGTGGCGGGCGCTTGAAGTAGAACGACCAGCGCTCCGTTGAGGGCGAGCAGGGAGGCGTAAACCTTCACGGGGAGTCCCAACTCCCGGGTGAGGTGGAGCGGCAAGGTCGATTCCAGCTGGCTATAGCTCACCGAGACGAGCAAGCCCACCAGTATGAAAAGAAGGAAGAACCCATCGGCCATGACTTCCCCGTAGCCGCCTCGGGGGACTGGACGGTCTCCGCCGGCAACAGGCGCCAGGCGGGGGCGGGTCTCGGGAACCAGCGCCAGGACGAGGGCAAGGAAGAACAGGTCGCAGAGGGCAGTCACGAGGAACGCCGTGTGGTAGCTGCGGCCGGCCAGGATGAAGCCGGCGGTCATCGGTCCGACCACCGCTCCCGTGTTGACGGCGATGCGGGTTAGCCCGAAGGCCTGCAACCGTTGTTCGCTGGGGGTCACGTCGGCGATCGCGGCTGACGAGGCCGGGAAGAAGAGCGCCGAGACCGCCCCGTGCAGGATGAAAAGAAGGGTGAAGGCCGCCAGAGAATGAGTGACGGTGTATCCCAGGATGAACAGGCCGGAGAGCAAGAGGCTCCCCGCCATGACCGGCCGGCGGCCCACTTGGTCGGCGAGAGTGCCGGCGAGCGTGTTGAAGACGATGCCGGCGAGCGAGGAGAGACCGACGTACCATCCTAGTTGCGTCAGGGGGACGTGAAAGCGGTCGTAGATGTACATCGTCATGAAGGGGCGCATCATGAACCGGCCCACGGCGCTGATGAGGTTGCCGAAGAACAACACCCAGACTATCCGATCGAGGCCGAAGTCGCGCTGCCACAGCCGCGCCAGGCTCACCGGCGACCACCCCCCCAGCTTGAGCCAGTACTCCCAGCATAAGGTGGGAGTGGGATGCCTGTCAACACCCGCCTAAAGGCCGGCCGGGCCGGCGCCGATAACCGGGATGACGGTTTCGACGGGGGTGGTGACAGGTGTTCTGGTGAGGCGCGGGACCTGAGGGTCCCAGCCGGGGCCGGGAAGCAAAGCGACCACGGATGGTCGGATTTGTGCGGAGGGCACTTCCGGTCACGGAGGCGCCATTTTGCGTTTCCCCGACAGGGGCGTGATGGCGGGCGTCGAATACCTGCGCTGGAGAAAGGGGTGAACAGGATGGCGGTCTTTAAGTGTTCGGCATGCGGGCACGTCGTTGAGACCCGCTGCAAGCCGGGCAAGTGCCCGAACTGCGGCGCGCCGAAAGATCAGCTGGTCAAGCAGCAGTAGGGAGCGGGAAGAGTGCATCTCATCATCCTGGCCGGGGGCCGCAACTCGCGCATCCAGACGAAGAAAGCGCTGCTCTCGGTGGGCGGGCGGCCCATCATCGAACGGTTGCTGGCTTGCCTCGCTCCCCTGACCGAGGGCCAGATCATCGTCACGGGCGACCCGGAAGCGTTCGCCTTCACTCGGGTGGCGACGGTCAGCGACCTGCATCCGGGGATGGGCCCCCTTGCCGGAGTGGAGGCCGGCCTCAAGGCAACCGGAGCCGGCCTGAACTTGGTGGTGGCCTGCGATCTGCCGTTCCCCTCCTCTGAATTGGCGCAACGCCTGCGCGAGGAGGCCGAAGCGCACCCCGAGGCGGACCTGATTCTTCCCACCTGGAGACAGGGCCGGGAACCACTCTTCGCCATCTACCGGGGCCAGGTTCTGGAGGTGCTCACGGAACGCCTGGAAGCGGGGAAACTCCGGATGGGAACGCTCTCCTCGGTCTTGCGCGTGCGGGAGGTGGAACTCGACGCCTGGGCCGAGGCGCATGGCGTAGACCTCGCCCGCGCCTTCTGCAACGTGAACACGTGGGAAGACTGGCGCAAGGCGGAGGAAGCGGCCCGGGAAACGGAGACGCCGCTGCCGCCGCTCTTTGCGGTGGTGGGGTGGCAAGACTCGGGGAAGACCACCCTGGTGACCGGGCTGGTGGCCGAGTTCAAGCGGGCCGGCCTGCGGGTGGCGGTGGTCAAACACGACCCGCACGCGCATGAGACGGACTCTCCCGGCAAGGACACGTTCCTGCACCGGGCCGCCGGCGCTCGACTCGCCGTCCTGGCCTCGCCCCGCCTCGTGACTACCTGGGAAGGCACCGACGAGCCGTTGACCTTGCCTCAGCTGGTCCGGCGTCTCCCCCCCGTGGATCTGGTCATCGTGGAAGGCTGGAAACGGGAGCGGGTTCCCAGGGTGGTGGTGGAGCGCGAGGGTGCGGCTGCGGGTGAGGAGTGCCAGCCCGGGGCCGACCCCCGGGCCAGCGGGCCGGTGCTCGCGGTGGTCGCCGGCACTTCCGAGCAGCGGGCGCGACTGGCTGAGACCTTCGGCGCTCCTGCCTTTGCCCCAGGCGAAACCGCCGCGCTCGCCAGCCGGGTACTCGCGTGCCTCGGACTGCGGGGAGGCCGGCCGGATGCAGCCGTCTGAAATCGTGCGCCGGGTGCTGGACTACTTGCCTCCAGCAGGCGTTGAAGAGGTGTCGCTGGCCGACGCGGGGGGCCGGGTCTTGGCCCTGGGGGTCACGCGGGCCTGCCCTGACCCGCCGTTCACCCGGTCCCGGGTGGATGGCTACGCCTTGGCCCTGGCCGACTTGGGGCGCGATGCTGGCGGCCCGCTCACCGTGACGGTGGCGGGCACCACCGCAGCCGGCGAGGAACCGCCCGGATGCCTGGCGGCCGGCACCGCCTGGCGGGTGATGGCGGGGGCCGCGCTGGGACAGGGCGTGGGCGCCGTCGTGCCGTTCGAGGACGCCCCGCAGGGCGACCGGGCCCACCCCGGCGACCAGCTCAGCCTTCCCGGCCGGCCGCCGGTGGGCGAAAACGTGATCCCCGCAGGGCTGCGAGGGCAAACGGGCAGCCTGGTCCTGGCCGAAGGAACCCTGCTCGGCCCGCTCGAGCTGGCTCGCCTGGCCGGCGCGGGCGCACAGAGAGTGACCGTCCGCCGCCGGCCGCGCGTAACGATCCGCTCCAGCGGCAGCGAACTTGTGGAGCCAGGCGGGCCGTTGCCGCCCGGCAAGGTTTACGCCAGCAACCCTCATCTTCTCGCCGGCCTGGTCAGCGCCTGGGGCGGGGAGAGCCTGACTGGCCCCCCCGTGCCCGATCGCCTGCCGGCGGTGATCCAGGCGTTGACGGAGGCGGCGGCCGCGGCCGACGTCGTGATCCTTACGGGCGGGGTGGGCCCGGGCGACCGGGATTTGACCCGTGCCGCCCTGGCCGAACTCGGCTGGCCGCTGATCCTGGACGATCCGGCTTTCCTGACGGGGCGTTCCTGCGCCGCGGCGCAGGCGTCTTTGGGCCAACTCGTGTTCCTGCTTCCCGGAGGACCCGGCTCTTGCCTCGCGGCTTTCACGTTCCTGGCGATACCTGCCATAGCCTCATTGTCCGGGCGCCAGTGGAGCACCGTCGCCGCCAACCTCGACGGCCCGCCGGTCCACCGTGAACGCCCGCTCCCCGTGCGCTTGCGCCTGGAGGCTGGGCGGCTGTGGGCCACCCCGCGCCCGCACGTGTCCGGAGTGCCTGACGGGGGGGCGGCGACCGACGGTTTCCTGCCCCCCGTGACCGGAGCTGAAGAGGCCCGCCCGCTGGCGGATGTCTGGCCGGTGCAGCCTGTGTTCCCACTTACCGGATGGCGAGACAGGAAGTGAGTGACCCTAACGCCGGAGGGAAAGCAGGAGAGGGACAGCCTGGGGCGAAGTATTTGTGGAGTCGAGCTTGGGACTGACTCGCTTACATTGGATTAGGAGGCGCCGCGATGTTCAACGTCGGTATTCCGGAACTCATCATCATCCTCGTTCTGGCGCTCATCATCTTCGGACCTGGCAAGCTCCCCGATGTGGGCAAAGCCATCGGCAAGAGCATCAACGAGTTCAAGAAGGCCTCCAGGGAGATAACCGACGAGGTCACCAGCGCGGTCAAGGACGAGAGCGAGCAGAAGAAGGCGTAACTCGCATGCAGCAAGAAGCGCTCCTGGAGCGGGCGGCGCCGTCCGAGGAGGGCGGGTCCACCCGCTCCGGGGGCGGCGCGGCCGCCCCGTCCGCGGCCGAGGAGACGATGACCATCGTCGAGCACCTTGGCGAGCTTCGGCGGAGGATCATCGTTTCGTTATTGGCGGCCGTCATCGGCACGGGGATCGGCTGGTTCCACGCCGGCCGGTTCGTCCACTTCCTCGCCCGGCAGGTGGGGTCGTTCGTCTTCTTCGCCCCCACCGAGGCTTTCTTCGCCTACATGGAGGTGGCGCTCGGCCTCGGCCTGGTGATCGCGTCGCCGGTCATTCTGGCCCAGGCCTGGCTCTTCCTAGTGCCGGGTCTGCTGCCCAAGGAAGCGCAGTTCTTCAAACGGTGGGCGCCCTGGGTCATTGCGCTCTTTGTGGCGGGGATGGGCTTCGGTTACTTTGCAGTCTATCCCATCGCGCTCAAGTTCTTCTTCCGGATGGGGCGCAACATGACCGCCGCCCTGGCGATCGAACAGTACCTGGGGTTTGTCTGGACCTGGATCTTCCCGTTCGGGCTGATGTTCGAGTTGCCGCTGGTGCTGGTGGCCTTGGCGAAGCTGGGCGTCGTCACCGCGCCGCGGCTGAGGGAGAGCCGGAAATACTTCCTGTTCGGGGCCTACGTGGTGGCGGTGTTCATCGCTCCGTCCGAACTGGTGCTGCAGTTCTTGATCGCTTTGCCGCTGCTCATCCTGTACGAGTTGAGCATCCCGGTGGTGGCCCGGGTTAAGCCGATCAGCCTCTACAACTGGGACGACGCCGAGGAGGCAGCCCCTGAGGAGGTACCGCCAGGCGAATGAGTGAACTCGGACTCTCCTCCGACATCATCAAGAACGGCGCCATCCAGGTCTTCCACCGCCTGGACGAAGTGCGGCGCCGGATCATCGTGACGCTCATCGGTCTCTCCGTCTGTTCGGCGGCGGGATGGTATCTTTCGCCGCGCATCCTGGCCCGGCTGACCGCGCTGGTGCCGAAGGTCATCTACACCACGCCGGCGGAGGCGTTCCTCACTCAGATCGAACTCGCCATCGTCCTGGGCCTCTTTCTCTCGCTTCCGCTCATCCTGTGGGAGATTTGGGCGTTCACGATGCCCTTCCTGCCGGTGGCGCAGCGGCGCCGCACCTTCTGGGTGGTTCCCACGGCCTTCGTGCTGTTCGTGGGAGGGGCCAGTTTCTGCTTCTTCTACGTGCTGCCGGCGGCCCTCAAGTTCTTCATGGGTTTCGGGTCGGCCGACCTCAAGCCGATGATCCAGTTCCGCAGCCTGGTGAAGTTCGGCGAGGCGCTGGTCATCCCGTTCGGGCTGATGTTCGAACTGCCTGTCGTGGCGTTCTTCCTCTCCAAGGTTGGCGTTCTGAAGCCGGAGCCGTTGGCCCGGAACCGGAAGTTCGCCTTCTTCGGGTGCGCCATCGCAGCGGCGCTCATCACTCCGACGCCTGACCCCTTCAACATGAGCTTGATGCTGGCGCCGATGTACCTAATGTACGAGATCAGCATCTGGGTCTCGAAGGGAGTCTGGCGAGGAAAAAGGAAGCGGCAGGAAAGGGAAGCGGCTCAGGACGGAGAATAGCACAAATGGGGCTTGCCCCAAAGGGACTTTCCATGCGAATATCTGGATGTCCGAGCCGTCCCGCCTAAAGCGAACGCCAGGGCGGGTGGCCGGGGCCGGCGGGAACCGGCCCAAAGGGTGCGCCGGGAAACGGGCGCGCCTCCCGCATCGGAAAGGCATCCATGAACCGTTCGACCGGCGCGAGCCGGCCGGACGCTAGTGGCGGCATCCGAACGGGTGCCGCCGTTTTTTCCATGTGCGGGGCGGAGCAGGATGCACCGCACCCAGGAGGTGAGCCAGATGAAAGACGCATTTGGGCGCGAGATCTCGTATCTGCGGATCGCGGTGACGGATCGGTGCAACCTGCGCTGCACCTACTGCATGCCGGCGGAGGGCGTTGCTCCCCAGCGGCACGAGGAGATTCTTCGCTACGAGGAGATCGCCCGGTTGGTGAGCGCCGGGATTTCCACCGGCATCCGGCGGGTGCGGCTCACCGGCGGCGAGCCGTTGGTCCGGCGCGACATCGTCGACCTGGTGGCTGCCCTGAAAGCGCTTCCGGGCCTCGATGAGATTTCGCTCACGACCAATGGGACGCTCCTGGCGCCGCTCGCCGCACGCCTCGCCGCGGCCGGCTTGAGAAGGGTGAACGTCAGCCTCGACTCCCTGCGTCCCGATCGCTTCCGCTTCCTGACCCGGGGCGGCGAGGTCGACCGGGTGCTCGCCGGGATCGACCAGGCGCTGGCGGTTGGCCTCGGTCCGGTTAAGATTAACGCCGTGGTCATGGCCGGAGTCAACGACGACGAACTGCTCGACCTTGCCCGGTTGAGCCTCCAGCGCGAGGTGCACGTCCGGTTCATCGAACTCATGGCCATCGGCCAGAGCGCCGCCCGCGGCGGCGGGTACGTGGCCAGCGCGGTGCTCTGGGAGCGCCTGCAGCCCCTGGTGGCCGAGGTGGGCGGCGCGGTGGAGGAGCACGTGCCGGGAAACGGGCCGGCCCGGTCGTACCGGTTGAGCGGCGCCCGGGGCACCGTCGGCTTCATCAGCCCCGTCTCCGACCGGTTCTGCGACCGGTGCAACCGGCTGCGCCTGACGGCCGACGGCCACCTGCGGCCTTGCCTGCTTTCCTCGCGCGAGATCGACGTGAGAGACGCGCTGCGCAGCGCCGCATCCCCCCGGGAACTGGCCGACCTCTTCCGCCAGGCGGTGGCGCTCAAGCCGGCCGAACAGGAGTTTCCCCAAGCCGCCCCCGGACAGTGCGGCGCGGGTCTTCCCGCGGCCGACGAGACCCGGGACTGCCGGCCAGGGCGTTACATGTCGCAGATCGGAGGCTAGACGATGGCAGAGTTCACCCACTTCAACGCTGAGGGCATGGCCCACATGGTGGACGTCAGCGCCAAGGACGTGACGGCCCGGGAGGCGGTGGCCCACGCCGCCGTGAAAATGTCACCCGAGACCTTCCGCCGGGTCACCCGGCGGGAGCTGGCGAAAGGCGACGTGCTCGGGGTGGCGCAGGTTGCCGGCGTGATGGGGGCCAAGCGGACGGCCGACCTCATCCCGCTCTGTCACACGCTGCCGCTCACCAAGGTCGACCTGGCTTTCCACCCCGAAGAGGCGACCTCCACCATCCACGTGGAGGCCACGGTGCGGACGATCGCCCGCACCGGCGTCGAGATGGAGGCGCTCACCGCAGCCAGCGTGGCGGCTTTGACCGTGTACGACATGTGCAAGGCGGTGGAGAAAGGCATCACCATCACCGATCTGTACCTCGTGAGCAAGAAAGGCGGCAAGAGCGGGGAGTATCTCCGGGCCGGCGAGCCGTGATGGCCCGGCACGGTCTTTTCGAGACGATGGCGAAGGAGCGTTGTGAGATGGAAGGACGGATCGTCGCAGTCAGCACCAGCGCCACCAAGTCGGTGCGCAAGCAGAATGTCCCGGAGGTGATCCTCAGGGAGGAGTGGGGCATCGAAGGCGACGCCCATGCGGCCGGTTGGCACCGGCAGGTCAGCCTTCTGGCGCTCGAGTCCATCCGCAAAATGCAGGCGAAAGGCCTGCAGGTGGGTCCCGGCGACTTCGCGGAGAACCTCACCACTGAAGGTTTGGAACTGGTCAGCCTTCCGATCGGGACGAAGCTGCGGGTGGGCGACGAGGTGCTGCTCGAGGTGACCCAGATCGGCAAGGAGTGCCACACGCGGTGCGCCATCTACTACCAGGCGGGCGACTGCGTGATGCCCCGGGAGGGCATCTTCGCGCGGGTGCTCAAGGGCGGGCGGATCGTCCCCGGCGACCGGATCGCCGTGGCTCAGCCCGAACCCGGCCCTTGGCGGGTGGCCGTGCTGACCGCCAGCGACAAAGGTTCCCGGGGTGAGCGGGTCGACGAGAGCGGGCCGGCCATCACGCGGATCATGGAGGGCATCGGCGCCAAGACGGTCCATTATGAGGTGCTCCCCGACGAACGGGCGGCGCTGGCCCAGGCGATGGCGGCTCTCTGCGACCGGCAGGAGTGCGACCTCATCCTGACCACGGGCGGCACCGGCCTGGGTCCCCGCGATGTGACTCCCGAGGCGACCCTCGACGTGATCGAACGGGGCGTTCCCGGCCTTGCCGAGGCGATGCGCGCCGTCTCGCTGGCCAAGACGCCGCGGGCCATGCTCTCGCGGGCGGTCGCCGGGGTGCGGGGGCGCACGCTCATCGTGAACCTGCCCGGCAGCCCGAAGGCGGTGGCCGAGTGCTTGGAGGTCATCCTGCCCGCCCTGCCGCACGCGCTCGGGATTCTCACCGGCCGGGAGGGCGAGTGCGCCCGCCGGTAGCCGACCGGCTGGAAGAACGGGGACAATCCCGGGGGGCTTGCGGCCGGTGGCGGCCGGGGCCCCCTTTTCCGTTGCCTTGCCGAGTTGTTCCGGGCGGGAGGTTTGGAAGCGCCAGGGAATCACATAAGCAAGACTTATAAGCAAAACAGTCTGAAATCTTCCGGAAGATAAATCCGGCTTACGGGAATAGAAGGAATGCTTGGCAGGCTCTCGAATACTCCTCAACATTATTTGGGGAGAGGAGCGTTTGCATGGGCCAGAACTTATTGATCGTGGCCCCCTTGGCCGCCGTAGCTGCCCTGATCTTCACCCGCCTCCTGGCAGCCCGGGTAGGCAGGTTCACCGAGGGGCCAGACAAGGTGGCCGAGATCGCCGACGCGATCCGGCAGGGGGCGAGCGCCTACTTGCGGCGCCAATATACGACCGTGGCTGGCATCTTCGCCGCCATGTTCGTGATCCTCGGGTTGCTTTCAATCTTCGGTTACGTGAGCGCCTGGACGCCGATCGCTTTCGTCTCCGGCGGGTTCTTCTCGGGCCTGGCCGGCTTTATCGGCATGAAGCAGGCGACCAACTCTGCCGCCCGCACGGCGATGGCCGCCAAGGAGACGCTCAACGGCGGGCTGCAAGTGGCCTTCTCGGCCGGCGCGGTGATGGGTCTCACCGTGGTCGGCTTGGGGTTGGTCCACATCTCCTTCTGGTACTACTTCCTCGACTGGTTCTACAAGGGCGACACCGCGGTGGTGACCAGCACCCTGCTCACCTCTTCGATGGGTGCCTCCTTCCTGGCGCTCTTCGCCCGCGTCGGCGGCGGCATCTTCACCAAGGCGGCCGACGTCGGCGCCGACTTGGTCGGCAAGGTCGAAGCGGGGATCCCGGAGGACGACCCGCGCAACCCGGCCGTGATCGCCGACAACGTGGGTGACAACGTGGGCGACGTGGCCGGCATGGGCGCCGACCTGTACGAGTCCTACGTGGGCGCCATCATCGCGGCCGCCTCCCTCGGCCTTTCCGCCGCGGCGGGGGCAGGGAACGCCGCCCTTGGCCTGCCCTTCACCGTCCTGCCGATCGTGCTGGCGGGCGTCGGCGTCCTCTGCTCGATCGTGGGGACCTTCGCAGTCCGGGTGCAGGAGGGGGCCACGCAGGGCATGCTTCTGAACGCTCTGCGCCGGGGCGTCTACCTTGCCTCCGGCCTCATCATCCTCGCCATGTTCTTCCTCGTGCGGTACCTTGCCCCAGGCTACCTCGGACTCTACTGGGCGATCATGGCCGGCCTCGTCGGCGGCATCCTCATCAGCCTTGTGAGCGAGTACTACACCTCAGCCGAGTACAAGCCGACCAAGGAGATCGCCGACTCAGCCCAGACCGGACCCGCCACGGTGGTGATTTCGGGGCTGGCGGTGGGCATGCTCTCCACCGCCATGCCGGCAGTGGTCGTCGGGCTCTCCATCCTCGTCAGCTACTACCTGGCGGCGGGCGGCTGGACCAACTTCGCCATGGGCCTCTATGGCATCAGCCTGGCGGCGGTGGGCATGCTCTCGACGCTCGGCATCACCCTGGCGACCGACGCCTACGGGCCGGTGGCCGACAACGCCGGCGGCATCGCCGAGATGGGCGGGCTGGGCCATGCGGTCCGCGAGCGGACCGACGCCCTTGACTCCCTCGGCAACACCACCGCCGCGACCGGGAAGGGCTTCGCCATCGCCTCCGCCGGGCTCACCGCTCTGGCGCTCTTGGCGGCCTTCCGCGACCAGGTGGCCACCAAGATGGCCGAACAGGTGATCGCCAAGGACGGGGCGCTGGCCGTGCTCGACAAGGCGGCGGCGCTCCAGAAGGTGCTTCCCGCAGTCACGGAGCGACTCGACCGGAGCATGACCCTGCTCAACCCGCCCACGTTGGTCGGACTCTTCCTCGGCGCGGTCCTGCCGTTCCTGTTCGGCGCCCTAACCATGGGCGCGGTCGGGCGGGCGGCGCAGAAGATCGTCGAAGAGGTCCGGCGCCAGTTCCGCGAGATCAAGGGCCTCATGGAGGGCAAGGCGAAGCCGGATTACCGGCAGTGCGTCGACATCTGCACGCGGGCGGCCCTCGTGGAGATGATCGTCCCATCGCTGCTCGCTATCGTCGTGCCGATCGTCATCGGCCTGCTGCTGGGGGTCAACGCGGTGCTCGGCCTCCTCGCCGGCGCCACGGTCTCCGGCTTCATCATGGCGCTCATGATGGCCAACTCCGGCGGCGCCTGGGACAACGCCAAGAAGTACATCGAGGGCGGCGTTCACGGCGGCAAGGGCGGCTCGGCGCATAAGGCCGCGGTCACCGGCGACACGGTGGGCGACCCGTTCAAGGACACCTCCGGCCCGGCGCTGAACATCCTGATCAAGTTGCTCTCCATGGTGGCGCTGGCCTTCTCCACCTTCATCCTAACCAACACGTTGTTCAAGTGAGCGAGCGTTCCGGTCGTAGACCTGGACGCGACGGGGGGCGGGCCTGAGCGGCCCGCCTCCCCTGCTTTTTTTCCCTGCGACCGCCCATCGCCTGCCGCCTGGCGCCTGCGGGAGGAGACCGCCCCCGGCGGAGCGAAGTACGAGGGCGGAGAACCGCGCCGGGGGGACGACGAGGTTGCGCACGTGTTGCCCGCTGGACTGTTGGGATGTCTGCGGCCTGGAGGCCGAGATAGAGCAGGGGAGGGTCATCCGGCTGTCGCCCGACCCCCGGCATCCTGTCGCCCGCGGGGCGGCCTGCGTCAAGTCCCGCTGCCTGACCCGCCTGCTCAATCATCCCGAACGCCTCATGCATCCCTTGGGGAAAACCAAGCGCGGGGGGTTCGAACGCCTCTCCTGGGACGCGGCGCTGGCGCGGTGGGCCGAGACGCTGGCGCAGGCGAAGGCCGAAGGCGGCCCGCTGTCCGTCCTGCATTACACCGACAGCGGTTCGCAAGGGGTGCTCAAGGCGCTCGACAAGCGCTTCTTCGCCCGGTTCGGGGGTTCGACTGTGCCCCGGGGCAGCCTCTGCAACTCCGCCGGGCTCGCCGCACAGGCCTACGATTTTGGAACGGGTTGCTCGCACGAGCCCGAGGACTTGCGAAACAGCCGCCTCGTCGTTCTCTGGGGCCGTAACCCCCTGGACACCAACTTCCACGTCGCCTGGCTGGTGCGGGAGGCGCGCCAGGCCGGCGCCACGGTGGTGCTGATCGACCCGCTCCGGACCCGCTCGGCCGCACTGGCTGATTGGGTTTTGCAGCCCCGGCCCGGCACCGACGCCGCTCTGGCGCAGGCGGTGGCGCGGGAACTCATCGAGTCCGGCCGGTACGACCAGGCGTTCGTGCGGGAGCGGGTGGCGGGCTTCGACGCCTACCGGACCCGAGTCCGCGACTGGACGCCGGAGCGGGCCGCCGGGGTTACGGGAGTCGCGGCGGAGGACATCCGCCGCCTAGCCGACCTCTTCGCCGGCTGTTATCCTGCCGCCATCCTGCTCGGGTACGGCCCGCAGCGCTACCTGCATGGAGGGTCGACCATCCGGGCGATCGACGCCCTGGGCGCCTTGAGCGGAAACGTGGGTACGGCAGGCGGCGGCGTCAACTACGCCCACCGGCTCTGGCACGATCTGAAGCCCATCGACGGGCGGGAACTGCCGCAGGAAGTCCGCCACGTCCGGCGGGCGCTGCTCGGCGAGGACCTGGAGAAGCTGGCCCGGGCGGGGGCTCCGGTCAGGGCGGCCGTGTTCGCCCACACCAACCCCGCCGGCCAGGCGCCGGATACGGCCCGGGTTCGGGCCGCCCTGGCGAGCGTGCCGTTCAAAGTGGTGATCGACCTCTTCCTGACTGATACCGCGGCGCAGGCGGAGTTGGTTCTTCCGGCGGCCGCCTTCACCGAGGAAGAGGATGCCTATAAGGCTTCGACCACCTCCTACCTCACTTACGGCCCGCAATTGGTGGAGCCGCCAGGGGAGTGCCGCACCGAGCGCGAGATGTATCGCAGCCTCGCCGGGCTTCTCGGAATGGCTGAAGCCGAGGCCGAACTGGCCTGGCCGGCCGGCAAGTGGCTGGCGGAGCTGCTCGAGCCTTTCGGCGGGGAGGCGGCCTTGGCCCGCTTGCGGGAGGACGGCGTGTTGCGTCACCCGCGCGCCGCGGCTGTCCCGTTCGCCGATGGACGCTTTCCCACTCCCTCCGGGAAAGTCGAACTCTTGTCGGAGGTCGCAGCCCGCGACGGGCAAGATCCGGTCGCCGGAGTGCCGTGGCCGTGGCCTGAATCCGCCCCTGGGCCATACGCTTTCCGCCTGCTCAGCCCGCAGCCCAGGCACCGCCTCCACTCGATCTTCGGCAACCAGGGAGGACCCGCCTCCGAGCAGGTCGCCCGGATCAACCCGGAGGACGGTCGCCGGGTGGGGTTGGCGGACGGCGACGAGGCGCTGCTCGAATCGGCGCAGGGTACGCTCTCGGTTCCCGTCCGCTTCGACGCCGGGGTGGCGCCGGGGCTGATCGTCATCCCCAACGGCGGGTGGGACCGCCACGGCGGGACGGTCAACTGGCTGACCCGCGCCCTCGTCTCCGACATGGGTGACCAGGCCGCGTACTACGAAACGCAGTGCAACCTCGCAAAAGCAAGGTGAGTGAGATGGCCAACCCGAACGACCTCGTCTTTGCCCTCGACATTGGAACCCGCACCGTGACCGGCCTGGTGATGGATGACTCGGGTTCCACCCCGACCATCCTGGGCGCGCTGACCGAGGAGCACCGGAGCCGGGCCATGCTGGACGGTCAGATTCACGACATCGAGGCCGTGGCCGCGGTCGTGCGCAAGGTCCGGGAGGACATCGAACGCCAGGTTGGGGTCACGCTCTCCGAAGCGGCGGTCGCGGCGGCCGGACGGGCGCTCCTGACCCGCCGGGCCACCCTCACCGCCGAGGTCAACACCTTGGGCGAGATCGAGGCTGAGGACGTGCGGCGCTGGGAACTCGAGGCCGTGCAGGCCGCCCAGGGCCAGCTGCGGGAAGAGGAAGTCCGGCGCGGCGAGTCGCCCGCGGGCAATCCGGCCGATCTCTATCACTGCGTCGGTTATGCCGTCGTCGCCTACGAATTGGACGGAAGCCGCATAAAGAGCCTGGTCGGACACCGGGGCCGCCAGGTGGCCATCGAGGTGTTGGCCACTTTCCTCCCCGAGGTGGTCGTCGATTCGCTCTATACCGTGCTGCGGCGGGCGGGACTCCAGGTCGCCAGCCTGACCCTCGAGCCCATCGCCGCCAGCAACGTGGTCATCCCGCCCGACCTGCGCCAACTCAACCTGGCCCTGGTGGACATCGGCGCCGGCACCTCCGACATCGCCGTCGCCCGGCACGGGTCGATCATCGCCTTCGGGATGGTCCCCTACGCTGGCGACGAAATCTCCGAGCGCTTGAGCGAGCAGTATCTTCTCGATTTCGCCACCGCCGAACAGGTCAAGAAGGAGATCGCCGCCGGGCGGGAGATCGCCTTCTGCGACGTGTTGGGGAACCAGCACACAGTCTCCGCCGCCGACGTCTTGGCCCAGATCACGCCGGCCGTCGACGAACTGGTGGAACTCATCGCCGAGCGCATCGTCGCGCTGAACGGAAAGGCCCCGTCGGCCGTCCTGTGCGTGGGCGGCGGCAGCCAGACGCCCGACCTCGCCGCCAAGTTGGCGGTCCGGCTCGGCCTGCCGGAGGCCCGGGTGGTGGTGCGCGGCCGGGAACGTCTTCCGGTGGAACTGCAAGGGGACTTGGAGGGGCTCAAGGGGCCGGAAGCGGTCACGCCGGTCGGCATCGCCCTGTCGGCCCGCAGCCAGCGGGGGTTGGCCTTCCGTTCCTGGGAGGTTACGGTCAACGAGCGCCGGGTCCGCCTGTTCAATCTCGTCACCCCCACGGTGGCCGACGCCCTCCTGGCCGCCGGGATTCCGGGGCAGAGCCTGCGCAACCGGCTCGGGCTGGCGCTCACTGTCAAGGTCAACGGCGAATTCCGGGTGGTCCCTGGGACGCCGGGCCATCCCGGGCGGTTGGCGGTGAACGGCCAGGAGGCTCACCTCGAGACTCCGCTGGCCGACGGCGATCGCATCGCGGTTACCCCGGCCGAAAACGGGGAGGACGCCCGCGCCAGCTTGGCCGACCTGGTCGCCAGGGTGCCGGATACCCCCGTGAGCCTCAACGGGCGGCGCATCGTGCTCAAACCCTTGCTCAGAATCAACGGCCAGCCGGCCGCCTATGCCGACGAGGTGCCGGATGGGGCGGAGGTGGAGTTCGCCGCCCGCAACCGGCTCGGCGACCTGCTCGACCTGATGGAGATCGAGCCGGCCCAGGGCGAGCAGCGCCAGTTCACCTTTTACCTCAACGGGGAAAGCCGGAGCTACGCCGGCGGCCAGCGGAGCGTCCTCGTGAACGGGCGGGAGGGCAGCCTCGACCAGGAGCTCCACCCGGGCGACACCGTCGAGGTCCTCGACGTCCGCCACACCCGTCCGACCATCAAGCAATTGCTTGAAGCGGAAGGGGCGGGCGGTTGGCGGCCGGGGCGGGACCTCCACCTGACGGTCAACGGCGAGCTGCTCACCATCCCCGGCAAGCCGGGCAGCCTCCTCCTGGACGGGCGTCCGGCCACCCCGGACGAGCGCGTCCCCGAAGGCGCCGACCTCCGGGTGGAGCAGGGCGCCGACGCGGCGGCCTACTTCGCGGAGGTCTTCAACTACTTCCCGTTCGACCCTAAGAGCGCCGATCCCCGCCAGCGCCTGGTCCTCAAACTCAACGGGCAGGAAGCGGAGTACACCTCTCCGCTGCACGAGGGCGACGCCGTCGAGATCCGCTGGGAGAGCTAGGCACGGGTTTTCTCGCCCGTAAAAGAGGCTTGGCCGCTCCTTCCTCGCTAGAATGCCGGATGGGATTCAGTCGCGAGGAGGGTGGGTCGTGGACGGACGGATCAAGAACAGTGTCGGCATCTGGGCGTTCGGCGGGAACGCCACCCGGTTCATGCCTTCCGGGTACCATCCCGGCGCGGTCAAGGAGACGATGGTCGAGAAGACCAGGCGGGCCGTGGATGGGCTCGGCGATCTGGTCGACGGGTTCGAATACCACTATCCCGGCGAGGTAAACGAGGCGAACCTGGATCAGGTCTTAGCTGCCCTGGGCGGGAAAGACCTCTATGCGGTCGCTTTGGGGCTCTTCGGCGAGCCAAGGTATGCCCTGGGCACGTTCACGAACCCGGACGCCGGGCTCCGCCGCGAGGTGGTGCAGGTCACCAAGGCCGGCATCGATCTCGCGGCTGGCGCAGGCGCCAACTTCATCATCTGGCCGGGCGGCGACGGGTACAACTACCCCTTCCAGGTCGACTACGCCGCCTTGTGGCAACACTTCCTCGAAGGCGTCGGCGAAGTCGTCGACTATGCGGCCCGCAAGGGCGTCCGGGTCTTCCTCGAGCACAAGAACAGCGAACCCGCCATGAAGATCCTGATGCGCAACATGGGCATGTCGCTGTACGTGGTCCACAAGCTGAAAGAGCTGGGCTACGACACTTCCCTTCTCCAGCTCAACATGGACTGGCAGCACCTGATCATGAACGGGGAGAACCTGGCGGAGTACGTGGCGGTCCTCGCCGGGGAGGGCCTGCTCGGCCATCAGCACGCCAACAGCGGCTGGGGGACCTTCGACGACGACAACATGGTCGGCGCCCTGAACTTCACGGAGACCGTCGCTATCGCCAAGGAGCTGCAGCGGGTCGGCTACGGAACCCGCGGCGAGCGCATCGGCTTCGACCTTTTCCCGTACACCGAGGACCAGGTGGAGGCGGTCCGGCGGTCCATCCTCCACTGGGAGTTCATCATGGAGTTGGCCGGCCGGATCGACGACGCCCGGCTCGCCGAGGCGCAGGGCCGGAGCGATGCGGTCTCCGCCTATGCGGCGGTCTTCGCCGCCTTGGGCCTCGACGAGGCATGGGAAGCCGACCTTCTGGCCCGGCGCCGCAGCGCGCGGAGGTAGTCCCGATGGACGGGACGTACCTCCTCGGGATCGACATCGGCACGTCCGGCACCAAGACCGCCCTCTTCACGGCCGAAGGCAAGCTGTTGGCCTCCGCCACCGTGGGCTACCCCCTCGCGCAACCCCGCCCCGGGTGGGCGGAGCAGCACCCGGAAGACTGGTGGCAGGCGGCGGCCCGGGGCGTGCGCCTGGTACTGGCCGAGGCCGGCGCGCAGGCCGGCGTGCGTCCGGAAGAGGTGGTGGCCATCGGCCTCTCCGGGCAGATGCACGGGGCTGTGTTGCTCGATAAGGCCGATGCGGTCATCCGCCCGGCGCTCATCTGGTGCGACCAGCGTTCGTCGCCCCAGGCGGCCCGGCTGGGAGAACAGGTGGGGCAAGCCCGGATCATCGAACTCACCGCCAATCCGGCGCTCCCCAACTTCCAGGCGACGAAGCTACTCTGGGTCAAGGAGAACGAGCCGGAGAACTACGGGCGGATTGCCCACGTGCTGCTCCCCAAGGACTACGTGCGCTTCCGGTTGACCGGGGAGTGGGCCACCGAGGTCTCCGACGCCTCCGGGACGCTCCTGCTGGACGTGGCCCGCCGCCGGTGGTCGGCGGAGATGCTCGACTTGCTGGAGGTGCCCTCCGCGTGGCTGCCGGCCGTGTATGAGTCGCCGGAGGTCAGCGGCCGGCTCAGCGCCGCCGCCGCGGCCGCGACCGGCCTTCGCCCGGGCACCCCGGTGGCGGGCGGCGGGGGGGACCAGGCGGCCGGCGCGGTGGGCAGCGGGATCGTCACCGAGGGCCTGGTCTCCGTCACGATCGGCACCTCGGGCGTCGTGTTCGCCTTCACGCCACAGCTCAAGGCCGATCCGCTCGGGCGCCTGCACACCTTCTGCCACGCTGTTCCGGGCAAGTGGCACGTCATGGGCGTCACGCAGGCGGCCGGGGGCTCGCTCCAGTGGTTCCGCAACACCTTCGGGGCGGCGGAGATCGAGGTGGCGCGGCAGACCGGCGCCGACCCCTACGACTACCTGACCGCCGCGGCGGCCAGGGTGGCGCCCGGGGCCGAGGGTGTCCTGTTCCTGCCTTACCTCATGGGAGAGCGGACCCCACACCTGGATCCGCAGGCCAAGGGCGTCTTCTACGGGCTCACCGCCCGTCACACCCGGGCGCACCTGGCGCGGGCCGTGCTGGAGGGGGTCACCTTCAGCCTCAAAGACTGCCTGCGGCTCATCGAGGATCTGGGAATCGACGCCCAGGCGGTGCGCCTCTCGGGCGGCGGGGCCCGGAGCGCCCTGTGGCGGCAGATGCAGGCCGACATCTTCGGCCGCCCGGCCGAGGTGGTGAGTTCGGCGGAGGGACCCGCCTTTGGCGCCGCCCTGCTCGCCGGGGTGGGCGCCGGCCTCTACCCCTCGGTGGAGGAGGCCTGCCAGGCTACGATTAGGAGCGGGGAGCGGGTGGAACCGTCGGTGGGCGGCGTCGCCGCCTACGCCCGGGCCTACGCCCGGTACCGGCGGCTCTACCCGGCGCTGAAGGCGATCTTCGCGGAGAGCGACGACTGAACAACTTGAAAGAGGTGAGATACGTGATCGAAGGCACAAGCAGCGCGGCGCAGGCCGCAGTCCTCCGGTACGGCATGGTGGGCGGCGGGGCCGGGGCGTTCATCGGCGACGTCCACCGCAAGGCCATCGCTCTCGACGGCAAGGCAGCGTTGGTGGCGGGGTGTTTCTCCCGGGACTTTGCAAACACGCTCGCGACCGGGCGGGGACTCGGCGTGGCGGATGACCGGCTCTACCGGACGTACGAGGATATGGCTGAGCAAGAGGCGGCCCGGGAGGACGGCATAGACTTCGTCTCCATCGTGACCCCCAACCACCTGCACTACCCGATCGCCAAGGCCTTCCTGAGCCGGGGCATCAACGTCGTGTGCGACAAGCCGCTCTGCTGGACCGTGGCGGAGGCGGAGGATCTGGTGCGCACCGCCAAGGAGAAAGACCTGCTCTTCGGCGTGACCTACACCTACTCGGGTTACCCCATGGTCAAGCAGGCGCGGGAGATGGTGCGCCGGGGCGACCTCGGGGAGATCCGGGTCGTGGTGGCCGAATACCCCCAAGACTGGCTGGCCACCGAGATCGAGCAGGGCGGCCAGAAGCAGGCGGCCTGGCGGACTGACCCGGCGCAGTCGGGGGTCTCCAATTGCGTGGGCGACATCGGAAGTCACATCGAGAACACGGTGGCGCAGATCACCGGGCTCAAGCTCAAGGCGCTCTGCGCCAACCTGGACATCTTCGGCGAGGGGCGCCGGTTGGACGACAACGCGGCGATCCTCGTCAGGTACGAAGGCGGCGCGACGGGCGTCTACTGGAGTTCCCAGGTGGCCATCGGCCACGACAACGGGCTCAAGGTGCGCGTCTTCGGCACCAAGGGGTCCCTCGAGTTCGAGCAGGAGAACCCGAACTATCTGCGGGTGGCCTTCCTGGGCGGCCCGGTGCAGATCCTGTCGCGGGGCGCCGGGTATCTCTACCCGCCGGCGGCCCGCCTGGCGCGGATTCCGACCGGCCATCCCGAAGGGTACTTCGAAGCCTTCGCCAACATCTATTCGGCCTACGCCGGCGCCCTGCTCAAGAAGCGGGCCGGTGAGGCACTCTCCGAGGCGGACTTGGATTTCCCCACCGCCGAGGACGGGCTCTCCGGCGTCAAGTTCATCAACCGGGCCGTGGAGAGCGCCCGGAAGGGCTCCGTCTGGGTCGACGTGGACTGATTCAGGCAAAGCCGGGACAGACGGGAGGAGAACGAAGTGGCAAGACCGATCACTCTGTTCACCGGCCAGTGGGCCGACCTGCCTTTCGCGGTGATGTGTGAGAAGGCCAGCTCCTGGGGGTACGACGGGCTGGAGATCGCCTGCTGGGGCGACCACCTCGACGTGAAG
>JBLNBQ010000120.1:0-2596 GCA_050260095.1 Chitinophagales bacterium
TTTCCCCACTCCTTATCAGCGTCGACACCTCCAACTGGGCTAGAGTTGTGGTGTCCCTGTTCGATGGGGGTGGGGAATTTTCATTCGGCGCTCTGGTCCATTTTACAGCCGGCGGCGACACAATGTAGGGACCAGTAGCTCGTACGCAAGGGTACGAGAGCAGCAACCCGGTCAGGAAGACCAGAGCGGAGAGCACCGCCGCATGGCGAACTCCTCCCCAGCGTCGGCTACTCATCGACAAGCCTCCCCATTGGACGGCAATAACGCCACCGCCATGGCCACGGCCGCTGTCCTCAGTGGTGCGAACACTTATCCTGCAAAGAAACGAACCCCCATCGTTTCCAGAATGAGCCAGACGAACGAGATTACTGGCATGCCGAAATGTCCCACTCTATTCGGGACATTTGCCCCGCATCGTTCTCACGCCAGGCCCCCAACGGCGAAAAGGCCATCCGGAGCGTCTTGTCCGCCTGGCGCGTTCGAAACTGACACCCGAACGAAGGAGTCGGATGACCGCGACTAGGAGTCTTTCCAAAGTAGGAGACGGGTACCGTAGGCCGGGATCCATGAGGCGCACGGCCGGGAGGACGGCGGAGTTCTGTTGGTGACTCAGACCCCAAAAGCCGTTCATACGAACCATGATACGGGTCGGGTCCTAGAGCAGGTGTCGAATCCCCTGGTATCTTTCCAACATTTTTCATCGGGAACCCGCGCGGCCGTGTATGGCCTACACAATCCGGCCTACGAGAACTCCGGCGCCAACTTTTCGCTGCCCTCGGGGTTATTCCCAGAACTATCCAGATAAGCTAGTCCAGGGATTTCCTTGCGCCGACGAGGCCGGCGGCTGATAGAATGGAAAGTGCATGGGGGAAGAGCCTTGTCGGACTCTCCGGTCGCACTCAAACCGTCGTCAAATCGTTTGGCCTCGCTGGATGCGCTGCGCGGGTTCGCCATGCTCTGGATCATCGGGGCGCGGGATATCGTGCGGGGGCTCGACGCGCTGGGGCTGCCGTGGACGGGGGCGCTGGCCAACCAGCTGGCCCACGCCGGGTGGAACGGCTTCACCTTCTACGACCTGGTCTTTCCGCTCTTCCTCTTCATCGTCGGCGTCTCGCTCGTCTTCTCCCTGCGCAAGCGGCGCAAAAGCGGGCAGAGCACCGGGCAGATCCTGCTCCACGCCGGCAAGCGCGCCCTCCTGCTTTTCGTGCTGGGCGTGATCTACAACGGCGGGGTCAGCGCCTCGCCGCTGCTCAGTAACCTGCGCCTGATGGGCGTGCTCCAGCGCATCGCCCTGGTCTACTTCTTCACCTCGCTGATCGTGCTGTGCGGCGGACCAAAGAGGCAGATGGTCACCGCTGGCGCCATCCTGGTGGGCTACTGGGCCATGCTCCGCTTCGTGCCCGCCCCCGGCGTGGCGGCCGGGAGCCTCACCCCCTCGGCGAACCTGGCCCAGTACATCGACCAGCACCTGCTCCCCGGGCGTCTCTACTGGGACGGTTGGGACCCGGAGGGGCTCCTCTCGACCATCCCGGCAGTGGCGACGGGCCTTTTGGGCGCGCTGGCCGGCCAGTGGCTGCACACGGAGGTCTGGCCCTTCGGACGTGCGAAAGGGCAGGCGCTCACGCCTGCCCGGAAGGCTTGGTTCCTCGTGGTAGTGGGGATCGCCGGCGCCGCGGCCGGCCTCCTGCTCAGCCTGCTCCTGCCGATCAACAAGAGTCTGTGGACCTCTACCTACGCCCTGCTGGCCGGGGGGCTCAGCTCCGCGCTGCTGGGCGTCTTCTACTGGCTCATCGACGTCCGGGGGATCCGGCGCTGGGCCTTCCCCTTCGTCGTCATCGGGATGAACTCGCTCTTCATCTACCTGGCCGTCAACCTGGTGCCCTTCGACGACCTCGCCCGCCGCCTCGCCGGCGGCGACATCTCGGCCCTCTTCGGCAAAGGACAGGTGCTCTTCGAGTCGGTCGTCACCCTCTTCGTCGAGTGGGGCTTCCTCTACTGGCTCTACCGGCGGAAGATCTTCGTGAAGCTGT
Source organism: Chitinophagales bacterium (assembly GCA_050260095.1). Lineage (GTDB taxonomy): Bacteria > Bacillota > UBA5301 > DYFA01 > DYFA01 > JBLNBQ01. Next base: position 2,031 of record JBLNBQ010000120.1, read on the forward strand.
AGCCGCGTCCTCAGACCAGCCGGATGGCGAACTTGGGGCAGGCGCTGCCGCAGTAGCCGCAGAGGATGCAGAGGCTGTGGTCGCACTCGGCCTTCGCCTCGGCGTTCACCTTGAGCGCCCCCGCCGGGCAGATGGCGACGCACGACCCGCACCCGGCGCACTGCCCGAGCAAGACTTTGATGCGCTTCTGGCCGGCCAGCGTCTGAGCCAGGTGCGGCGGTACCTCCCGCTCTTCGAAGACCGCCACGTCCGCCTCCACCTCGTCCACCGTCTTCATGCCGACGGTGATGGCGTGGAGACACCCCAGCTGCCGGCCCCACTGCAGGTGCTGCTGGAACTCGCCGACCAGGTGGCCGCCGGCCAGCACCTTCATGGCGTAGGTGGCCTTGCCGGCCGCGTAGGCGGCCCGGGTGACTTCGATCATCCCGGCCATGGTTCCGTTGCGCAGCCCCCGCCCCACCTGGTTGACGATGGGCAGCAGCACCTCCAACTCCGGGTGTTTCAGCACCAGCTCGGCCCCGGCCACGCCGTGGGTGGAGATGCCGACGTATCCGACGAGCCCCTCC
>JBLNBQ010000121.1:0-2661 GCA_050260095.1 Chitinophagales bacterium
CCGAGATCCTGCCGTTGGTCGACGACGACACCGAGGTGGTGGCGGTGGACGAGGTGCAGTTCTTCGACGCGGAGATCGTGACCGTCTGTCAAAGGCTCGCCAACCAGGGGCGGCGGGTGATTGCCGCCGGGTTGGACCAGGACTTCCGGGGAGAGCCGTTCGGTTCGGTCCCGCTGCTCATGGCCCTGGCTGAAGACGTCACCAAGCTCCGGGCGATCTGCATGCGCTGCGGCGGACCGGCCAGCCGGACGCAGAGACTGGTCAACGGCAAGCCCGCCTTCTACGAAGATCCGATCATCCAGGTCGGTGCGCAGGAGAACTACGAGGCCCGCTGCCGCAAGTGCCACGAAGTTCCCCGCCGCGCGCCGGCGGCCAATGGGAGCCGTTCCCCGTTCGCCGGAGCGGAAGCGGCCGCCGCGAAGGAGTGACCTTGACGCCTTGAAGTTGGCCCGACGGGTGGAGTTCACCGGCGTCAACTGGCCGGTCAGGCTGATCGTCGCCGCCCGGGCCGTGACCATCGGCCTTGCCTACTATCTCGTGGTGGGCGCCCGGGCCTTCGAGGCCTCGTTCGTCGCCATCCTCGGTTCGATCGTTACCTTCGATATCTACGTGGCGCTCGAGAGCCGCCGACATTCGCTGGTGGGCATCGTCCGCGCCCTCGAGACAACCGGGCCGCGCGCCCTGGCGACTGCCCGGGCTCTTCTCACCGGCCTGGCGGTGGGCCTGATCATGGGGCTCTTGACCCACCTCGGACTCCCCATCGTCCTGGCGGCGGTGGCCACCGGCGGGGTGGTGTACTCCCTGGCCGAACGCACGCCGAACAACATCTCCGCCTTTGTCGCCCTGGTGGGAGGGCTTAACCTCTTCCAACGCGTGGCCGAGCTACCGCGGGTGGCGCCGGCAGAACTTTTGCCCGCCGTTTGGCCGGTAACGGCGGCCGCCTTCCGGAACGGGTTCGTGGCGCTAAGCGCAGGACTTCTGGTCGGCATGCTGATGGGTTTCCTGACCCGGCTCTGGCTGCCGCGGGCTTACCGGTCCCGGCGGAGCCTGGCCTACCCCGAACTGCCGGAGCCGGAAGATACAGATCGGAAAGAATAGTCGGACGGAAGGACGGACGCGAAGATGGCAAAAGACCAGCCGGTCGCCCACGGTGGGCAGGCCGTTATCGAAGGCGTGGCGATGCGCGGGAAGAGCGTCATGGCCACGGCCGTGCGCCGCACGGACGGCCGCATCGTTGTCGACAAGCAAGTGCTCGTCCCCTGGGGAGAGCGGTACCCGGTCCTCAAGTGGCCCCTGGTCAGGGGCAGCGTGGCGATGATCGAGTCTTTGGTCGTGGGGACCAAGGCGCTGGTCTTTTCCGCCGCCCAGTTCGCCGAGGGGGAGGAGGTGGAGTTTACCGCCAAGGACACGAGCCTCGTCGTGCTCGTCGCCTTCGCCGCCACGGTGCTCATCTTCATCGCTCTGCCCGCCCTTCTGGTGCGCCTGCTCCAGCCGCTCGTCCACTCGACGCTCCTCCTGAACCTGATCGAGGGCCTCATCAAGGTCACCCTGTTCGCCCTCTACGTCGGGGGGATCGGGCTTTTGCCGGACATCCGCCGCGTCTTCCAGTACCACGGCGCCGAGCACAAGACGATCAACGCCTACGAGGCGAGGGACGAGCTCACGGTCGAGCGGGTCCAGCGCCACACCACGCTCCACTACCGCTGCGGGTCGAGTTTCATCCTGCTGGTGCTCATCGTCAGCATCCTCGTCTTCTCGCTCGTCACCGCCGCCGGACGGCCGCCGTACTTCACGCGGCTCCTCATCCACCTGGCCATCCTGCCGGTAGTGGCGGGGCTCTCGTACGAACTGATCCGCTATGCCAGCCGGAAGAACGCCTTCTTCCTCTTCCGGTGGCTCGCCTCCCCGGGCCTCCTGGTTCAGTGGCTGACCACCCGGGAACCCAGCGACGACCAGGTGGAGGTAGCAGTCCGGGCGCTTACAGAGGTCCTCGGCGGAACCGATGACACTCCCGCCGGCGCCATGGTAGAATAGTCCGACCGACTGACGAGGAAGGAGCCCCGGAATGCTCGAGAAGCTCTTGGCGATCGAGGAACGATACGAGAAACTGAGCGAGGAATTGGCTTCACCCGAGGTGGCGACCGACCCGGACCGCTTCCGCAAGGTGGCCAAGGCCCACGCGGGGCTCATGGCCGTGGTCGAGAAATTCCGGGAGTTCCGGCGGGCTGAGGCCGGGATTGCCGACACCGAGGGGCTGCTCGGCGAGAACCTTGACCCCGTACTGAGGGAGATGGCGCGTCTCGAACTGGAGGAGCTGAAGGAGCGCCGCGAGCGCCTCGAACAGGAGCTGAAGCTCCTCCTCCTGCCCCGGGATCCGAACGACGAGAAGAACGTGATCGTGGAGATTCGGGCCGGGACGGGCGGTGAGGAGGCAGCTCTCTTTGCCGGCAGCCTCTTCCGGATGTACTCGCGCTACGCCGACCGGATGGGCTGGAAGGCCGAGATCATGGACGCCAACGCCACCGAACTGGGAGGTTTCAAGGAGATCATCTTCTCCCTCGCCGGGGACGGCGCCTACTCCCGGCTGAAGTACGAATCGGGAGTCCACCGGGTGCAACGGGTCCCGGAGACCGAATCTTCCGGCCGCATCCATACCTCGGC
>JBLNBQ010000122.1:0-13048 GCA_050260095.1 Chitinophagales bacterium
TTCACCGTCGCCCAGACCAGGGAAATCAGCTGGTCCAGAGCGGAGTGTTGGCAGACCTCGACCGGGGTGTGGGTGGAGCGCGCGGCGAAGCCCAAATCGACTGAGGGGATGCCCTCCCCGACCAGTTGCACATAGGCCGAGTCGGTCAGGCAGCCGACGGCGGCGTTGCGCTGGAGCGGAAGGCCTTCCCGCGCCGCCGTCTCCCGCACCAGGCGGGCGAGGGCGGGATGGGGGATGGTGCCGTTGAGCGTGCCCCGGCCGTGGAAGCTGTAGGTCCCCAGCACGGGCCCGCCGCCCAACCGCAGGTCGGATTTGTCTTTCAGGTCGGGGGTGTCGCCGCCGACCATGATGTCGAGGGCGATCGCCAGGTCAGGGCGCACGCTCTGGGCCGCCACCATCGCGCCCCGGAGGTTGAACTCTTCCTGCACCGTGCCGACCAGGTGCAGGGTGGCCCTGGGTCGCTGCCGCGCGGCCAGCTCGGCCAGCGCGACCAGCGCCACGCAGCCCGCCCGGTCGTCGATCGCGGTGGCCGCCACCTTTCCCCCGGCAAGCGCTTCGAACCGCGGCTCATACACCACCGGGCAGCCCACCTCGACCCCGAGCCGGTGAACCTCCTCGGCGCTGGCCGCACCGACGTCCACGTAGAGGGCGCCGTAGGGGATGACCTGGTACTTCTCTTCCGCCGGAGTCAGGTGATGGGCCTTCAGCCCGATGATGCCGGGGACGTTGCCGCCATCTTCGGTCTCCACCAGGACGCGGAGCCCGGGCAGCACCTTCTCCGGGATGCCGCCGAGCCGTTCCAGGCGGAGGAAGCCGTCGGGCTCGATCTTGCGCACCACGAACCCGAGCTGATCCATATGGGCGAAGACCATGACCTGGGGCGCTTCCGCCACCGCGCCGCGGATGGTGGCGATCACGTTGCCCATCCGGTCGGCCCGGACCTCATCGGCGTGGGGCTGCAGGGCGTGGCGCAGGAAACGGGCCATGCGTTCCTCATGGCCCGCCAGGGCGGGGATCAGGGTCATCTCACGCAGTAAGCTAGCCAACTCGGGCAACCGCTTCATCTCCAGTCCGCCCGCCGGGGGGCGCCGATGACTATTGAGCCTGCGCGGCGAAGGCCTGGATCAGGAACGCGCCGACCGTCGCCCCCGGATCCTGCTGCCCCAGGCTCTTCTCCTGAAAGCAGGCCGCCTTGCCGTGTTGCGAAATCATCTTCTTCGTCTCTTCCAGCCCGCTCCGGGCCGCGGCGAGGGCGCTCTCCCACCCTTCAGCCAGGCTCCTCCCGCTCTCCGCCGCCGACCGCAGGGCCGCGGCCGCCGGGGCGAGCGCATCGATGATCGTCTTGTCGCCTGGCTGGGCCTTCCCCCGCTGGATCAGGCCTTCCACGAAGTCGGTCAGCATGGCGGCCAGATCGGCCAGAGTGACTTCCGTCTTCCCCACCGCCGCCTTGCCGGCGCGCATCAGGCCGGTGGCCATCAAGGTGCCCATCGTCGACGGCACCGTGGAGGCCATGGTCATCCCGGCCTTGCCCAGGAGCTTGCCCACGTCGCTCTCGTCCAGGGCGGCGACCGCGTCGGCCACCGCCCGGAACCCCTTGCTCATGGTCAGCCCCAGGTCGCCGTCGCCGATCACGCCGTCCAGCTCAGTCAAGTAGTCCTTCTGCTCGGCCATCAGGTCCGCCATGCGGGCCAGGATCGCCCGGAAGTCGGCGGCTGCAAACGTCTCCATCGCCTTGCGCCTCCGTCTAGAGCTGCTCCTGCTGGAAGAACGGGGTGTTAGCCGGCTTCGCCAGCAGGCGCTTAGTCTCCTCATCGAGGCGGAGCAGGCTGATCGACGCACCTGCCATCTCCATCGAGGTCGCAAACTCGCCCACGTAGGTGTTGAACACCTTGATCCCCTGGGCATCAAGGGTCTGCTTCACCCGCCGGAACAGCACGTACAGCTCCTCCTTGGGGGTCGCGCCAAGGCCGTTGATCAGGACGGAGACCTCGTCGCCCCGCCTGAAGGGCAGGTCTTCCAGGATCGGCTGCAGCATCTGGTCGACCACCTGGTCGGCCGGCGCCAGCGGCGCCTTCCCCTGCACGCCGGGTTCGCCGTGGATGCCCATGCCGATCTCCATCTCGCCGTCGTTCAGCTCGAAGGTCGGCCGCCCGATCTCCGGGATCACGCAGGCCGACAGGGCCACCCCCATGGTCCTCACGTTGTCGCGCACCTTCTCGGCGATGCGCTTCACCTCGTCCAGGGAGGCTCCCTCTTCCGCCGCGGCCCCAGCAATCTTATAGAGGTAGAAGATTCCGGCCACGCCCCGCCGCTTGTCTTCCCGGCCCTTGGGCGCGGAGGCCACGTCGTCCATGCCGATGACCGTCTCGACCCGGATGCCGTCCATGGCCGCCATCTCGGCCGCCATGTCGAAGTTCATGATGTCGCCGGTATAGTTGCCGTAGATGTAGAGCACCCCGGCGCCCGCGTCGATGGCCTTGGTGACGTTGTACATCTGCTCCGCGCTGGGCGACTGGAAGACGCCGCCGATGGCGCAGCCGTCGAGCATGCCCTGGCCGACGTACCCGAGGAAGACCGGCAGATGGCCCGAGCCGCCGCCCGTGGCCAGCGCCACCTTGTTCGTCTTGTGGCCGGTGCGGATCAGGCACCGCAGATCATCGTTGGTATAGGTCAGCTTGTCGGGGTGAGCCGCGTAGATGCCCTCCAGCATCTCGTCGACGAAACGGGCCGGCTCGTTGATCAGTTTCCTCATGCGAAAATCCCTCCTTAAGCTGATGGGGTGACGCTGCCGGGCAGGGCGCGGCCCTCGGACTCGCTCTTGCGCTCCTCCTTGGGCCGGCTCTGCCGGGTGTTGCTCACGTAGTTGATGACCATGACCAGCAGGAGGACCGCACCCCAGATGAACTCCTTGAAGAAGTTGCTGAAGCGCAGCATGCTGAACCCGCTCGACAGGAACTGCAGGGTCAGGATGGCCAGCACAAGGCCGAGCACCGTGCCGAAGCCGCCGTTGGGATTGACCCCGCCGAGCACCGCGATCAGGATGGCCTGCAAGGTGTACGAAGAACCGTAGTCGGCCTTGGCCGAGTTGGTGCGGGAGAGGACCACGAAGCCCGCCACCGCGCCCAGGATGCCGCTCAGCAGGTAGGTCTTCAGCAGGAGCCGAGTGTTGTCGAGCCCCGAGAACCGGGACGCGGTGGGGTTGGTGCCCATCAGTTGGATCTTGAAGCCGAAAGCCGTCCGGTTGAGGACCAGGGCGAACCCGAGGGCGAAGACGGCGAAGATCAGGAACGGAACGGGGAAGATCCACAGGCTTCCGTTGCCCATGTAGTTGATCAGGTCAGGAAGGCCGTACACCGCCGCACCCTGGGTAATGACGATGGCGATCCCCGTGAAGAGCTGCATCGTGCCCATGGTGGCCAGGATCGGCGGGATGCCGACGTTGGCGACGAGCAGGCCATTCAGCAGTCCACACAGCGCCCCGGTCGCCAGCATGATGCCCACGGCCAAAGCGGAGTAGAGGAGGATCTGCGACTGCCCGGCGTCGGCCGGCATGAGCCGCGTGAGGGTCAGGGCGGCGAGGATTCCCGAGAGGTTGGCGATACCGACCACCGAGAGGTCGATCCCCCCGGTCAGCATGGTCAGCATGATGGCGATCGCCAGCAGTCCGAACTCGGGAAACTGGAACGCCATGGAGCTGAAGTTGTCGGGCGTGAAGAACATATCCGGCTTGAGCAGGCTCATCGCCACAAAGACCAGGATGGTGATGATGAACAGCCGCCGCAGATTCCCGTCGCGGGTCATCACATTCAGAAAGTTGAACCGGCCAAGGTTTTTCATGTCGCTCCTCCACCCAAGGCTCCTACTCGTTTGCCATCACGTTGGCCTGCCTCGCCCGGCGCTTGGCCTGCAGGGCCGGGATCCCGGTGCCGATCAGGATGAGAATCCCCAGCACCACCTGCTGCCAAAACGACGAGATGCCGAGCAGGATCAAGCTGTTGTTCATGATCACAACCAGAACCACGCCGAGCAGGGTGCCGATGACCGTCCCGTGTCCCCCGGTGATGCGGGCGCCGCCCAGCACCACCGCGGCGATGACGGTCAATTCGGTGCCGACCAGGTCAAAGGGGCGGGCCATCCGGACGAGCGAGGAATGGATGATCCCGCCGACACCCGCCAGAAAGCCCACGAAACCATAGATGAAGAACTGCAGCGCCCGCACGTTGAACCCGGCCCGCTCGGCGGCGACCGGGTCGCCGCCAAGGGCGTAGATGCCTCGCCCGAGCATGGTCTTCCGCAGGATGAACCAGGTCACGACGGCCAAGACCGCCAGGATCACGACCCCGAAGTGGAGTCCGAACTGGGCGCCGTTCTGGGTCACCTCGACCAGGAAGAACCGGGAGAAGGCGATCATCGCCGGCGGCAGGTTGGTGATCTCCATCGCCCCGATGAAAGCCAGCATGAAACCGCGATACATGCTCTGGGTGCCCAGGGTCACGATCAGGGTCGGGAGCTTGAAGTAGGAGATGAAGACCGCGTTCACCAGTCCGAGCACAAGTCCGATGGCCGCGGACATGGCGAAGGGCAACAGGATCGTGCCCTGGTAATTGTACGGCGCCAGGATCTTGGCCGTCACGAACATCGAGAAGCAGGCCACCGCCGTGAACGAGACGTCGATCCCGCCACTGATGATGACGATCAGGACCCCCAGGGCGAAGATGCCCATCACGATGCTGCTTCTCACCAGGTCGAAGAGGTTCCCCACGGTGAAGAAGGCCGGGTTGACGAGGCCGATCACCAAAGAGAGAACCGCGATCACCAGCGCGACGGCGAACTCGTTCTTGGACAACAGCTTCTTCCACATGGCGCTTGAGGTCACGCTCCCATCAGCTTGCGGGCCAGTTCGTTCTCGTCCACGGCGTCGCCGGCGAACTCCTCCGCGATGCGACCCTTGCGCATCAGCAGGATGCGGTTGCAGTTCTGCAGCAACTCGGGTATGTCGTCGGAGATCACGATGACGCCCATGCCTTGCTCGGCCAGGCTGCGTACGGTGGCGTGAATGTCCGCCTTGGAGCCGACATCGACCCCCACGGTGGGGCCGTTGAGGATCAGGACCCGCGGCTTGGTCGCCAACCACTTGGCCAGGACGATCCGCTGCTGATTGCCGCCCGACAGGCTCTGCACCGGCAGCGCCGCCGACGGGGTAGCCACCTTGAGACGTCCCACCCATCCGTCCACTTCGGCGTCGAGCCGGCGGGAGTCGATCAGCCGGCTGAAGCCGCCGCACAGGCGGTCGATGGTGCTGGCCACGATGTTCTTGGCAATCGGCTGCACCAGGAAGAGGCCCTCGGTCAACCGGTCTTCCGGAACATACCCGATCCCGTGACGGATGGCGTCCTGAACGTTGCGCACCCTTATGGGCCGCCCGTCCAACGTCACCCGACCGGCGTCCGCCGGCCGGAGGCCGAAGAGCGCCATGGCCAGTTCGGTCCGCCCGGAGCCCAGAAGGCCGGTGATGCCCAGAATCTCTCCGGGGCGCAGGTCGAAGGAGACATCCGCGAAGCTGCCCTTACGGCTCAAGCCCTCGACGGTGAGGAGACGGTCCGCCTTCTCCGGGCCAGGTTGCCAGGTGAAGCGCGTCTCGCTGAGGTCCCGGCCGGTCATGTGGCGGACCAGCGCAGCCCGGTCGAACTGGGCGACCTCCCCATCGGCCACCACCCGGCCGTTGCGCATGATGGTGACCTTGTCGGCGATCTCCAGCACCTCGTTCAGCTTGTGGCTGACGAACAGGATGGAGATGCCTTTCTCCTGCAGGCCCTTGACCACCCGGAAGAGCGACTTGACCTCCTTCTGCGTGAGGGCCGTGGTCGGCTCATCCATGATGATCAGCTTCGCGTTCTGCAGCAGCGCACGGCTGATGGCAATCAGCTGTTTGTCGGCCACGGAGAGGTCCTCCACGTTGGCCGAAAGATCGAGCTTGACGTCGATGCGGTCGATGGCCTCGCGGGCGACCCGGTTGACTTCCTTCCAGTCGATCAACCGCTGCCGCTTGGCGAGTTCGAAGTTGAGCGCGATGTTCTCCGCCGCAGTCAAGTTCGGAAAGAGGGAAAAATCTTGATATATGACCTGGATGCCTTCCCGGATCGCGCCGATCGGCGTCAGGCGGCGGCTCACGCGGCCCTCGATCACGATCTCGCCATCATCCGGCGTGTACACGCCCGCGATGACCTTGATCAGGGTGGACTTGCCGCAGCCGTTCTCCCCCACCAGGCAGCGAATCTCGCCCCGGCCTACCGTGAGACTGACGTCGCGCAGCGCCTGAACGCCCGAGAACGACTTCTTGATGTGCCGGACCGTGAGCAACTCCTCAGCCATGCTGACCCTGTCCTTTCCCCCGGCCCTCCGGCCGTCGTCGCCGAAGCCCGATTGGAGCGGAGGCAGGCGGGCTCGAGGGGCCGGCCTGCCTCCGAGTTTTTTGCCTTAGAACGGGTACTTGTCGAGGTTAGCCTTGGTCACGTGGACCCAGGCCTGACCGTACAGGACCTTGCCGTCGGCCTTCAGCTTGTTGTAGCCCGGAACGCCGAGGTCGATACCGGCCTTGATGGGCTTCTTCTCCAGCATCATGAGGGCCAGCTGGTTCATGGCGTAGCCGGCGTCGGCCGGATCCCAGAACCCGATCATGTCGACCGCGCCGCTCTTCACGTACTGGCCGGACACGGACGGGATGGAGGTGCCGACGACGTGAACCTTACCCTGGAGCTTCATCTCTTCGACCGCGAGGCCGGCGCCGGCCGGGTCGGTGGAGGCGCTGCCCTGGATACCCTTGAGGTTCGGGTAGGCCTTCAGAAGTTCCTTGGTCTTCTCATAAGCCTTCTGCTGGTCGTCGTAGGCCTCGAACTTGCCGACGAACTTCATCTTCGGGAAGTTCTTCTTGGCGTAGGCCACGGCGCCGTCGACCCACTGGTTGTGGGACTTGGAGGTGAAGCTGCCGACGAAGCCGGCCCACTCGCCCTCGTTGCCCATCTGCTTCGCGAGCGCCTTGACGAACTCTTCGCCGTAGGCGGTGTTGTCAAAGGCCTCGATGTCCCAGTCCATGTTCTTCTGGTTGGCGGCCTCGTGGGTGATGACCACGATGCCCTTGTCCCGGGCCTTCTTGAGCACCGGCTCGAGCGCCTCGACAGAGAAGGGCACGACGGTGATGGCGTCGACCTTCTGGGCGATCAGGTCTTCGATGATCTGAACCTGGAGGGCAGCGTCAGCCTTGGCCGGGCCGACCTGGAACGCCTTCACGTTGGGGTGGTCCTTGCCGAACTTGGTGACGCCCTCTTCCATGCGGTTGAACCAGCCGACTCCGCTGAGCTTCACGACGGTGGCGATGGTGTAGGTCTTGGCGAACGCCATCTGGCCCATCATCGCAACGAGCGCCAACGCGAGCATCAAAACCACGGTCTTCTTCAAGCTGAGCACCTCTTCTCAATAGTTGAGTGACCACTGTGTCTGGGTGCGCCTGATGTCTGCCCGACAGTCGTGAGCTCCGACCACCCCCCACTGGGCTTTCGCAGGTCCCGTCTAGCGGGAAATTTCTGGAAGAATGCGCAATTTTTCGCCGTCCTGATTATTCTGCGCAGCCCTGGCTTATCCTTTCGCCGCGGACATGAACCGGCGCACGCGTTCGGGGTCCACGGCATTCCAAGTGTTGCCTTCGTATTTGAGCGCCGTGCCGACAATCGCGCCATCGGCGACCTTGAGAATCTCGCGCACGTTCTCCGCCCTGACGCCGGTGTTCGCCACGACCGGCGTCTCCGGCAGGGCGTTCTTCACCACCTCGAGGTCGGACATCTGCGCCGACTGGCCGGTCATCGTCCCGGAAACGCAGACCACGTCGGCCAGCGATGAAAAGACGACGCTCTTGGCGATGAGGTCGAGCGGCCGCTGCCCGATGAACCCGGCGAACTCGGCGTTGATGTTGAAGAACAGCCGGACGTCGGCGTCGATGTTGCGCCGGAAACGGACCGCTTCGGCGCAGTCGGTGTTCCAAAGACCCATGTCGCTGGCGTACACGCCGGTGAAGACTTCCCGGACGAACCGCCCGCCGGTCGCCTTCGCCAGGGCGATGGCCGCCTGGGGATCCCAGAGGATGTCGCAACCGAAGGGCACCCGGATCTCCGGCAACAACTGCCCGATGACCGACGCCATCGTGGCCAGGGAGGCGGGGCTGGCCTTCAGACTGTAGGGGCGATCGCCCTCGTTGCAGAACATGATGGCGTCGACGCCGCCGTCCTGAAGGCTACGCACGTCGCGGGCCACCCACTCCTTGATCGCTTTGAGCCCGCCCGGCGCGTCATACAGGGGAGAACCCGGCATCGGCGGGAAGTGGCACATCGCGATGATCACTTTCTCTTGTCCGAACAGTTCGCGGAACAGCTTGGCCAAACTGACTACCTCCTCTTCGGTTATGCCAACTTAAGCGGAATGCCCCGGCTCGCGAAGGCCCGCACGACCTCGGCATCCACGCCGGAGTCGGTGATGACCTGATGCGCCTGTTCAACCCCCCCCACTCTGGCCAGGGCCACGTTGCCGAACTTGGTATGGTCGGCCACCAGGATGACCTCGGAGGCCGCCTTTATGATCAATTGCTTGACGCCCAGCTCAGCGAAGGTCGCGTTCGTGATCCCGTGTTCGAGATCGACGGCGTCGGCGGAGAGGAAGGACTTGTTCACCCTGACCTCCCGCAGGAAGTTCTCCGTGAGTGCGCCGACACAGACGCAGAAGCCCGCCCGGCGCAGGCCACCGGCGACGATGAGGGTGGTGCTGGGGTCGAACTCGAGCTCCGTCGCGATCAGCAGGTCGTAGGTGATGATGGTGAGGTTCCTGTGTTTGGTGAGGTTGCGGGCAACTTCCAGCGTGGTGGAGCCCGAATCGAGGATGAGCGTCTCGCCGTCGCCCACGAGGGCGGCGGCCGCGGCGCCGATCCGCCGCTTCTCCTCCCGGCAGAGCCGCTGTTTTTCGGAGTAACGCCGCTCGAAGGCGGTGCTGGCGATGGGCGGCACGGCCCCGCCGTGCGTACGGCTGATCAGGCCGCGGGCCACCAGCGTGTCGAGGTCGCGCCGCACGGTCGCCAGGGACACGCCCAACTCACGCGCCAGATCTTCGCTCTTGGCGCACCGGTTGGACTGGATGTGCTCCAGGATTCGCCTCCGCCGGTCTTCCGGCAAGACCGCTTCCTGACCCATGCCCACGCCGTCTCCCCTTTTGATTGCCGATGACGTTTCTTGCGTGCTGGTGATTGATACGTTCTCTCCCAAGCGTGGCAATCCTGCTGCGCACCGATGGAAAGATGGGGCATGTTCCAGGAATAGCCGGGTTGTCCAGCCGTTGGGCCGCCCCGCCGCGCCATGCTCGTTTCTGCAGCCGCAGCCAAAAAAAGGGACGCCCCCTGGGAAGAGGGCGTCCTGAGCAACCCGATGGCGGTCGGAGGCTATAGGGATTCCTGATACAGGCGTTCCACATCGCGCACCGTGAGCGGGCGCGGGTTGTTGCCGAGCGCTCCCGCCATGGTGGCAAAGGCGTCTTTCGCCAATTGCGGGATCATCTCCGGGGTGACGCCAAGGCTGCGCAGGCTCAGATCCCGCCCGACACGCGCCAGGAAGCGCTTGAGGGCCGGTCCGGCCTGTGCGGCGGCCTCCGTGTCTGGCAGTCCGGCCAGGCGGTCATCCAACAGCCTGGCCACCACGGCGAAGCGCTCCGGGTTGGCGTCGTAGTTCTGGTTGAGGTACGCCACCGCGAGGGCCGCGAGGGACTGTCCGTGGGTCGCCCCCAGGCGGCCGCTGACCGGGTGGCCCGCCCCGTGGATCGCCACCGTGCCGCCAAGGTCGATGGCCCAGCCAGCCAGGGTGCTCGCCCACGCCATGTTCGTCCGTCCCTCGAGGTCGTGCCCCGCGGCCAGGACCCGTTCGAGGTTGGCCACCACGAGCCGGATCGCCTCCACCGCAAGCAGATCGCTGAACGGCTGCGCCCCGGTGGACAGGTAGGCCTCCATGGCGTGGAAGAGGACATCGACGCCGGTGTCGGCCGTCACGTCCGCGGGAACGCTGAGCATGAGTTCGGGGTCGACGATGCCCACCGCCGGATAGGTGCAGTCGAAGCCGATCCCCGGTTTCTCCTGGGTTTCGGCGTTGGTGATGACCAGGTAGCGGTCGATCTCCGTGCCGGTGCCCGCGGTGGTCACGATGGCGACCACGGGGAGCGCCCGGGCAGTGGTGGTGTCGGCGAAGACTCCCCCCGGCTGGTAGTCGGTGATCCTGCCCCCGCTCGCCGCACACAGGGCGATCGCTTTGGCCACGTCGACCGGGCTTCCGCCACCGATCCCCACCACGAAGTCGCACCCCTCCGCCTTGAGCAGCGCAACCCCTTCGTCCACCGTCGTGGACAGGGGATTGGGGGTGGCTTTCTCAAAGCTCACGCTCTCCACCCCGGCGCGTGCCAGCAGGTCGACCACCTTCTGCAGCACTCCCGTCTTGCGGGCGCTTCCGGTACCCGTGACGACCAGCGCTTTCTTCCCCAGCGAGGGAGCCACCTCGCCCAAGCTCTGCAGGACGCCCGGGCCGAAGCGCAAATCGACGGGGTTCCTGATGCCAAACCGTTTCATGTCGCTCACCTCGTTATCCTTCGATCGTGAACGTCGTGCCGCCGTCCTTCTGGGTGTCGGCCAACTGGAAATCGCGGTCGGGCGTGCCTTCCTGGAAAACCACCAGCAGGCTCGCCCGGTCGCCCAGCGGGAAGGGAAGCCCGTGCCAGACGCCGGGGTGCATGATCACCGCTTGCCCTTGCCGCAGGCGAAAGGCCGCCACCTGGCTGAGGTCGGGGGCCGGCGCCGGTTGGTTCGCCGGCGCGACGGCAAAAGCGACATCCCCCTCCACCGCCACCAGCAGTTCCGGAGTCGCGACGTGCCGTTCCAGCTCGTGGAAGCGCTGCGGCCCGCGGGTGGCCAGGTTCAAGACACCGACGCTGACCGGCCCTGCGAGGGCCATGACCCCGACTTTCTCGCGGTAGGTCACCGAAGCATCGCCAGTCAGGGGAAAGCCTTCGGAGGAAGCCACGAACGTCCCGAAGCGGGAGAAGGCCTCCGCCGAGGCGTCGATCACGGGTAAGCTCACGTAAGCCACACAGATCCTCCTCTACCAAGTATTCTGCCCGCCCCACGCCGGGGCGAAAGGCTGCACTAGTCTTTCCACGCTGGCCCAAACCTTCCTCCCTGAACCAGGAAATGATGCCGCCGGCCGGCCGCTGCAGGTTGGCGGCGCTGGAAGGGCATGGTGATATGGCAAGACCACGACCACCGGCAAGGTCTTCGTCAAGAACGGCAAGATCCGGGAAGAGGTCACCCAGAAAGGCCAGACCTCCATCACCATCCTCCGTCTCGACCAGAACGTGGCCTGGAACCTGATGCCGCCCGACACCTACATGGAGATCAACCTCCCGGTCACCCGGATGACCGAGAACCCGCCCAAGGGGTATGAATACGAGAAGATCCCCCTCGGCGCCGAGACCGTGAACGGCTGTAGCTGCGAGAAGGTCCAGATCGTCTTCAAGAACAAGCAGTTCGGCACGGTCATCCAGTGGATCGCGAGCGGCCTGCAGTGCGCCGTGCGGACCGAGACGAGGGACAGCAAAGGGAAGCTCCAGTCCACCACCGAGTACAAGAACGTCACCCCGGGTCCGCAGGACGACTCGCTCTTCGAAATCCCCGACGGCTACAAGAAGTTCGAGCTGCCGTTCGGCCTGAAGCTCCCGGGCACGAAGTAGACCGGGGGGAAGTGAAGGCCGGAAGCCCCCTTTGCGGGTTGCTTCCGGCCTTGCGAACCCATCTGGTTTGCGCCTCTTGATGAACGCCTTCGCCGCTACTTCTTGTGCGGGTCGCCGTGGCAGGGCACGCAGTCCATCTTGCCCTGCTCGTTGTCGAGCATGCTGTTCGGACCGTTGTGGCAGCCCATGCAGGTGGCGTAGTCTTCGGTCGGCTTCCAGCCGAGGGCCAGCTTGGCGTCGGCGAGGGCGTTGAGCATCTCCACCGCCTTGGCCGCGACGTCGCCAGTCAGCTTGGCGCAGCGATCCTTCCGCTCGGCCGACCCGACCTTCTTGCCGGAGACTTTGCACCACTCGGAGACGGAGACGTGGCAGAGCGGCGAACCGCAGGCGTTGGCCACCTGGTCCTTCACCTTGCAGTAGGCCTCGTGCGCCTTCGACGGGAACTGGGCGCCGCAATACCAGCCGTTCAGTTCATTGACGAGCTTGGAGTACTCCTTGCCGGCGACCAGGGTGATGGCCGCCGACGAGCCGTTGAGAGCCCCACAGAGGGTGCCCCAGCCGGCCGAACCGCCCTCGCCGAACCGCATCATGTCGAGCGGGAGGCTGGTGTAGGGGGCGCCGACCTGCTTCTGCAGTTCGCCGATGATCGCCTTGAAGGCGCCGTAGCAGCAGCCGCCTTCGAAATAGGCGTCATAGCCCGCCTTGCGGACGGCTTCCGGGTCCAGTTTCTTGTACGGGTACGGCCAGGTCACATCGGCAGCCAGGGCCGTCGGCACGAGGTTGCCCAGGCCGGCGACCGTCAGACCGGCCGCGAACCCACCCGCGCCGACTAGGAGTTCTCGTCTGGTTAGCTTCATCTCTCAGCACCTCCACCTCCTTCCTTTTGACAGCTTTAGCTAAATTCCTTCACAACAACATGCAAACTATGCGAAACGCGGCCCGCGCGAACGCGCCGTGCGCTCCCCCGGGCGAGGCGCATCGACGGCGGCGGGCGCGGACCCCGCCCGGCTCGGGGCGCGTCGAACTGCGCCGCGGCCTGCACGCCCTGGCCCAGGACCTGGGGCTGACGGAGAACCGGATCGGGGACATGGTGAGCGAAGAACTGTCGGGGACGGACCTGACCGACGAAAGCCCGGAGACGCACCAGGAGCGCTGAGGGATAGCCGAGGGCGCCAGCCGCATGGCAGGCGCCCACGCTAGCTGGTCTGGTCGGTGGTCGGCTGTTCCCCGGCGCCGCCGAGGTATT
>JBLNBQ010000123.1:0-2970 GCA_050260095.1 Chitinophagales bacterium
GGTGGGCTGCAGGGCTAAGTGATCGGCCGCTACGCGACCAAACTCGCGCCGCAATCCCACGCCGTGCCGGTCAAGGAGGTGTCAGACCGGGAGTTCGAGCCGGGCCGGCTCGGCTACGGAAAGGTGGCGGGCGCCAGGGTTCACCGGCTGTGGCGGACCAGGACGGGGCAACCCACGCGTCCGCTCGACGGCGGACTCGTCCCGACCATCGAATAATCAGACGTTTCCAGCTAGCAGGGTTCATGCAGAATCTGACGAAATGCCTGACGGTTTGAAATAGCAGGGCTTTTCAATAAGGGGCGGGTTGGGTTTGGAGCTGATAGGCACAACTTATCTTTGGCTTGGCGTGTACATGCTCTGGACGCTGGTGTTCACCCTGATGGCGCTGGTCACCGCACGGGTCTTGCGCCGGCACACCCGGCCCTCCTCCGTGAAACTGGCCACCTACGAATCGGGCCTCGTCACGAAAGGTGAAACCTGGGTCAGGTTCAAGGTCGGCTACTACACCTTCGCGCTCGCCTTCGTCCTCTTCGACCTGGAGACGATCTTCCTGTACCCGTGGGCGGCCGCCTTCCGGCACCTGGGCGGGTACGCGTTCGTGGAAGCGATCATCTTCGTGGCGGTCCTGCTTCTCGGGTTGGCATACGCCTGGCGGGAGGGTGCGCTGGAGTGGAAGTGAAGAACGGCCCGGTCGGCATCGAAACGGAGGCCAGCGCAGAGGAACAGGTCAAGCGGAACGTTCGCTTTACGACCCTCGACAGCCTCTTCCGGTGGGCCCGGGCCTCGTCCCTGTGGCCCTTGACCTTCGGGCCGGCCTGCTGCGCCATCGAGATGATGGCCTCCAGCGCCGCCAAGTCCGACCTCGACCGGCTCGGCGTCTTCTTCCGCCCCTCGCCGCGGCAGGCCGACGTCATGATCGTGGCGGGCACGGTCACGCAGAAGATGGCCCCCATCGTGAAACGGTTGTACGAACAGATGGCCGAGCCCAAGTACGTCATCGCCATGGGGAGTTGCGCCATCGGCGGGGGGCCGTTCGCGGAATCGTATTCTATCCTGCGGGGGGTCGACCAGATCGTGCCGGTCGATGTCTACGTGCCGGGGTGCCCGCCCCGGCCGGAAGGCCTGATCTACGGGATTCTCAAACTTCAGGACGCCATCCGGCGGGGCGAGACCCGGGAGAGCAGGCCATGAGCCCAGCCACCCGCGATCTGCAAGGCCGCGAGGCGGCCCTAACCGCGCATTTCCCCGGGCTGACCACCAACCGCGAGTTGGACACGCTGGTGCTCGAGCCCGAGCCCAGCCAGGCGCTGGCGCTCCTGCAGCATCTGAAGGACGACCCCGCGCTGGCCTTCGCCCAGCTGACCGACCTCACCGCCGTCGACTACCCCGAGCGCGGTCAGTTGGTGGTCGTCTACCGCATTACGCACGTGCCCGAATACGACACCGTGGTGTTCAAGGTGACGCTGCCCCGGGAGGCGCCGGAGGTGCCCAGCGTCTGCCGGATGTGGCACAACGCCGAATGGCTCGAGCGGGAAGTCTTCGACCTCTTCGGCGTGGTCTTCACCGGGCATCCTCGCCTGACCCGCCTTCTTCTCTGGGACGAGTACGCCGGCCATCCCCTGCGCAAGGACTTCGCCCTGCCGGGTCCCGACGCCCAGGCCGCCGCCGAACAGGCCGCCACCATGGAGGTCGAGACGGAGGTGACGGAGGCGCCGGAGGGGGAGGACGACGTCCGGGAAGAGGAGATCACCCTCAACGTCGGCCCGCAGCACCCGTCGACCCACGGCGTCTTCCGGTTCAAGGTCCGCCTGAGCGGAGAGACCATCGTCGAGGTGGAACCGGTCATCGGCTACGTGCACCGCGGCATCGAAAAACTGATGGAGTCGCGAACCTACTTCCAGATCGTCCCGTACACCGACCGGTTCGACTACCTGTCGTCGATGTTCAACAACCAGGCCTACGTGACGGCGGTCGAGCGGCTGGCCGGCATCGAGGTGCCGGAGCGGGCCGAGTACCTACGGGTCATCGCCTGCGAGCTGAACCGCATCGCCTCGCATCTGGTCGCGGTGGGCGCCTATGGCCTGGATGTGGGGGCCCTCACGCCGTTCCTCTACACCTTCCGGGAGCGGGAGAAGATCTACGACCTCATGGAGATGCTGTGCGGCGCCCGCATGCTCTACGCTTACATGCGCATCGGCGGCGTGGGGTACGACGTGCCGGAGGCCTTCTACGACCGGCTGGGCGCCTTCCTGAAGGAGATGCCGGGCCGCATCGACGAGTACGAGGCGATGCTCTCCACCAACGAGCTCTTCCTCGCCCGCACCCGGGGCGTGGGCGTCCTTTCCCGGGAGCAGGCCCTGGCGCACGGGGTGAGCGGCCCCAACCTGCGCGCCTGCGGCATCGCGTACGACCTGCGCCGCGCCGATCCCTACTCGCTCTACCCGACCTTCGAGTTCGAGGTGCCGGTGGGGACCCGGGGCGATTCCTACGACCGCTATCTGGTGCGGGTGAGGGAGATGCGGGAGAGCGTGAAGATCCTGGCCCAGGCGCTGGAGCGCTGCCCGCGGGAGGGTCCGGTGGCCGCCAAGGTGTCGCGCTTGCTCAAGCCCGAAGGGGAGGTCTACGCCCACGTCGAGTCGCCCCGGGGTGAACTCGGCTGCTACCTGGTGGCCGACGGGACCGACCATCCTTACCGCTTCCGCTGGCGCGCCCCCTCGTTCCATCATCTCTCGACCATGCGGGGGCTGGGCCGGGGCGCGAAGATCGCGGACCTCATCGCCATCTTCGGGTCCATCGACATCATCGGCGCGGAGGTGGATCGCTGATGCCTCAGCTGCCGAGCTTCGGCCCGTTCACGCAAATCGTTTACGCTTCGGTCCTGAGCCTCGTCGTGCTCGGCGTGGTGGCGACCCTCGTGCTCTTCCTCGTCTACCTGGAGCGCTGGGTGCTCGGCCGGCTGCAGGCCCGCAT
>JBLNBQ010000124.1:0-35211 GCA_050260095.1 Chitinophagales bacterium
CTTGATCACCAGCTTCTTACCGAGTACTTCACAAGTACTGACAGAAGCCGTGATGTCTCACGGTTTCACTTACCCGTACTTGGTGCTGACTTCTTGTCACGCTGTTCAGTTTTCAAGGACCAAGCGCCTTCGGCGCTCTCGCCTCGCAGCGAGCTTAGTTATTTTATCACCTGGTTTGAATCTTGTCAACCACTCGATTTCGTTTTCTGCTGCGACGTCTGCTATGTAATTGCTGCCTCCGCTGCCGGCTTCTGGCCGGTTCGTACGTCAGCGTTGTCTAATATACCACGGAGTCTGCCGCGGTTCAACCCATTCTATCAGGTGCTGATCAAGGAGGAAGGCGAACTATGCTCTGCCGTTCTCGCTATTTCGCCGTTTCTTGCGAGTATGCGCCAGGAAGAGCGCCGAAACTCTTATCGGAGAGACCGAAGTAGAACTGAGGAACCTCGCCCAGGATTATCGACTCCGCCAGCGGCACCTCGCTCTTGATGTCCACCGAAGTGCTGACGAACGGGACGAACACCCGGATGTTGGTGGCAACCTGAAGATAGAGCAAGTGGCGGGTCTGGTTGATGCCAGCCTGCTCGAACCGGTCGCTGATCCGAGTCTCCACCGTCCCAGTGGGGATCACCCTGATATAGATGAGGGGACCCACCGACCCCAAGAGTTCGCTGCCGAAAACCTGACCAAGCGGGATCGAGACTCGCTCCGCCGGCAGCTGGCGCAGAGCAGTTTGAATCGCGACCGTCGCATCCGTGGAAAGACGGTTGATCTCCCCCGTGTTGGGCTGCATCAGGACGACCTTGCCCCGGCTATCGGTGTGGACGGCGTACAGGTCCTCATAATGCATGGTACGGGCGACCTTCTCCCGCACCACGCGGTTGATGGTCTCCACGGCCACGGCGCGCGCCCGCGCCTCGCACAGTTGACGAAGGGCGGGTCGCAGACGATTGTCAACCACGAAGAGCAGCGTTGCCAGGAGGAGTGCCACACCAAGCGCCAGCTGGAAAACCGGATGATTCAGCGAGGACCGGCGGGTTCGCCGTCCCCAAGGGTACGACCTGCGCCAACCGCTCCCCCGCACCCGTCTCCCCCCGCCTCATCGCCTACCTGATTATATGCGGGATGCGGGCCTCTGGAGTCGTGACCCGTGCTAGACGAGGCGCAAGCGGGCGAAGCGCCGCTTCCCCGCCTGAAGCACGGCGCCATCGGCGGGTGTGACCTCGGCGTCCGAATCCGCCACGACTGCGCCGTCGAACTTCACGGCCCCTTGCTGCACGAGGCGGCGAGCCTCGCCGTTGGAGGGGGCCAAGCCACACCGCACCAGCAGGCGAACGACCCACAGGCGCCCCTCGGCGTTCAGCTCCGCCTTGGGCAACTCCACCTCCGGAACGTCCGCCGGAACGTCGTGGTGGCGGAAGACCTGGTCGAAATGGTTTTCGGCAGCCTCGGCCGCAGCCCGTCCGTGGTAGAGGGTGACGATCTCCCGCGCCAGCAGGCGTTTCATGTCCCGCGGGTGTACCCGTCCAGCCGCCAGGTCGGCCTCAAGCTTTCGGACCTGGTCCATAGGAACCTCGGTCGCCAATTCGAAGTAGTTGACCATGAGGGAGTCGGGGATCGACATGGTCTTGCCGTAGATCTCGTCGGGGGACTCGTTGATGCCGATGTAGTTGCCCAGCGACTTGGACATCTTGTTGACGCCGTCGGTCCCCACCAGGAGAGGCATCATCAGGGCGACCTGCGGTTCCTGGCCGTACTCCCGCTGAAGCTCCCGCCCCACGAGCAGGTTGAACTTCTGGTCGGTGCCGCCAAGCTCCACGTCGGCTCTCAGAGCCACCGAGTCATAACCCTGCATCAGAGGATAGAAGAATTCGTGGATGGAGATGGGCCTCTGCTCCGAGTAGCGCCGGGCGAAGTCTTCCCGCTCGAGCATGCGCGCCACGGTATACTTGCCGGCCAGGCGGATGACGTCCTCGAAGGTCATCGGCGCCAGCCAACTGGAGTTGAAGACGACCTTGATGCGCTCCGGGTCGAGAATCTTGGCCAACTGGGCCTCGTAGGTGCGGGCGTTGGCCTCGACCTCTTCCTTGGTAAGGGCCGGGCGGGTGGCCGACTTGCCGGTGGGATCGCCGATCCGGCCGGTGAAATCGCCGATCAGGAAGTAGACCTCATGTCCCAGGTCTTGAAACTGCTTGAGCTTGCGGTAGACCACCGCGTGCCCGAGGTGAATGTCGGGTGCCGACGGATCGGTGCCCAGCTTGACTCTGAGCGGGCGCTTTTCGGCCAGCGCCTTGTCCAATTTGGCGAGCAGGCTCTCTTCGCTGATGATCTCCGCCGCGCCTCGTTTGAGGAGTTCCAGTTGTTCCGCAGCGCTCCCGGTCACGGGGCCGCCACCCCTTCCTGTACGCTGGTGATTTGAGGATTTGAGACCGCCCCCGGAGCGACGCCGGCTCCAAAAGCAGCACAGAAAAGTTGGTTCATTATATCATGAGAATTTGGCGCCTTTCAATCCAACCTCGGTGTGCTATAATGTTGTGAGCGGTCCGGGGGGTCTTCAGGGCCGCATCAGTCAAGGGAGGCACATCAGTGAGGCAGGAAAAGGGTCGGGCGGCACGCGGCAGCGCACTGGCGGCGATTGTGATTTTCCTGGGACTCGTGCTGGTCGGCTCCGGAATCGGCATCTTGGCCGGTATCGTCCATACCGCGCCCAAGTTGTCGGACGTCAGGTTCAACCCGAAACAAGCTTCTATCATATACGATGTGAACGGCGACATCATCGGTCGCCTGTATACGCAGAACCGGGTGACGGTGAGCCTGGACCGCATTCCGAAGCAGCTTCGGGACGCAGTCATCGCCATCGAGGACGACCACTTCTACGAACACCACGGCGTGCGTCCGACCGCGCTGCTCCGAGCGGTGCTGGTCGACCTGGTCGCGGGCGGCAAGGTGCAGGGCGGCAGCACCATCACACAGCAGTTGGCCCGCAACGCCTTCCTCACCCTCGACAAGACGTTCACCCGCAAGATCAACGAGCTGATCTGGGCAATACAGATCGAACGGCGGTACACCAAGGACGAGATTCTTGAAACATACCTCAACGAGATCTACCTGGGCCACGGGACGTACGGTGTGGAGGCAGCCGCCGAACTCTATTTCGGCAAGCATGTGGAAGATCTGAATCTGCCTGAATCGGCGATGATCGCCGGGATCCTGCGTGGTCCCGAGATCTACTCGCCGTACGTCAACCCGAAGCTGGCGAAGGAGCGCCGCGACACCGTGCTCGGGCGGATGGCCCAGCTCGGTTACCTGTCGAAGGACGAGGCGGCCAAAGCGGAAGCCACTCCCATCAAGACGGTGGGGCTGAAGCTCTCCCAGACCAAGGCGCCGTACTTCGTCGACTACGTCACCCAGTACCTGCTCAACCGGTATGGACAATCGGCGGTCTACTCTGGTGGGCTCAAGGTCTACACGACGTTGAACCTCAAGGTTCAGGAAGCCGCGGAGCAGGCGCTTAAGCAACTGCCGACGGCCAAGACCGATGCGAACGGGCTGCATCAGCCGCAGGCGGCGATCCTGTCGATGGATCCCCGGACGGGGTACATCGAAGCGATGATCGGCGGGCGCGGCGAAGACAAGTACAACCGGGCCACGCAGGCCTACCGCCAACCGGGCTCGGCCATCAAGCCGTTTATCTATGCTGCCGCGATCGATCGGGGGTTCACGCCCAGTTCGATCATCGACGACTCGCCGATTCAGTACCCGCTCGACAACGGTAAGTTCTGGGAGCCGAAGAACTATGACCTCAAGTGGCACGGGCAGGTGACGCTGCGCACCGCCCTGGAGAATTCGTACAACATCCCCGCGATCAAGCTCCTGGATCAGGTCGGCATCGGCACGGCCATGGACTACGCCCGCAAGATGGGCGTGACCTCGCTGGTGGAAGATGGCCCGGTGAACGACCGCAACCTGTCGCTGGCGCTGGGCGGCATCAGCAAAGGCGTCACGATGATGCAGATGGTGACGGCCTACTCTGTGCTCGCCAACCAGGGCATCCGAGTGGATCCCATCGCGGTGCTCCGGGTGGAGGACAAAGACGGGCGAGTCCTGGAGGAAAACACGGCGAACAAGCAGATCGTGCTCTCCGAAGCGACGGCTTACGTGATGACCGATATGATGCGAGGCGTCATCGAGCGCGGCACTGGCCGAGCCGCCAACGTCGGACGCCCGGCGGCCGGCAAGACCGGCACGACCTCCGACTACACCAACGCCTGGTTCGTGGGGTACACGCCGGAACTGGTCACGGCGGTATGGATCGGGAACGATGTTCAGAAAGACCCGCTGGTGATCCCGAAGTACGGGAACATCGGTTCAGCGAAGGCGGCCGAGATTTGGGGCGACATGATGCGGCAGGCCTTGGCGGGCAGTCCGATCACCGACTTCCCCATGCCCGACGGCGTGACCCGGGCGTACGTCGACGAGGACCACGGCTACCTGGCAACCGACCGGTGCCCCAACGTCCGGCTTGAGGTTTTCGTGGCAGGCACCGAGCCGACCCAGGCCTGCCCGCTACACGGCGGCAAGTTGTTGCCCCCGCCTCCGCCGCCCGAGAACCTCTCCGAACAGCCGGAGGGCGGGACGATTTCAGGGGGCTCGTCCGACCTGGCGCCGGCGAACAGCTACGGTCAGAGCAGCCCACCGGTGCAGCCCACGGCGGCGGGCCCGACGCCCGGGAGCCCGGCGCCGGCGCCGGTGGGGTCCGGCTACGGCGCAAGTCAAGCCGGACGCAGTGGACCGCCCCTCACCTCGGAACACGTGGGCAACTGAGAACCGCCTGCCCGACCAAGACACTGAAAAGGCGCCCCACCGGGCGCCTTTTCTGCGTTCTGTTCGGGTGCTCTGTTCTGTGAGCTAGGCGTCGAGCCGCACGACCGTGACCCCGTCGCCGCCCTCGTTGGGAGGGGCGTAGCGGTAGTCGGCCACGGCGGGATA
This sequence comes from Chitinophagales bacterium, assembly GCA_050260095.1. Taxonomy (GTDB): domain Bacteria; phylum Bacillota; class UBA5301; order DYFA01; family DYFA01; genus JBLNBQ01. The sequence continues at coordinate 4,990 of JBLNBQ010000124.1, forward strand.
GGCGCTGAGCCGGTCCCGGAGCCCTTGACGCAAGGCGCCGGTCCCTTTGCCATGGATCAGACGGACCTGCGACAAGCCGGCCAGCATGGCGTCGTCCAGGTACTTGGTGACCATCTCCCAGGCCTCGTCCACGTTCAGGCCGCGCAGGTCCAGTTCGGTACGGATCGTCTCGGCCTTGGTCTTCGCCAGGCTCTGGTGCTCGCCGCCCGCCCTCCGCTTGGGCGAAGGCGCTTCGTGAAGGGCCACCAGTTCAGAGGGGGCGAGGGTGATCTTGAGGCTCCCCGCCTGAACGAGGACCTGCCCGGCGGCGTCAGGGGGCGCCAGCACCACGCCCTCCTGGCCAAACCGGAGCAGCTTGACCCGGATGCCGGCTCTGAGTTCAGCGGCGCCACCCGGCTCCCCAACCGGCGATTCCGGGGTTGGAGCGGGCGACTCGCTGGAGAGCAGATCGGCGAGTTGGGCGCCCTCGTCGCTGATGCGGCGCCGGGCCTCGCGGGCGGCTTCCTCGAAGGTGGCCGCCCGTTCCTTCGCCTGGCGGCGCAGGTCGGCCACCACCTCGTCGAGCTCGCGGCGCGCCTGCCGGAGCAGGTCGTCGGCCGCCTGGCGCGCTCCCGCGAGCGCCTGGGCCTTCTCGAGTTCCAGCCGCCGGACCTTCTCCTCATACTCCCTGCGCAGGCTCTCCAGGCGCCGGCGTTCCTCCTGGGCCTGGGCGCGATGCTCCTCGGTAAGACGACGGTTTTCGGTGACTGCCCGGAGGACGTCCTCAAAGCGGGCCGCCTCTCGGGTGGTCAAGGCACGGGCCGCCTGGATGATCTCCTCGCTCAGCCCCAACCGAGTGGCGATCTCGAACGCATTGCTCCGCCCCGGGATGCCGATGGTCAGGCGGTAAGTGGGCCGTAGAGTTTCCACGTCGAACTCGACGGAAGCGTTCTCAACCCCGGCCCGGGTATAGGCGAAGGCCTTGAGCTCCGAATAGTGCGTCGTGGCGACGGTGCGGGCGCCGTGGGCGTGCAGGTAGTCGAGCATCGCCATGGCCAGGGCGGCGCCTTCCGCCGGGTCAGTGCCGGCTCCCAGTTCGTCGAGGAGAACCAGGCAGTTCCCCCCCAACTTGCCGGTGATGCGCACGATGTTGGTCAGGTGCGAGGAGAAGGTCGACAGGTTCTGCTCGATGCTCTGCTCGTCGCCGATGTCCGCCAGCACCTCGTCGAACACGGCCAACTCGCTCCCCTCCGCGGCCGGCACATGCAGTCCGGCCTGCGCCATCAAGGTCAGCAAGCCGACAGTCTTGAGCGTCACCGTCTTGCCGCCGGTGTTAGGGCCGGTGATCACCAGCGTGGCATAGTCCTCACCCAGCGGCACGTCGATGGGCACCACCGGCCCGGTGAGCAGCGGATGGCGAGCCCGCCGTAGCCGGATGCGCCCCTCCCGGTTGAGGCGGGGCTGCGTGGCGTCGAGTTCCCGGGCGAGGCGCCCCTTCGCCATGATGAAGTCGAGCCGTCCCAGCGTCTCCATGGCGGCCGACAGAGTCGGCTCGGCTGAAGCAACCTCCTCGGTGAGCTGGGCAAGAATCCGCCGGACCTCCTCTGCCTCGGCCGCCTCGACCTGGCGGAGCTGGTTGTTCAACTCCACGAGCGCCAGGGGCTCTACGAAGAGGGTGGCACCGCTGGCCGATTGGTCGTGGACGACGCCGGGCACCATCGCCTTGTGCTCGCGCCGGACGGGGATCACGTAGCGGTCGTTGCGGAGCGTGACGATGGGTTCCTGGAGGTAGCGCAACATCTCGGGGGAACTGACCAGCGAGTCGAGTTTGTCCCGGAGGCGGTTCTGGAGGACGTGCAACTGGGAACGGAGCTTGCTCAGCGCCGGGCTGGCGTGGTCGGAGACCTCGCCGTGCTCGGTGATGCAGCGGCTGATCTCGGCCGCGAGGGGCCCCAGTTCGGGCAGGAGTCGCGCCAAGGCCGCCAGGCGCGGGAAGCGCTCGGCCCGCTCCGCCAGGAAGCGGGCGAGCCGGTTCATCCCCCGCACGGTGTCGCAAACCGCCAGAAGCTCTTCGGCAGCCAGCGTGGAGCCGATGCGCGCCCTGTGCAGCGCGTCGCGCAGGTCGTGCAGGCCGGCGATGGGCAGCCCGCCCTCCCGCCAGAGCAGGGCCAGCCCTTCGGCGGTGTCTTCCTGCTCGCTCAGAACCCAGAGCGGGTCGGTCTGCGGTTCGAGCCGGTCGGCCAACTCCCGGCCCATGGCAAGGGAGGTCAGCCCGGCGAGCCGCGCCCGGACTTTCGGGAACTCCAACACAGCAAGGCTCTTCTGATCCATCACTCGGCTCCTCGGTAAAGATGCCCCTTGGTTATCCCGAAGGGGGCCAGCGCTTCCAGAGCGGCGCGCAGTCGGCCGAGCGCCTCCGCTTCCCCGCCCCGCCCCCCGGACTCCGCCAGGAGAGCCAGCGCAGTCCGGTAGGCCTGGGTGACCTGCACGGCGTAGGCGGCGTCCCGGAAGCGGCAGTCCAGCCGGACGACCTCGGCGACTTCCGCCAGCGCTGGTAGTTGGTCCACCAGGCAGAGTTCCTTGGGGTTGGCGAGGTGCATCCGGCATGAGGCGTCGAGCCGGAGCGGGAAGACGAGCCCCAGGCGATCCCGCAGGCCGAAAGCGCCGCCGCCGCAGACCTTGGCGCACGCCGAAGCGCTCGTCCGTCCGCCGAGCAGGGCCCCCGGGGCGCAGTACTCGGTCACCATGAGTTCCAGTGGGCCGTGCGCCAGGACCTCCGTGGCGACCGGCGTCCGGGAGGCAACTTCCTTAAGCTCCTCCAGGGTCAGTTCAGGGGAGAGCGTCACCTGGACCGCCCCCCGTTCGGCGAGGAAGAGCGCGGTGTCGGAGTTGAAGACGTTCAGCGGCTGGTCGGCGTGGAACGCCAGCGGCGCACCGGCGTCGGCGAGCAGGCGGGCCAACTCGCCGAAGAGGGCCAGATGGCCGGTGAGGAAGGCGTGAGGCTGTTCGGCTTCGGGCAGCCCGAGGCAGGCCTCTGCCAGGGCCACGGCCTCGTCCAGTTCGTGGTCGCGGATGATCCGGGGAAAGCCCAGAACGAACTCGACCTTCGCCTCCCGGCAGAGACGGGCCGCCCGGGCCACGCTCTGCCGCGACCAGAATGGTTCGGCGGCAGGACGGAACCGCTCGCCGCCAAGGATGACGCGGTCGGGGCCGGCCGCCAGCACCGCGTCGAGTCCCTCGACTTCGCCCAAAGCGACGGCCAGCCGGGGCAGCCGCCCGGCGCGCCCGGAACCGGGCCGGGCTTCGGCGGCCCGCCTGGCCTCTTTCACGGCACGCAGCCTCGTCCGGGCCGCCTTGACCTCCTCCGCCGGCGGAAGGGCGGCGTCCTCGCGCACCTTTTCCAACGCGGCGAGCGCGCTTCGCCGGAGTGCATTGAGTTCGCTCCAGGGGAGCATCGTCCCGGGTTCGGCCTCCAAGTCGAGCCCGGCCAGCGTGAACGGTGTGTTCCCCAGCCGGCTGAGTTGGGCCTCCACCGCCTCCCGCTCCAAGGCGTGCCTCTCGGCCGACATGGCTGGCACCGTGCCTTGGGCGGTCACCGAGCGCCCCTCCGGGTCGGTGAGCGTCAGGCGGGACACCTCACCCCGCTTGACCACCAGCCGGGCCTGGAGCGGAAGGCGCAGCAGCTCCCGCGGGGAGCGGTAGGCGGCGGCCGCCTGGGTGAGCAGCCCGGCGTCGCTCGTCTTGAAGACCCGGTCGCCGGGGCGTAGGGCGCCTTCGACCGGAATGACCACCTTCATCCCTGGCTCGGCCGCGTCGAGGGGGCGGGCCGCGCCGTCGCGCCGGTCGGCCGACCAGAAGCGGGAGACGGTCACCCCGACCCGTCCGCCCTGGCTCACCCAGAATTCGAGCCCGTCCCCCACCGCGAGCGGATTCTCCAGGCGCAGGGTGGCCACCCTCCGGCTGGGGTCGTAGAAGGCCACGCGGCCGAGGTAGACGCCGCGGTTGCTCGCTTTCTGGAAGCTCATGAGTTCGCGCCCCGGGTTGCCCTGAAGGTACCCCGTGGTGAACCCGCGGTTGAAAGCCTGGGCCAGCTCGCGCCGGCGGTCATCGCCGGAGCCGTGTCCTCCCTCGCGCAACCGGTCGAGCGCCTCCCGGTAGATGCGAACCACCGTGGCGACGTACTCAGGGCGCTTCATCCGGCCTTCGATCTTGAGCGCGGCGACCCCGGCGCCGGCCAACTCCGGAAGTAGGTCGAGCGCGGCGAGGTCGCGGGGCGAGAGAAGGTGGGGGCCGGCCTCGGCGGCTGCGGCGATGGGCCGTCCGGCTCGGTCGACCAGGGTGTACTCCAACCGGCAAGGCTGGGCGCACCGGCCGCGGTTGCCACTTCGCCCGCCGATCATGCTGCTCATCAGGCACTGGCCCGAGTAGCAGACGCAGAGCGCCCCATGGACGAAGACCTCCACCTCGACGCCAGCCGCGGCGCAGCGCGCGATCTCCGCCAGGCTGAGTTCCCGGGCGAGCACCACCCGGTCCATGCCCTGCTCCTTCAGGTAGCGTGCCGCTTCCGCATGATGGACGGTCATCTGGGTACTGGCGTGCAGGCGCCAGGCGGGAAAGGTCTCCCGGGCCAAACGGAACAAGCCGAGATCCTGCAGGATCACAGCGTCGACCCCGAGTTCGTAGAGTTCGGCGAGATACGAAAGGGCGCCTTCGACTTCGTCCTCTTTCATCAGGGTGTTGACGGTGACATAGATCCGCACGCCCCGCACGTGGGCGTAGGTCACCGCTCTGGCCAACTCCTCGGGACCGAAGTTTCCAGCGAACTGGCGGGCGCTGTACGCCTTGCCGCCCAGGTACACCGCGTCGGCCCCGCTCTGCACCGCGGCCGCCAGTGCATCCCACTCGCCGGCCGGCGCCAAGAGTTCGGGCCCACGCCCCTTCACGCTGTACGTCACGCGATTGCCCCTTCCACCCTGATGGGCACTGGTTCTATTATACCAGACCCTGGGGGAAAGGAAATGCTACGACCCCGAAGGGGGGCGTTCGACGGCCAGGCGGAGCAGTGCGGTGAACCCTGCCCCGAGCATCCGCCAAAGGGTGCGCCGGGCCACCGGCAGGGCCGCGGTCACCTCGGCGCTGGTGATCAGCTCCCCGCCCTGCCGCACCAGCAACCGTCCGGCCGGGTCGCCGGAGCGCACCGGCGCCACGAGTGGCCGCGCCGCCAGTTCGGTGGTGATCTGGCTCTCCTCCGAGCGGCGGACGACCAGCAACACCGGCCTCGCGGGGACCACCGGCACCGTGCGGGCCATGCCCCACCGCACTCGCGTCTCCCCCACCGGCTCGCCAGGCAAACCCACCAGGCAAGGCTGGAACTCCCGGAACCCGTACTCGAGCAGAGTCGAGGCGTCGCGCCAGCGGTCCCCGGCGTCGAGGACCACGGCCAGCAGGCGGAAACCATCGCGGTTGGCCGAGGCGACCAGGCAATAGCCGGCCTCACTGGTCGTGCCCGTCTTGACGCCGTCAGCCCCGGCAAGGTACCAGAGCAGCCGGTTGGTGTTGCGGAACGAGACGTCGGGCAGGCCGGGTTCGCGGACGGTGCGGGTGCGGCTCCGCACCACCTTGCTGAACTCCGGGATGGATAGGCCTCGGCGGGCCATGAGCGCCAGGTCGAACGCGGTGGTGTAGTGCCCCTCGTAGGTGCGGGAAAGGCCGTGCGGGTCGGCGAACCTGGTGTTCCAGCAGCCGAGTTCCTGGGCCCGACGGGTCATCTGCTGCGTGAATTTCTGCTCCGAGCCGTACAGGTACTCCCCGATGGCGATAGCCGCATCGTTCCCCGACTCCATCAGCAGGCCGTACAGCAACTGGCGCAGGGTGATGACCTGCCCCCGCTTCAGATAGATCCGGGAACCCTCGACCCAGCCTGGCCGGCGGCCGATGGTGACCGGCTCATCCAGGTCGCCCCGTTCCAGCGCCAGGATGGCCGTCATGATCTTGGTGGTGCTCGCAGGGCCGAGGCGGTCGTGTTCGTTCTTGGCGTACAGGACGGTCCCCGTCTCGACGTCCATCAGGATGGCGGCCCGGGCCGAAACGGGGGGGCCGTCGGCATAACCTGGGTAGTAGCGCAGCAGCGGCCGAACCTCGTAGGTGGACGCCGGCGCTAGGCCCTGGCCACCCGCCCAGGCCAGGAGCGCCACGAGCCCCGCCAAAGCCACCAGCCAGCCTAGGCGGCGCGCCCTAATGACCAACCACACCCGGTCTCGCCTCCCGGGACCAGACTGGTAGAATTGTTATGGCTGGCTGTCAGGGGCTAGAACGGCCGCCCGGGGGTAGAAGTGGGTCTTGCCGGAGGTCTCCAGGGTAGCCAGCAGAACCTCCGACGGTGAGGTGAAACCGTGCGCGACAAGTTCGCGATGCAGCCAGGTGTAATCCAGACCGGCGACCGCAAGCGACGCATAGTCGATCTTCCCGTCGAGGATGAGCGTGTGCGGCAGGCCCTCGTAGGGGGTGGACAAGCCGAGGTCCTGGGGGGTCACCGGCCGGCGTTGGGATTTGAGGATGACCGAAAGGTGCCCGGTGTCTTCCAGGATGGCCGCCTCCACGTCATCGATGTTGTACACGTTCTGCTGGCGCAGCTTGGAGAGGAGGTCGCTGATGTTGAACCGGTGGCGGCGGAGGGCAGCGGCATCGATCCGTCCCCCGGTCATCAGGACGGTGGGGCGTCCGCTCGTCCAGGCGCGGATGGAGTTGTTCCACAGGCAGAGATAAGCCGTGGCAACCTGGGCCAGCACGATGGTGGCGATGGGGACCAAGCCGAAGATGAGGGGGATCCGGTGGCCTTCCAGGGGGATGGCCGCCAGTTCGCCGATCAGCACTGCGACGACGAAGTCGAAGGGCGAGACCTGCCCGATCTCCCGCTTGCCGGCGAAGCGCATGACGACCAGGAGGAATAGGTACATCCCCACGGTCCGGACGGCCATCAGCAAGAGCGGCTTCACCCGCGCACCACTCCCAAGCTAGTTGTGGCTGCAGGACGCCCTGCTTATTCGGTGCGGGCCCCGGGCACGGCGAAACGCTGGGCTTTCGGCGTCGCGAGAAACTTCTGCAGATCGGTCAAGCCCCGGGTGTTCAGCACGGAGGCGGCCTCGCACCAGGCCCGCCGGGCGACCGCCACGCCGTACTCCATGTAACCGAAGTGCCCGGTCGCGTGGGCATCGGTGTCGATCGAGACCAGCCCACCGGCGCGGACCAGTTCTCGGGCATGCAGGTCGCTCAGGTCGAGGCGATCGGGGGTGGCGTTGATCTCGAGCACTGTGCCGGTCTCGCAGGCCAACCGGATCAGCGCCGGCACGTCGAGCGCGTAGGGCGGCCGGTGTCCTAGAAGGCGCCCGGTCGGGTGCGCCAGGATGTCGACGTGGGGATGGCGGAGCGCGGCGGCCGCCCGGGCGAAGAGCCGCTCCGGTTCCTGGCGGAATCCCGAATGGATGGAAGCCACCACGACGTCGAGCTGCGCGAGCAGTTCATCGGGAAGATCGAGGCGGCCGTCGGCCAGGATGTCCACCTCGGCCCCGGAAAGCAGGCGCACCGGATGTCCTTCGCTGTTGAGCCGGGCGATCTCCTCCCGCTGTGCGGCGAGCCGCTCCGGGGTGAGGCCCCGCGCGATGGCCAGCGTGCGAGTATGATCACAGATGGCGAGGTACTCGTACCCCCGCTCCGCCGCGGCCTCCCGGAGTTCACGCAGCGTAGCGGTCCCATCGCTCCATTCGCTGTGAAGATGCAGGTCGCCCTTCACCTGTCCGAGTTCCACGAGCGCCGGGAGGTCGCCCCTCTCCGCCGCCTCCACCTCACCCCTGTCTTCCCGGAGTTCAGGCGGGATGAAGTCGAGGCCCACGGCGCGGTAGACGGCAGCTTCGTCGGGCAGGGCGAGCCCGGCGCCGGCCAGACCGTACTCGTTTAGTTGCCATCCGCGCTCCTTGGCGCGTTGCCTGAGCCGGACGTTGTGCTCTTTGGACCCGGTCAGGTGAAGCCAGGCCGCGGCAAAGGCCTCGGGTTCCACCAGGCGCAGGTCGATCGAGAGCGTTCCCTGGTGAACCACGGTCACCTTGGTCGGCCCCTGGGCGACCACCTCCGTAAACCAGGGGATGCTGGTGAAGTAGCGGGTGACCTCCTCGGGGTCGCGGGTAGCCACCACCAGGTCGAGATCGCCCACCATGTCGCACCAGCGGCGGGCGCTCCCGGCAATCTCGGCCCGTTCCACGGCCGGATGGCGCGCCAGGCCCTCCCTGAGTTCGCGGGCCAGCGGCAAGGCCAGCCCCAGCAGTTGGCGGGCAGCCGGTTCCCCCGACTCGCGCTGCTCGATCGCCCGAAGAACGGCCAGTTCCACCTTGGCGCCGATCCCCTTGACTTCCCGCAGCTTCCGGGCGCCCGCCGCCGCTTTCAACGCGGCAAGATCGGTCAGGCCCAGCTTCTTCCAGAAGAGGTGCGCCAAGCGGGGACCGACGCCCGGCAGGGTGAGCATCTCCATCACGCCCGGCGGCACCTCGGCCCGCAAGCGCTCCAAGGCGGCCATGGTGCCGGTCGAGGCCAGTTCCCCCAACTTGGCGTGGATGGCGTCGCCGATGCCCGGCACGCCTTTCAGGCGGCCCTCCGCCCAGGCGGCGGCGAAGGGAACCGGCAGGCCCTCCAGCACCCGGGCCGCTTTCCGGTAGGCCACCGCCTTGAACGGGTTATCGCCGGTGAGTTCCACCCGGTCGGCCAGTTCGAGGAAGAGCCAGGCCGCTTCGTAGTTGTTCACCCGGGCCGCCCCCAGTCGACCTCTTGCCAGTTGCCCGGCATGGGCCGGCGGATGCGGTGCGGGGTGAGCCGGGGCGGCGGCGCCAAGGGAAGCTGCCACCCGGGTGGGGCGAGCCGCTCCACCTGCCGGTAAAGCCCGGGTGCGAACTCCAGCAGGGTCGTGGCGGCGGCCGACCCGGTGAGCAGGGAGCGGACCGGGGGCAAGGGCAACCACGAGAGCAGGACGACCACCACCAGGCTCACCACGAGCGCCTTGGCCACACCGAAGAGCGCTCCTGCGGCCGCATCGAGCCAGCTCAGCGAAAGCGCAGCCATCAGCCAGCGCCACACGGAGACGCAGGCGCTGGTGACCAGGCCCACGGCCAGGGAGAGCAAGAGGAAGCCGACGGCCGGCGCAAAGAGTTCACCGGCCGGCCAGAAGGTGCGCGTCACCAGCAACCCCAACGGGCGGGCCGCCGGGAGGGCGCAGAAAAGAAGAAGGGCTGTTGCGCCGAGGCCGATCGCCTCCCGCCCAAGCCCCCTCTTGAGCCCTCGCACCCCTGCGAAGGCCACCAGTCCGGTGATTCCCAAATCCAACCAGTTCACCTAGCCTCTTCGCCTCCAGGTGAATCGAACAGGCTGCCGGCCGCCGGAGGAGCCGGTTCCGCGGGTGCTGCGGCAGGCTTAGGCGCGGATGCGCTGGCCCCACCGGGTCCGGCCATCGCGGCGACCTCCGCCTTCGCAGCCTTGCGCGCCGCCTTGGCCTGTTCCTTCAGGCGCTCCACCTGGCTGGCGAGGCCCAACGCGACCAGCACGGCCAAACGTTCCCGGGTGACCCCGGGCTGCCGGGAGGCCAGCTCCGACATCTCGCGGTCGATGCGCGCCGCCAACTTCTCCACGTGCTTGACGGGTTCATCTGTACGAAGAGTATACTCCTCGCCGGCGATGGTTACCCGCACCCGTTGGAATCGTTCGTTGCCCACTCCCTCGGCCACAGCCGTCGCCTCCTAAGCCGTATTCCCGTAATAGTTTGGCGCCAGGCCGCCCGTTTCCTGCCAGGCCTCACGGGTATCGCGGCCGGCGCTCAGCGCCGCAGTTCGGCCCCGAAGGCTTCGGCGAGGCGTCCGACCACCGTCGCGACCACGCCTTCCACCTCGGCGTCGGTCAGCGTCCGCTCCGCCGAGCGGAAGGAAAGGGCGAAGGCCAGGCTGCGGCGCCCCGCGGGCAGGTTGGCCCCGGAGTAGACGTCGAAGACCTGGACCGATTCGAGCAGCAGACCGGCGCACTCCGCGATGGACGCCCGGACCGCTTCGGCCGGAACGCCGGCCGGGAGGATCACCGCGAGGTCGCGCCGGATGGCCGGGAAACGCGGCAGCGCCCGGAAGGCGACCGCCTCCGTACCCGCCGCCAGCAGAAGTTCGAGGTTGAGTTCGAAAACTGCGACCCGTTCCGGCGCATCGAGGGCCGCCTGCACCGCGGGATGCAGTTCGGCGACTAGGCCGACGGCCCTGCCGTCCACCAGCACCTCGGCGCACCGCCCCGGGTGGAACCCGGCCCGTTCGGCCGGGCGGAAGCTGGCACCCCGTATCCCCAACCCGTCGAGCGCCAGTTCGACAATCCCTTTGGCGTCGAAGAAGTCGACCTTCCTTTCACCGCCCCACCAGCCGGCCCCAACCGTCCCGGTCAGCAGGCCCGCGGCGTGGCGCGGCTCCTGCGGCAGTTCTCCCTCGACGGTCGGCCAGAAGACCCGGCCCAGCTCGAAGAGGCGGACCTCCGTCTGCCGGCGGTTCAAGTTGCGCTTCAGTGCCTCGCCCAACGACGGCAGCAGGGTCGTGCGGAGGACGGCCTGCGCCTCGCTGAGCGGGACGACCAGTTCGACGCTGCGCCGGAGCGGCGAACCGGCCGGCACCTGCCAGGCATCGAGGTAGTCGCGGGCGACGAGCGAGGAGGTCGTGGCTTCGCTCAGGCCGGCCGCGAGGAAGAGTTCGCGCAGGCGCTGGTCCTGGCGGCGAGCCGGCGTCTCCGGGGGATCCACCGACTGTCCCGCCGGCAACGTGGCCGGGATGCGGTCGTAGCCATGAAGCCGGGCCACCTCCTCCACGAGGTCGGCTTCCTGCTCGAGGTCGCGGCGCCAGGTCGGCACGGTCACGGCGTACGCCGCTCCTTCCGCCACCACGGAAAGCCCCGGGAGGCGCCGCAGGTAACCCACGACCTCCTCGGCGGCGAGCGACGTGCCCAGCAAAGCGTTCACCCGGGCGGGCCGCAGCGTGATGGTGCGAGGCGTGACCGGCACGGGGTTGGCGTCCACCCGGCCAGCCGCGACCACGGCGCCGGCGATCTCCGCCATCAGTTGAGCCGCCCGGTCGGCGGCGAGCGCCTGCCCGTCGGGGTCGATGCCCTTTTCGAACCGGGAGGAGGCCTCGGACCGCATCCCGAGGCGCTTGGCCGTCCGCCGGACCATCGTCGGGTTGAAGTAGGCGCTCTCGAGGAGCACCCGCCGGGTCGTGGGGGTGACCTCCGAACCCTGCCCGCCCATGACGCCGGCCACGGCGACCGGTCCCCGCGCGTCGGCGATCACCAGGTCGGTCAAGGTCAGACTCCGCGTCGAACCGTCGAGCGTCACCAGATCTTCCCCGGACCCCGCCCGCCGGACGATGATCCGGTGATCCGCCACCCGGTCGAGATCAAAGGCGTGGAGCGGCTGTCCAAGCTCGAGCATCACGTAGTTGGTGACATCGACCAGGTTCGATATGGGCCGCAGGCCGCACGCCCGGAGGCGCTGCTGCATCCAGAGTGGTGACGCGCCCACCTGAGCGTCCTCGAGCACCCGGGCCACGTAGCGCGGGCAACCGTCGGGGTCCAGGACCACCACCGCGGCCAGCGTCTCGACGGGCGCGCCGGTCTCAGGCGCGCGGATCTCCGGCGGCCGGAACTCTCCCCCGAAGATGGCGGCTGCCTCACGGGCCAGGCCCAAAAGGCTCAGGCAATCGGCCCGGTTGGCGGTCAGTTCGAAGACGAGCACCGCCTCGCCCAGGTGCAGCGCGGCCGTGAGGTCCTCGCCCGGTGGCAGCGGCTCCGGCAGGAGCATGATCCCGTCGCCCTCCATGTCGGAGAGGCCCAGTTCGTTGGCGGAGCACAGCATGCCCTCCGACCGCACGCCCCGGAACTCAGCCCAGCCCATCTCCCGGCCGTCGGCCAGGACCGCGCCGGGCAAGGCCACCGGCACCGTCTGCCCGGTCGCCACGTTCGGAGCGCCGGTGACGATGGTGACCGGCGCGGGGCGCCCGACCTCGACCTTGCAGACCTTCAGGTGATCGCTGCCGGCCAGCGGCGCCACGTCCTCCAGCCGCCCGGCCACCACGCCCTTGACTCCTCCGCCGAAAGTCTCCACGGCGTCGACCGGGAGACCGGCCATCGTGAAACCATCGGCCAGGCGGCCGGCCTCCGCCGGCAGGCCGCTGACCAGTTCACGCAACCAGAAAACCGGAACCCGCACTGCTCATCCACCCCTTCACTCCTGGCGGAACTGGGCCAGGAAGCGCAAGTCGTTCTCCAGGTAGTGCCGGATGTCGTCGATCCCATAGCGAAGCATGGCGATCCGTTCGACCCCCATCCCGAAAGCGAAGCCGGAGTATCGCTCCGGGTCGTAGCCCGACATGGCCAGGACGTTGGGATTCACCGACCCGGCCCCGCTGATCTCGATCCAGCCGGTGCCCTTGCAGACCCGGCACCCTGCCCCCTGGCAGACGTGACAGGACATATCCACCTCGGCCGACGGCTCGGTGAACGGGAAGTAGCTCGGGCGGAGCCGGATGCTCTGCTTGGGGCCGAAGATGCGCCGCACGAACTCCTCAAGGGTGCCCTTCAGGTCGCCGAAGGTGATGCCCTTGTCGACCACGAGACCTTCGATCTGGTGGAAGACGGGCGAGTGGGTGGCGTCGAGGGCGTCCCGGCGGTAGACCCGGCCCGGGGCAACCACGCGCACCGGCCGGGGCGCCAGGCGCTCCATCGTGCGCACCTGCACCGGCGAGGTATGGGTGCGGAGCAAGAGCCCGCCAGTCACGTAAAGGGTGTCCCACATCTCCCGCGCCGGATGTTCGGGCGGAAGGTTCAGCGCGGTGAAATTGTAGTAATCGAGTTCGACCTCCGGTCCCTCGACCACGCTGTAGCCCAGCGAGATGAAGGCCTGGCAGATCTCGTTGGTGATGAGCGAGAGCGGGTGGGGCGAGCCGACGGGCGGCCGGCGCCCGGGCAGCGTCACGTCGACCCGCTCGGCCTCGAGGCGCGCCTTCTCCGCGGCGCCCCGCAGGAGCGCGGCACGGGCCGCGATCGCCTCTTCGAGTTCGCCTTTGACCGCGTTGGCCAATTGGCCGAGGCGCGGCCGGTCCGCCGGGTCCACGGCGGCGAGCCCCCGCAGGATCTCCGTCAAAGCGCCCTTCTTACCGGTCAGCGCCAGGCGCGCCGCTTCCAGTTCTTCCAGGCTCCCCGCCTGGCCGATCTGAGCCAGGCCGGTGCTGCGCAGTCGCGCCAGTTCCTGTTCCATGAAGCTACCCTCCCGTTCTGCCACTCCCACGCGGACGTGGCCCCTGCCGGAACACAAGAAGCCGGCCTTCCGTCTAGGGACGAAAGGCCGGCTTCCGCGGTACCACCCTAATCGCCTGTCGCGGCCGGAGCCGGACAGGCACTCTCGCACGCCCCCATCAGGGCGCCTCCCCTGTAACGGTGGGGTTCCGGCGCAACCTACTCGGGCTCGCCCGCCCTTTCAGCCCGCACTCGGGAGTGAACTTCGGTCGACTCGGAACCAGCGCCGCTTCCAGCCAAAGGCGGCGCCTCCCTGGGGCTCCGACCTGTTCGACCTACTCTTCTCCGTCTTCGTTTTTCGCAACGTATATGCTTTGACCGAATGAACGGCTATGCTCTCAGCTCATCGGGTATGTCGACCAGACTCCGATACAAGAGATAAGCCACAATTGAACCGGTGCCCTCGAACAGCCTCCAGAAAACTTCTGGATTCCACACCAAAGGTAACACCCCTTCGAGCGAGTTTGCCGCCGGTCCTATTCAATTGTCGGCCCTATTATAACACGCTGATTTTCCGGCTGACAAGGTCGCGCCGAAGCCCAGCCGCCGGGTCACCTCATAGAGCAGGAGCCCGGCAGCCACCGCCGCGTTGAGCGACTCCACCCCGGTGGCCATGGGGATGACCACCCGGTGGGTGACGACCGCCGCTACCCCGTCCGTCAAGCCTTCGGCCTCCCCGCCGACCACCACGACCACCGGAACGCGCAGCTCAGCCGTGAACAGAGGCGTGTCGCCCTCGGGATCGCCGGCCGCCACCGTGACTCCCCGGGCCGCCAACTCCCTGAGCGCCGAAGGCAGGTCCACCTCCTCCGCCAAAGGCAGCCGGAAAGTGGCACCCATGGCCGACCGGAGCACCTTGGGGTTGGCGGCCTCCACCGTGCCGTGCCCCAAGAGCACGCCGGTCGCCCCTGCCGCCGCGGCCGTCCGCAGCATGGTGCCGAGGTTCCCCGGATCCTGCAGGCGATCCACGGCAAGGAGGAAGGGGCGTTCCTGCGCCAATAGCCCCGCCGCCGGCACGCCGGGAGACGGGATCACCGCCAGCACCCCTTGGGGGGTCTCAGTGGTCGCCGCCTTGGCCATGGTATCTTCGGTCACCGTGTAGACCGCGCTCCCCAGCTCACGGGCGGCCTGCAGCAGGCGCTCCCCCCGCTCGAAGCGGAGCAGGCGAGGCGTGTAGAGCAACAGCGCGGGCGCCACTTTGGCCGCCAGCGCCTCCTCCACCAAGCGCACCCCTTCGATGATGGTCTGGCCGCTCGCCTCCCGCCCCTTCTTCGTGTGGAGCGACCGGAGAAAGCTCAGGCGTCCCTTCCCGACTTCATCCATCTGCGCCAACCGCTGCCTCCTCAAAAGCAAACGGCCCGGTTTCCCGGGCCGTCCTTCCTCAGCCTTGGAGACTGTCCTTCGCCACGCTGACCAACTGCCCGAAGGCGCCTGGTTCGTGAACTGCGAGATCGGCGAGCATCTTCCGGTTGACCTCCACCCCGGCCTTCTTCAGGCCGTTGACCATGCGGCTGTAGGTAAGCCCGTGGTTGCGGGCCGCCGCGTTGATCCGGGCGATCCATAGCTTGCGGAAGTCGCGCTTCTTCTTCCGGCGGTCGGCGAACGCATACGCGAGCGACTTGAGGACCTGCCCGTTCGCGACGCGGAACAGGCGGTGCTTCGATCCGAAGTAGCCCCGCGCCAGCTTCAGAATCTTCTTATGGCGATGACGACTGGTGTAGCCGCCCTTAACCCTCGGCACGTCGACTCATCCTTTCTTGGTCAGGCTTACTTGTACAGGATCAGCCGCCGGAGACGAGCCTGATCCGTGTCGGCCGCCACTTGCGGGAACCTCAGGTGGCGCTTGCGCTTGGCGTTCTTCGACAATGCGATGTGGCTCTTGAAGGCCCGGTTCTTGACGACCTTGCCGGTGCCGGTGAGCGAGAAACGCTTGGCAGCGCCCCGGTGGGTCTTGATCTTCGGCATCCCTGTTCCTCCGTTCTTAACTTGACTTCGGCGTGAGGATCATAATCATGTTGCGCCCTTCCACCCTGGGCTCCCGTTCGACGCCGGCGATCTCGGTCAGCTTGCCGGCCATCTCCAGCATCAGCTTCTGCGCCAGATCAGCGTGGACGATCTCCCGGCCGCGGAACCGGATGACGACCTTGACCTTGTCCCCCTCTTTGAGGAACTTCTCGGCAGCCTTCGTTTTGACGTCGAGGTCGTGGTCTTCGATCTTCGGCGTCATGCGCACCTCTTTCAGGTCGGCGACATGCTGCTTCTTGCGCGCTTCACGGTCGTGCTTGGCCTGTTGGTACCGGAACCGGCCGTAGTCCATGATCCGGCACACCGGCGGTCTCGCGGTCGGGGCCACCTCCACCAGGTCGAGTTCCTTCTCCTCGGCGATCCGAAGCGCGTCGCGAATCTGAAGGACGCCCAGCTTGTTCCCTTCTTCGTCGATCACCAGGACTTCCCGGACCCGGATCTGGTCGTTCACCCGGAGGTCCTTTTCCGTGCTGATGCTGCTTCACCCCCAGAAATGGATTGCCTCACCGGCCAGCCGCGCCAACAAAAAAGGCGGGGTCTTCCCCGCTCCGAACGCGCATTTACAGTGCAACCCAACGGTCGCCTGCGGCGCTACCTCGGCTGGCTCTGAGCCGCCGGGTGAGAAGCGGGTGCTTCTACTTGGACGCATCGGCCTAACGCATAAAGTGTACCACACAATCCCAGCGCCGTCAACGCTTCAGGCCTTGTTCCCGCGGCTCCGGTAAAGCCGGAGGATGAGCGGAATCTCCTCCATCCTCAGCGCCAGGGCGGAGAGGAGGAACGTCAGGCTCCCCACCGCAATCCCGGCGGCCACCTCCACCATCCGGCCGAAGGTGCTCGCCAAATCGACCCGGGGATCGATCACGTGCCTGATCACCAACGCCGTCACGACCCACATCACGGCGGAGGCGACGAGGCTCTTGGCGAAGGAGACGGCGATGCCTCGCCCGTTCAACCGGCCGAGCTTGGGCCGCAGGAACCAGAGCATGAAGACCATGTCGAGCAGGCTCGTGATGGCGAACGCCAGGGCCACTCCAGCATGCCCCATGTGCAGGCCCTTGATGAAGTAGGCGCTCATGATGATGTTGGCCGCCACGGTGAAGAGGCCGATCCGCACCGGGGTGGCGGTATCCTGTAGGGAGTAGTAGACCCGGGTGAGGTGCTGCACCGCCGACTGGGAAAAGAGGCCCATCGAATAGTAGATCAGGGCGATGGCCGTCGCCGCCGTGTCGCTGTCGCTGAACTTCCCGGTCTGGTACAAGAAACGGACGATCGGGGTGGCGAGGACGATCAGCCCCACGCTCGCTGGAATGGTGATGAAGTAGATGATCTGGAGCCCCAAGGCGTTGGAGCGGCGGAAGTCGTCCATCTGGCCGAGCGCCGCCTGCCGGGTCATGGTCGGAAAGATCACCGTGGAGACCGCGGTGGCGAAGAGGCCGAGCGGCAGCTGCATCAGGCGGTTGGCCAACCGCAGGGCCGTTATCCCACCTTCGAGCCCGGAAGCCAGGTTCTGGTTGACGAGCAGGTTGATCTGGGCGATCGAGAGCCCGAGCAGAGTTGGCAGAAAGAGGCGGAGCATCTTCCGGGGGCCGGGATGTTTGAAGTCGATGACGAACCGGTAACCCCGGTTGAAGCGCCCGGCGAAGAAGGCCTGCAGGCCGAAGTTGACCAGCGCCCCGATCACCACGCCGACCGCCATGCCGGGGATGTCGTACTTAGGACCCAAGGCGTAGGCCGCCGCGATGATGCAGAGGTTGTAAGCGATGGGTCCGAAGGCGGGCACCCCGAACCGCCGGTAAGAGTTGAGGATGGCTGCTCCGATCCCCGACAGGGCGGTGAAGAAGACCGCCGGGAACATGAGGCGCATCAGAAAGACCAACAGTTGAAACTGTTTGCCCTTGAACTCGTAGGCTACCAGGGGCGCGAGCTGCGGAGCAAAGAGCATACCGACGACGACGAAGCCGATCATCACCACCACCACGGTGTTGATGAAGCTCGAGGCCACGTACCAGGCCTCGTTCTCTTCGTCGCGCGCCAGGTATTCCGTGAAGACGGGGATGAAGGCCGACCCCAGGGCTCCCCCGATGAGCAGGTAGTACATGAGGTCGGGAATGGAGAAGGCGGCCCAGTAGGCGTCGGTGGCGGGACTCCGCCCGAAGAGGTCGGCCACCGCCCGCTCTCGGATGAACCCGAGAATGCGGCTGGCGAGAATACCCAGCATCACCAGGGTGGCCGCTCTCGCCGCGTTGGGGCCACGATGGGCTTGCGAAGCCGGTTCCAATTACGTCGCTCCCTCGAACGCCTTCCCGGTCAAGCCAGGAAGCCACCCTGTCAAATTCGGGGCGCCGGGCCGCTCTCCTTCCCCTGATTGCTAGAGTCTGCCGCAGGAGAACCACCAATGCGCGACCCGTTGGCCAGGTCGGCGAGCACACCGGCGAGGGCGTCGGCCAGCAGCGCCGCAGACCTGCGGGCCTCTTCGCGGGTGTTGTAGTGGTCGCCCACTTCAAGCAGGAGGACCTTGCCCGAGAGTTCCTGGTTGTACGGCCAGTTCCTCGTCGTGATGCCCCGGGACAGGCCCGGGTACATCTCCTCCATCTTCGCGTGGAGACGCTGGGCCAGGGCGAGGTTCTCCTCCCAATGCGGATTTGGCTGGCCCGGCTGGCCCCGCCCGACGATCAAGGAGATGCGGGCTAGGCGCTCCCCGCCCATGACGGTGGTGATGAACTCCCGGTCGACCTCGGCAAGGCCGTCCCGGTGCAGGTCCAGCACGATGCGGAGAGAAGGGTACCGGGCCAGCATCTGGCGGAGCGTCCCCGCTGAGTTCGCGTAGGCGTCGCGGTAGACGGGATAGTCGTGGATGTTGCGCGAGTGCACGACCGGGATACGATAGTCCTCGGTCAGGATGCGCGCGAGTTCGTCGCCGACGGCGACCATGCCGGTGGTGCCGCCCCAGACAAAGTCGTCGCTGGCGTAGGAACGGCCCTTCTTGTGCCCGCTCGGCCCGTGGTAGGTCTCCGACGAATGGGTATGGTACACGCCGATGAGCGGCGCTTTCCCCCACGGGAAACGGCGCAGTTCCTCCTCGGCATGGCGCTCGATGAGCGGAACGGGGCCCGTCCCAGCGGCGTCCGGAGCGGCCGGTCCGGACGGAGCGGCGGTGGGGGCGACCGGGGTGGGCTGCGCAACGGCGGGCGCAGGCGCGGCCCTCCCCTGGCCGGGCGCTTCCGGACCCAGTTCGATTTCGGGCTCGGGCACCACCTCCAGGCGGCTGGCTGGCAGGGTTCGCCGGAGGAACGTCTCCGGGGCCGCAGGGTCGAGCCCGGTCACGCCCTCCACCACCCGGTCGAGCAGAGGGCGCCGGTCCCCGGCCTTCGGCAACTCGCGGGCGGGCAGGGTCGTGCGCACCGCCTCCCGGGCCAACCCGCCCTCCTGGAGGAAGTAGCGGGTGGTCGGGACGGCTTCGCCGGCCGCCCGCCGCACCAGCGCGCTCGTGCGCCGCCACCCGTACCGCACCGCGCCCGGCGCCGATACAGCGGCGATCGCAGCCCCGGTCAAGAGCCCCAGCGTCAGGTAGAGGGCAATGAGGCGGCCCCAGCCCGGCCACCGGCCCGGCGGCGGCTTGGGCGGCATCGGACGGTCCAGGAGAACGGCCGCCGGCCTCCTTCTCCCGCCGCGCCAGGCACGCCAGACGCGCCGCCACCGTCTTGTCCATCGCATGGCCGTTCCTCCCCGTCGGGGGATTACGTCGTCCAAATCCCCTGGTCAAATGCGTCCTTAGGTATGGCTATGCCCGGACAGGGGGGATTATGCTGCCGTCCGGCGAATCAAACGGAGGATGAGACTTTCCTGGGTGTGGGAGGCAACGATGGCGACAACTGACGTCCAAGGCCCGGAGAATTTCCGGCGCGACCTGGGGAGCGGTACGCTGCCGCGTCTTCTGGTGTTGACCGGCGCGGAACAGCGACTCAAGGCGAAGGCCTGCGAGGCGCTGCTCGAGAAGCTGGGAGCCAAGGACCAGGGCGAGTTCAACTTCGCCCAGTTCGACGGCGCCGAAGCCGATCAGGACGCCTTCTTCGCCGCGGCATTCGCCCCGCCCCTCTTCGCCGGGCGCCGGGTGGTGGTCGTCCGCCGGTGCGAAGAGGCCGCCTGGCTGGAGGCTCTCCCGCGCTATCTTCCCGACCTCCCCGAGTCGACCACGCTCATCCTCGTCGCCGGCGAACCGGCGGACGGGACAGGCGGCCGGCCGGGACGCGCCTCCGCGCTGGCGCAGGTTCTTAAAGCCGCCGGCGAGCACGGGCGCTGCTACGATTTCCCCGCCCTACGCCGGCAGGATTTCCTGCCTTACCTGCGGGCCGAAGCGGCCCGGCGAAGCCTCACGCTGACCCCGGCCGCCGTGGAGGCGCTCCGGGCCAAACTCGGCACCGACCTGGCCGGGCTGGAGACGGAACTGGAGAAACTCGCCGTGTACTGCGGCCCAGAGGGTGGGCGGATCGATGCGCCCGACGTGGCCGCGCTCGTGGGTCAGACGGCTTTCGACAATTCTTTCGCCCTGGTGGACGCCGTGCTGACCAGCGACACCGGCGCTGCCCTGCGGATACTGCAAGACCTGCTGGCTGCCGGGGAGGCGCCCCAGGCCATCCTGGCGCAGTTGGGGGCGCAATTCCGCCGCGTGGTGGTCGTGAAGGCCGCGGCGGCGGAAGACTGGCCAGGAACCAGGTTGCTCAAACCGCTCGAACTCAGTTCGTCGTGGGCCGCCGAGAAGGTGCGCGACCAGGCCCGGCGCATCACGCTGGACCGGGCGGAGCGGGCGCTGGCGGCCATCCTGCGCACGGACTGGCGGCTCAAACGCCAGCGCGGCCTCCTGCCGGAGGTGGAACTGGCGGTGCTGGCCGCCGAGCTCTGCCAACCGGAGCGGGCCAGTCGATAGGAAAAGCGGGCGCCCAAAAGACGCCCGCTTAGAATGCATCAAGGTTGTTCGCTGCGTGACCGGAGGCTCGCTTACGCCTGGGCCCCCAGCTTCTTGGCGAGCTGCGACTTCTTGCGCGCCGCCTTGTTGGGGTGAATGACCCCCCGAGCCGCCGCCTTGTCCAGCGCGCTGCTCGCGGCACGGAACTTCTCCACCGCGCTTGCGTCCTGGGCTGACGAAGCCTGCTCGGACTTCTTGATCGCCGTGCGCAGGGAGGACTTTACGCTCTGGTTGTGGAGCCGGTTCTGCTCGGCGAGTCGCACCCGCTTCTCGGCAGACTTGATGTTAGGCATCCTTCCTCACCTCCTTGCCCACGGAACAACAGAGGTATTGTACCATATTCTCTTTCCGCTGTAAACACACTAACCGCCAGCTGCCGGTACTTGTCCCTGACCCGCCCGCCGGGTTTCCAGCGCGGCCGCACATACAGACGGGACGGGTTCGGGAACGCTACGCCCGAAGTCTTCCAGGGAGGCACGGAGATGGAGAATCGCTTGGACGAACTCCAGCGCGCGGTCCGCCGGCGGGAGTTGGAAGAGGCCAAGATCGACGACCCCTTGTTCGACCAGTACAACGTGCGCACCGACCTGGCGCTCGAGGCCACGGAGGTGGTTCGCTCGCGCACCGGTCAGGATATCCCCGGTGCGCAGATCGACGTCGAGGAGACCGAGTACGCCAAGGTGACGCGGATGTCTGTCTACTCCGCCCAGGCGGCGCGGCAGATCGGGAAGATGCCTGGCCACTACTGCACCATCGAGTCGCCCGGCCTCAAAGACCGCGACCGGGTGCTCCAGGAGGAAGTCAGCCAGACGGTCGCCAAGGAGATCAGCCGCTTCCTGGCGCGCATCCCCCAGGATGCTCTCGTGATGGTGGTCGGCCTCGGAAACTGGAACGCCACCCCGGACTCGCTCGGACCGAAGGTGGTCAACCAGCTTCTCGTGACCCGGCACCTGTTCGCCCTCTCGCCGCCCGAACTGCGCCAGGGGCTTCGCCCGGTGAGCGCCATCTCCCCCGGGGTGCTCGGGCTAACCGGCGTGGAGACGGGTGAGATCGTCTTCTCGCTCGTGAAGCAGATTCGTCCGGCGATGGTCATCGCCATCGACGCGCTCGCCTCTCGTTCCACCGACCGCCTGTGCACGACCATTCAGATTTCCGACGCCGGAGTCCACCCGGGATCCGGGGTGGGCAACAAGCGGCTCGGCATCACCCCGGAAACCCTCGGCGTGCCGGTGCTGGCGATCGGCGTCCCGACCGTGCTTCACGCCGTGACGATCGTGAATGATGCGCTGGAGCTGCTCGGTGACCGGCAGGTGGCCCCTGCCCCCCCCACCCCCCAGCCTGAGGCGCAGCCGCCGGGGGCGCAGCCTGATCCCTTCGCCGGCATCGGACAGTTCCTGACGGGGTCGTCGGAAGGAAACGAAGGCCAGACCGCGGCGAACCGGCAGGAGGCGCAGGCCGCCGCCCAGACCGGGCCAGGGCTCGCGAACCGCGCCCAACCGGTTGACCGGCAGGCGCTCGCAGAGGTACTCGGCGACGAGATGGCCAGCCTGATCGTAACCCCCCGGCAGATTGACCTCTTCATCGAGGACGTGGCCAAAGTCATCGCCGGCGGGCTGAACGCGGCGCTCCACCCCGACATCGAACTCTCGGACGTCATGCGTTATCTCCAGTAAAGCACGGCCTGGCCAGCCCCCACCCGCTTACTGCGGTGAATAGGTCCGCACGCCAACCCAGCACCCGTCGGTGCGTACCCGGACGGCGCCCTCCCGGTCCGTCCGGGTGACTTTTGTCCCGTACCCCTGCAGCAACTCGACCAGAGCGGCGTTGGGGTGGCCGTAGGCGTTGGGTCCTACCTGGATGACCGCCAGGTCGGGCCGGTAACGGCGAAGGAATTCGGGGTCGACCATCCCCTTCGCGCCGTGATGGGGCACTTTGACCACGATGGTCAGCGCGTCCCCCTCCGGGGTTCCCCGTGGCGGCAGCCCCGTCAGCAATGGGTCGCCGGCGGTCAGCGGGGCGTCGCCCGTGGCGATCAGGCAGAAGCGCCCGTACCGCACCATGAGCCGCCGCGAACTCTCGTTGGCCGAACCACCCGGGGGAGACCCTGTGAGCCTGAGTTCGACTCCCCTGGACGATGTCGCCCGCCAGGCCTCCTCCCCCCCGTCGACCAACCGTCGCACCGGGAAAGCGGCCTCCACTCCGGCGAGTCCGCCCCGGTGATCGTGATGCGGATGCGTGATGATGACGACGGAAAGGCGCTGCACCGCACACCGCCGCAGGTAGCCCACGATGCGGGCGGCCGAATTGCCGGTGTCGACGAGCAGGTCTGGCCCGAGCACCCCTCCCGGCAGCCGAAGGTGCAACGCATCGGCCTGGCCCACGCTCAGGAAGGTCGCTTCGAGGATAGGCGACCAGCCGGACCACAGAATCAGGACGAGGACGGCAGCCGCCACACCGGCCGGCAGTCGCAGCCAAGCCCGTTCCCCCAGGCGGGGCGCGGCCTGGCCTGCGCTCGCCGCAGCCCGCCGGCGGGTTGCCCGCCAAAGCGCCGCATAGTACAGCACCGAACACCACTCCGGCCAGGCGGGCAGGTTGAGGGAGGCCCAGGGCAGCCGCCCGACGAGGCGGGCGGCCTGCCAGAGCAGGAGAGTGCCCGCGCCGAAGCCGGCTGAGAGAGGAGCCGCGCACGCCGGCACGGCGCCGCCCACCGCCAGAACCAACACCCCCGCCTCCACCAGGGCATCGGCGAGCCCCACGAGGAGCGGGCTTCCGAGGACGGCGAGAAGGGGCACCCGTCCGAAGTACTGCAGGCTCAGGGGGAGGGTGGCTGCCTGGGCGCCCAGCGCCGCGGCAAGACCCCGACCGGCCGGCTCAGGGAGCCAGCGGCGGTGGGCGGCCATCCGCTCCTGCAGGGCAGGGGCCACTGCGACCACGCCCCAGGTCGCGGCGGCGCTCAGCCGGAAGCCCGCGTCGCAGAAAAGGAGCGGCCGGTAAAGCAGCATCAGGCAAACCGCAAGCCACAGGCTGCCTTCGGGGTCAGCCCGGCGCCCGAACAACCGGGCGACCCTGGCCGAGACGGTCATCAGCGCGGCCCGGACGACGGGCGGGGCCCACCCCGTGAGCGAGCCGTAGCCCAAGGCGGCCAGGACCGAGGCGACGGCCTGCCCGCGCTCGCCGAACCCCCCCGCCCTGGCCAGCGCCGCGGCCAGGCCGGCCACGACCGACAGGTGCAGGCCGGAGACCACCAGCAGATGAACCGCGCCAGCCCGGGCGAACTCCTCCGACTGCTCCTCGCCCAAAAGCTCGCGTTCGCCCAGCACCAGCGCCCGGGCGATGCCCGCCGTCTCGCCGCCCATCCGGCAGGTGAGCACCCGGCCGGCCACCTCCCGCACCCGTTGCGCGCCCCGGTTCCACGCGTCCACCGCCCGGGCCAGCCAGCCACCCCAGGAACCCGGCGCCTGGGCCGGCCCCCGGACCGCGGCGCTGACCCGGGCGGCCCAGGCGAACGCGAGTACCCGCCCGTTCGGAGTTATCCCGGCGAAAGGTTCCTCCCCGGGGTTTGCAGCCGCCGGCCGGGTCAGCCGGGCCGGGACAGCCAGCCGCACCCCCGGCTGCAAAGCGGAGTCCGCCGGCGCCTTCCCCCCGGGACGAGTCTCGCCAGTCAAGGTGACGGAGATCAGCCCCGCCGCCCCGGCTGCGCCCTCCGGGCGCAAATGCAGACGCGATCCCCACCGCCCCGGCTCGGGCGCCGTCACCACAGTTCCGCACAACCAGACCCGGCCGCCGGGCAGCGGGCGGAATTGGGCGGAGAGCGCCGCCAGGCTCGGCGGTGCGGGACCGAGCGCGCCCCAGCCCCGCCCGAACCCCAAACCCGCCGCGACGGCCACCAAGAGCGCCGCCCGCAGGCCGGCCCGCCACCCCTGGCCGGGCTGCCAAAAGGAGCCGCGCGGCGGGGTGGGCCGGCCATACCAGGAAGCCGGCGTTCTCGGGAGCGCCGGACAGGCCCGGCTTCGCCACGCCTGAGCCAGCAGGCGGAGGCCGGCCAGCGCCCCGCCGGCGCCCAGAAGGCCCCACCCCCGGCCTGGGGGGTACGCGCCCCGCGCCACACAGGCCAAGGCGATCCCAACCAGAAACCCGCCGGTCGCGCGGGCGAGGTCAGCGCGTCTCACCGGCGGGAGCCACCTTCACCAGCGGCGCAAGGTTCGCAAGCCGGCTCGGCCCGATCCCCCGCACCCGGTCGAGTTCCTCCACCGACCGGAAGGCCCCATGCTGCTGCCGATACTCTAGGATTCGCCGGGCAAGCGATGGGCCGATCCCGGGCAGGGCCTCCAGTTGCGCGCCCGTGGCCAGGTTGAGATCGAGCGGCCCCACGACCGGCGGTGCTGCCGCGGCCGCCGCGCCAGACCTGCCAGTCCCCCGGCTGCTGGCGACAGGCTGAATGGCGCGTCGGTTCCCTGATCGCGCAGAGCGGTGAGCCGGTGGTGGGGCGGATGGTGGGCCGGGGGTTTGGGGGGCGGCCGGTGCGACCGGCCCGGCGTTGGGGACCTTGCGACCAGGGAGGCTGGACCCTGCCCCCGGAGCGGCGGCCACCCCGGCCGCCCGCGCCGCCTCCCCGAGAGGCAGCCACTGCAGCCGGGCCACCCGCCCTTCGGCCGCCACGGCCGCACAACCGACCAGAAAGATGAGACCGAAGACGAAGAGCCGTTTCCGTGGCGCCAACCTGAGACACTCCTTCCCGACGGCTGGCACCCCGGCGCTTCTCACTCTATCACCCGGCGGACGGCGGGGCAAACGCCGTGGGGCGGGAAACGGCGAGCCGCCCAGAGCGCTTCTCTCGTCCGGGCGCTCCCGGTCTTCACCCGGCGGCGAACGCGCAAAAAGGCGGGCGCCCTCTCGGGCACCCGCCTTGGTCGAGCGGCTCGTCTTGCCTGGCGAACTCGGTTCTCCTACTTCTTGGGCACCTTGGCCCAGTCTTCCAGGAACTTCGCGATCCCCTGGTCGGTCAGCGGATGCTTCACCATCTGCTGCAGCACTTTGTACGGGATAGTCGCGATGTGGGCGCCGGCCCGAGCCGCCTCGATCACGTGGACGGGATGGCGCACGCTGGCGGCGATGATCTCCGTCTCAAGCCCGTGGGTGTCGTAGATCTCCACGATGTCCTGGATGAGGTCCATGCCGTTCCAGCTGATGTCGTCGACCCGTCCCAGGAACGGGCTGACGTACGTCGCGCCCGCCCGGGCGGCCAAGAGGGCCTGGTTGGCGCTGAAGCACAGCGTCAGGTTGGTCTTGATGCCTTTCTTCGACAGATGGCTGGCGGCCTTGAGCCCCTCCCAGGTGATCGGAAGCTTGATCACGATGTTCGGGTGCCAACCGGCAAGCTCCTCGCCCTCCCGGATCATGCCGGCCGAGTCGAGGGAGACAGCCTCGGCGCTGATGGGGCCGTCGACGACCTCGCAGATCTCCTGCACCACCTGGCGAAAGTCGCGTCCCTCCCGGGCGATTAAAGAAGGATTAGTGGTGACGCCGGCGATGACGCCGAGCCCCGCGGCCTCCCGGATCTCCGTCAGGTTCGCGGTGTCCAGGAACAATTTCACGGCGATTCCTCCCCTAGCTAAATCTGGATTGTCAGCCGCCCCGTGCAGGCACGGGGGAACGGCGTCAGGCGCCGACTTCCACCAGCTCGATGCGCTCGCCGGCCGGACCGCGGAAGAAGTATATTCTCCGCCCGCCGGGCCCAGGCCGCGGTGCGGCGTCGTGTTCGGCGACCCGCCCTTCGAGCTGGGCGATCGCGCTGGTGAGATCCTTGACCGCCAACGCCACGTGGTCCACCCGCCCGTGGGGAGCCGGCACCGGATCCCCGTAGCGTTCGATCAGTTCCACGCGCCCCCCCGGTCCGCCGAGGAAGGCCAGCCTCACCTGGCGTTCCGGGAGGTCCACCTGGCTTTCGGGCACGAGCCCCAAAGTCTCGACGTAGAAGCGGACCGCCTCCTGCAGGTTGTCGACCACCACTCCGACGTGGTGAAGCTGGGTGTTATGCAGTCGTTCCGCGCCCATTCATTTCACCTCGATGAGTTCGTAGTCACGGCTCCCCAGGCCGATGGACTGCCCGTAGGCCAGGGTCACGGTCGGATCGACGTCCTCGTGGACCCCCCGGAACTTATCCTTCCCCGGAGCGTGGTTGGTCTTGAGCGCGGACGCTTCGAACCCCGGCTGGCTGGTCACGAGGTCGAGCGCGGCCTGGTCGATGGCGACCGGGTCGGTCGAAGCGAGGATGCCGACGTCGGGCACGATCGGCGCGTCCGACCAGGGCATGCAGTCGCAATCAGGCGAGACGTCGACAATGAAGCTGAGGTAACCGATCTTGCCGGGGTGCTCCTTGTGGTACCCGTAAACGTACTCGACCATCCGCTCCTGGACGTTGCGGCTCTCTTCTCCCCACTGGATCTTGATCGCGCCGTACTGGCAGTTGACCGGACATTCGCCGCACCCCAGGCACTTCCGGGGATCGATCACGGCCCGGCCCTCCGCCACCACGATGGCCTCCCCCGGACACCAGCGGGCGCAGACGCCGCAGGCCCTGCACTTGCCCGGCAGGACCTCCGGCAGCAGCGAGGAATGCATGAGTTGCTTGCCGCCGCGGCTGGCGCCCCCCATCGACAGGTTCTTGATGGCCCCCCCGAAGCCGGAGACCATGTGTCCCTTCACGTGCGAGACAACGATCAGCGAATCGGCTGCGATCAGGTTCGCGGAGAGGCGCACCGTCCGGAAGTGCTTGAGGCCCACCTCGACTTCCCGGTAGTCCTTGCCCCGGAGGCCATCGGCGATGATGATGGGGGCATCGACGACCGCATAGGCGAACCCGTTCTGGATGGCCGTGTTGAGATGGTCGACGGCGTTGTGGCGCGATCCCAGGTAGAGCGTGTTGGAATCGCACAGGTAAGGGTTGCCGCCGGCCGCCTTGACCCGGTCGACGACCTGGCGGAGGTAGATCGGCCGGAGGAAGGCGGTGTTCCCCCGTTCGCCGAAGTGGACCTTGATCGCGGTCAAGTCGTCTTTGGCTATGCAGCCGCCGAGGCCGGCGCGGTCGAAGAGACGGCCGACCTTCCGGAGCAGGCTGTCCTGCTCGCGCTTGGCCCGCAGGTTCGCGAAATAGACTTTGCTTTTCACTTACCCGGTTTCCTCCTTGACGAGGCGGCGCGTCAGGGCGCAACCACCACGTTCACCAGTCTTCCCGGAACGACCACCACGCTCTTCACCGTTCCGGCGCCGATGAACTCCTTCACCTTGGCGCTGCCCAACGCGTACTCCCTTAGCTGTTCCTTTTCGAGGCCGGACGGGACCAGGATGCGGTCGCGCACCTTGCCGTTGACCTGCAGCACGACCTCCACCTGCTCCGCTTTGAGCGCCTCCGGGTCGACCGCCGGCCACGCTTCCAGGTGGACGCTGGCTGGATGTCCCAGCTCGCGCCAGAGTTCCTCGGTGATGTGCGGGGCAAACGGCGCCAGCAGCCGCACCAGGTTCTCGATGACCTCCCGCCAAAGCTGCCCGTCCTGTTCCGCTGCGGGAACCCGGTCCTTGTACTGGTAGGCTGCGTTGACCAGCTCCATCGTGGCTGCGATGGCCGTGTTGAAGGCGAAGTGCAGCCTGATGTCGTCAGTCACCCGCTTGATGGTGGTGTGGAGCACGCGCCGCAACTCCTTGCCGGCCTTGGCGGCCTCGCTCCCCGCCGGGGCGGCCGGCTGGGCAAGGCGCGGGAGCACCTCCTCCACCAAGCGCCAGACGCGGCTCAGGAAGCGGTAGCTGCCCTCCACGCCTGCGTCGCTCCAGTCCATGTCGCGTTCGGGCGGCGCGGCGAAGAGCAGGAAGAGGCGGGCTGTGTCGGCGCCGTACTTCTTCACGATCACGTCGGGGTCGACCACGTTTCCCTTCGACTTGGACATCTTCTGGCCTTCCAGCCGCACCATGCCCTGCGTGAGAAGGTTGGTGAACGGCTCCTCCACGCTGATGAGACCGAGGTCGTGCAGCACCATGGTGAAGAACCGCGCGTACATCAGGTGCAGGATGGCGTGCTCCACGCCGCCGATGTACTGGTCCACCGGCATCCAGTAGTCGGCTTTGTCCCGGGCGAACGGCGCCTGGTCGTTGCAGGGGTCGCAGTAGCGCAAGAAGTACCACGACGAGCAGACGAAGGTGTCCATGGTGTCGAAGTCACGCGTCGCCGGGCCGCCGCACTTGGGGCACCTGGTCTGGCCGAAGGTCTTGCTGGTCTTGAGGGGCGATTCGCCGTGCGGAAGGAACTCGACGTCCTCCGGCAGCAGGACCGGCAGCTGGTCCTCCGGGACGGGCACCTCGCCGCAGGCCTCGCAATAGACGATGGGGATGGGCGCCCCCCAGTACCGCTGGCGGGAGATGAGCCAGTCGCGGAGCCGGTAGTTGACCTGGGGGTGACCCAAGCCCTGCTCCGCCACGTACTTGATGACCGCCTGCAGGCCCTCGCCCGACGGCATCCCCGTGAATTGGCCGGAGTTGACCATAGTGCCTTCGGCCGCCACCGCGGCCGTCATGGTGGCCCCGTCCAGCGGGGGCAGGTCGGGCGGTTGAATGACCACCCGGATGGGCAAGCCATACGTGCGGGCGAACTCGAAGTCGCGCTGGTCGTGGGCCGGCACGCCCATCACGAGGCCGGTCCCGTAGCCCAGGAGCACATAATTGGCGAGCCAGACCGGGATCCGCTCCTGGGTGAGCGGGTTGATGGCGTAGGTGCCCGTGAAGACGCCCTTCTTCTCCAGGTCGGTGGCTTCCCGCTCGATCTCGGACATGTGGCGGACTTCGTCGATGAAGCGGTCGACCTCGGCCCGCCGCTCGGGAGTGACCAGGGAGGATACGATGGGGTGCTCCGGGGCGACCACCATGAAGGTGACGCCGTAGATGGTGTCGGGCCGGGTCGTGAAGACCTCGAACTCCCGCCCGTCCTCGAGCCGGAAGGTGACCGCGGCGCCTTCGCTCCGGCCGATCCAGTTCTCCTGCATGGTCTTGACCTTCTCCGGCCAGCCAGGCAGCTTGACCAGGTTCGTCAGCAGGCGGTCGGCGTACGCGGTGATCTTGAAGAACCACTGCTCCAGGTCCTTACGGACCACCGGAGTGTCGCAGCGTTCGCACGCGCCGCCCACGACCTGCTCGTTGGCGAGCACCGTCTGGCACGAGGGGCACCAGTTCACCGGCGCCTTCTTCTTGTACGCAAGGCCCCGCTTGTACAGCTGCAGGAAGAGCCACTGGGTCCAGCGATAGTACTGCGGCAGGCAGGAGGCGACCTCCCGGTCCCAGTCGTAGGACAACCCCAAGTCTTTGAGTTGCTTGCGCATGTAGTCGATGTTGTCCAGCGTGGAGACCCGGGGGAAGATCCCGCTCTTGATGGCCGCGTTCTCCGCCGGGAGGCCGAACGCGTCCCAGCCCATCGGGTGCAGGACGTTGTACCCGTTCATGGCGAAGAAGCGGGCCACCACGTCGCCAATGGAGTAGTTGCGCAGGTGCCCCATGTGGAGTCGCCCCGACGGGTACGGGAACATCTCGAGGCAGTAGTACTTGGGCTTGCCGGGGTCCTCGGTCACCTTGTACATCCCGGCCTCCGCCCAGCGCTTCTGCCACTTGGGTTCAATGGTGCGGAAGTCGTACTTCCCTTCCACCTGGCTCGCCATCCCTTCTAACCTGAGGTAGGACGCGTTACGAGTCAATTCTTCCCAGCCTGCCTGGGTAAAAAAAAACTCCCGCCCCTGTCTGTCAGGGGCGAGAATTCTCCCGCGGTACCACCCTAATTGGTAAGAAAAATGGTGGAGCTGAACGGGATCGAACCGTCGACCTCTTGAATGCCATTCAAGCGCTCTCCCAGCTGAGCTACAGCCCCA
>JBLNBQ010000125.1:0-5878 GCA_050260095.1 Chitinophagales bacterium
CGGGCCGCGCCGGAGGAGCGGAGGGGGAGGGGCAGCGATGAAGCTGGCGTTCGTGGACGCCGCGGGCAAGGAGATCGCCCGGGGCGAGGTGGCCGGCGGCGAGACCATCTGGGCTGCCGCCCGCCGGCTCGGCCTGCCGCTGCCGTTGCCCTGCGGCGGCCAGGGTCTGTGCGGCAGATGCCGGGTGGAGGTCGCCCCGGCGCCGCCGCCGGAAGCCGCGGAAACGGCCTGCCTCAGCGTGGCGGACCTGGCGCGGGGCGTTCGCCTGGCCTGCCGGTGTCGCCCGGCGGAGGAGGCGACCGTGCGCCTGCTCGGGGACGGGACGGCTGCCATCTCGACGCCTGCAGCGGCGGGGGAGGGTTACCCGGAGTGGGTGCCGGCCGGGCCCGGCGGCTCAGGCTTCGGCGTCGCGATCGATCTCGGCACCACGACGCTGGTGGCGGGCTGCGTCGACCTGGCCACCGGCCAGGTGCGGGGGCTGGCTCAGGCGGCGAACCCCCAGTCCCGTCACGGCGACGACCTGATGACCCGCCTCGGCTATGCGCTCACCGGGCCGGCCGCCCTCGCAGAGCTGCAGCGGTTGGCCCGCGAGGCGGCGGGCGGGGCGACCCGGGAGGCCTGCGCCCGCGCCGGAGTCCGCCCCGAAGACTTGCGGGCGGCGGTGGTGGCCGGCAACCCCGGCATGCAGCACCTCTTCCTGGGGCTGGCCGTCGAGCGGCTGGCGCGGGCGCCGCATCAGCCGGCCTTGCGGGGGTCGCTCACGCTGCCCGCCGCGGCGGCCGGGCTGCCGCTGGCGCCGGAGGCCGCCGTCTACTTTCCCCCGCCAGCCGGGGGGTTCGTCGGCGGGGACGCCGTCGCCGCAGCCGCCGCCGAAGGTTTCTTCACGGATTCCCAAGGCGCGCCCCGCCTGCTCGTCGACCTCGGCACCAACGGCGAAGTGCTGCTCTCCGCCGGCGGGCGGGTCTACGCCTGCTCCACCGCGGCCGGGCCGGCGTTCGAGGGCGGCCGGCTGAGCTGCGGCGTGCGCGCCCAGCCGGGAGCCGTGGTGGCGCTGGCGCCTGGTCGTCCGTGGCGGGCGCAAACCGTCGACGGAGCCCCGGCCCGGGGGCTGGCCGGCTCGGGCGCGCTCGCGGCGGCGGCCCTCCTTGTGGCCACCGGGGCGCTTGCGCCATCGGGGAGGCTCGCCGGGCCCGGCGAGGCCGCCCGCCTGGCCACCTGGCCGGGGCTGGCCGAGCGCCTGACCGTGCTGCCGGATGGCGAACGCGCCGCGGTCATCGTCCCGGCGGGCGAGGGGGAAGGGCCTGCGCCGGTTCTCCTGACCCAGCGCGACATCCGCCAGCTGCAACTCGCCAAGGGCGCGGTGCGGGCGGGCGTCGAGACGCTGCTCGCCCGGGCCGGTCTCGCCGCGGGCGACCTGGAGGAGGTCCGGCTGGCGGGCGCGTTCGGCCAGGGTCTCTCCGCGGAAGTCGCGCTGGCGACCGGACTTCTGCCCAGCGTGCCGGCGGCGAGGATCAAGCCGGCCGGCAACGCGGCCTGGCGCGGGGCGGCCCGCCTTCTGGCCGATCCCGCTCTGCGGGCGCCGGTCGAGGCGGCGGCCCGGGAGGTCGTCCACGTCGGGCTGGCCGGAGATATGCAATTCGATGCAGCCTACCTGCATAATCTGGATTTCCCGCCGCCTCCTGAGGTGGTAAAATGACTATATATCGCCTCTCTTTTCCAGGTGGGCGCGGCAAGGAGCGGGTGGCGGGTGGAACGACATAACAGGCGCGGCCTGGCGGTCCTGGCGGGAGCAGCCGTTTTGACTGCGCTCTCGGCTGCCGCTTTTCTTCCCTTGCACCGTCCCGATCCGATCCACCCCGGCCCGGGCGTCACCCGGGTGACCCGTCTCAGCGCCTGGAACCCTGAACTCGCCGGTTCGGCCGGGGATACCCCCGTCTTCGTGCTGCGGGGCAAAGCGCCGGGCGGCACCGCCCTCGTGCTCGGCGGCACCCACGGCGACGAGACCGCCGGCTACGTGTCCGCCCTCCTGCTGGTGGAGCGGGCCCGGGTGGAGCGGGGCACCCTGATCGTCATTCCCCGGGCCAACGCCAGCGGCTTCACGCACAACGTCCCCCAGGAGGGCCACCCCCAGCACTTCTATCTCACCACCACGCACGGGCGGCGCCGGTTCACGTACGGCGCCCGGGCGACCAACCCCGTCCACCAGTGGCCCGACCCGCAGGTTTATCTCCCGGCCGGCTCCAGCCAAGTGCTCTCCGGCAGCGAGACCCGCAACCTCAACCGGGCGTATCCGGGGCGGAGAGACGGAACCCTGACCGAGCGGGTGGCGTTCGGCATCACCCAACTCATCCGGCGGGAGAAGGTGGCTCTCGCCATCGACCTGCACGAGGCCTCGCCGGAGTATCCGGTCGTCAACACCATCGTGGCGCACCCCCGCGCCACCGATCTGGCCGCCGTGGCCAGCATGAACCTTGAAGCGCAGGGAGTCCGCATCGGCCTCGAGCCGTCGCCGGAGACGCTGCGCGGGCTTTCGCACCGGGAGTGGGGCGATACGACGCCCGCGCTCGCCATCCTCATGGAGACCACCAACCCGGCGCAGGGGCGGCTGCGGGGCGCGACCGGCGCCCGCCTGGTGACCGACGGTCAAGACCGTTTCTACCTCGCGGCGGCCGGCCGGCGCCAGCTTTCGGTCCCGTTCACGGCCGAAGGTTGGCCGCTGCGGGTGCGGGTGGCCCGGCACGTCACGGCGGTGCGGGAGTTCCTGTCCTCCCTCGGGGATCTGGACGAGGCCGCGAAGATCGAGGTGACGGGGCTGCCGGACTACGCTGAGCTGGCAAAGAGAGGTCCGGGACCCTATTTGTGGTAATACGGGGACGTAGAAGGAGGAGAGTGGAGTGAAGAACAGTAACTGGTTCCCGCGCCGGTGTGCAGTCCTGATCCTGGCCATGGCCATGGCCTTCGCCGGCAGCCTGTCCGCCGGGGCAGCCACGCGGCTGCCGCAGGTGGTGGCCGATCACGGGATGGTGGCCTCGGCCCACCCGCTGGCGTCGCAGGCTGGGCTGGAAATCCTCAAGGCGGGCGGCAACGCGGTGGATGCCGCGGTCGCCGCGGCGTTCGCGATCGGCGTGGCTGAACCCAACGCCACCGGGCTCGGCGGCGAAGGCATGATGGTCATCTACCTGGCCGACCAGAAGAAGTCGGTGGCGATCGACTACCGCTCGGCCGCCCCGCTGGCCGGCAAGGAAGGCACGAAGTGGCCCAACGATGGCCCGCTGGCGGTCGCCGTCCCGGGCACGGTCGCCGGTCTCTCCATGGCGCTCGAAAAGTACGGCACGATGAGCCTCGCCCAGGTGGTCGAGCCGGCGGCGCGCATCGCCGAGCAGGGGTTCGCCATCAGCGACACCCTCGCAGAGATCATCTCCGACAACTTCGACGCGATCAGCAAGAACGAGGAACTGCTGAAGATCCTGGCGCCCGACGGCCTCCCGCTCGAAGCCGGCCAGGTCCTCAAGAACCCTGACCTCGCCGTGAGCCTGCGCAAGATCGGCCAGGGCGGCCCGGACGTCTTCTACAAGGGTGAGATCGCCGACAAGTTCGCGGCCGAGATGGCGAAGACCGGCGGCCTGATCACCAAGGAAGACCTCGCCTCCTACCGGGCGATCGAACGTGAGCCGGTGCGCGGCTTCTACCGCGGTTATGAGTTGGTCTCGGCTCCGCCGCCAGTCGGTGGCATCTCGGTCATCCAGGCCCTGCAGATCCTCGACAACTTCGACCTCGCCAAGTACGGCCCGCTCTCGCCGGAGCGCTTCCACCTGACGGCCGAGGCCCTAAAGCGCGCCTACGCCGACAACAGCGCCTTCGTGGGCGATCCGGCCTTCACGACGGTCCCGGTTGCCGCCATGCTCTCGAAGGATTACGCCAAGAAGCGGGCGGCCGAGATCGACCTGACGAAGGTAACGCCGAAGGTGGTCGCCGGCGAGCCCGACAAGGAGCACTTCAGCACGACGCACCTCTCGGTCGTCGACGCCAAGGGCAACATGGTGGCGCTGACCCAGACGATCTCCGGCTTCTGGGGCGCCAAGGTCGTCATCCCCGGCACCGGCATCATCCTGAACAACGAGATGCAGAACTGGTCGGCCAAGGGCCCGAACGCCTTCGCCCCCGGCAAGCGCGTGCGGACCACCATCGCCCCGACCATCATCGCCAAGGACGGCAAGACGTTCGCCACCATGGGCACGCCGGGCGCCGCCCGCATCATCTCGACGATGGTCCTGCTCACCCAGAACTTGATCGACTACAAGATGGGCATTCAGGAGGCCATCGAACTGCCCCGGTTCTACGTGCGCGACACGGAGAAGGACTTCTACCTCGAGTCCCGTGTCCCGGCGGAGACCCAGGACGCGCTGAAGAAGCTCGGCTACTCGCTGAAGGTCCAGGGCGACTACGACCTGTTCTTCGGCGGGGCGCAGGCGATCATCATCGACCCGGTCACCGGCAAGCTCTACGGCGGGGCCGATCCCCGGCGCGACGGCGCGGTGGTCGGCTACTGACGCAGGCCGCATACCGGTCCGCGGTTCTAAACGTAAGGAGGCACAAGTCACGTGAAACTCAAGGCAAGGTTCCTCACGCTCCTCGCGGCGGCCGGCCTGGTGCTGGCCCTAAGCGGAGCATCGTTGGCGGCGGAACCCATCTTCAGCAAGCCGGCCCTGATCACGGCGATCGGGCAGAGCTCCGATGCGGCCATAGTCAAGGTCATGCTGAACAACAAGCTCAAGATGGGGATGGACTACAAGCTGATGGCCCAGCCGGCCGACCTGGCGGGCGTGAAGACCGTCATCATGGTGGTCGGCGCCAGCGCCAAGGGGCTCGGAGCGGCGGGGATCGACCTCGACCAGGAGGCCGCCCGGACCAAGGCCCTGCTCAAGGAGGCCAAGGAGAAGGGTGTCAAGGTCCTGTTCATGCACACCGGCGGCGAAAGCCGGCGCGGAAAGAGTTCCAACGACCTGATCGAGCTGGTGCTGCCCTCGGCCGACGCGGCCGTAGTCGTGGCGGCGGGCAACAAGGATAAGTTCATCTCCAACCTCGCGGCGAAGCGGGGCATCCCGTACGTCGAGGTGGCCAAGACGGCGGACGCCGGAGAGGCGGCCAAGGGGCTCTTCAAGGAGTGAGTGGCCTGGTGCAAGGCTTAAGGGCGGCCGGCTTCGCGGAGCCGGCCACCCTTCTCGCCATGCTGGCGGTCTTCGGGTATCTCTCCGTGGGGCGCCGCTGGCCGATGGGTCTCTCGCTCGTGGCGGGGGCGTGGGCCGGGGCGGCGCTGGACGGCGACGTCCTGCCGCTGCGCCATCTGGTCGAGGGGGCCTTCACCTACCTCGACCCGATGCTCGTGATCACCACCGCCATGCTCTTCATGCGCCTCATGGCCGACGCCGGCCACCTGCCCGCCCTGGTAGGCGTGGTGGAGCGCCGGTTGGGACGTCTTCCGTGGCTGCTCTTGCCGGCACTGATGTTGTTCGTGATGTTCCCGGGCATGATCACCGGTTCGTCCACTGCCTCGGTCCTCACGGCGGGGGCCATGGCGGCCCCGCTGCTCGCCGGCCTCGGCCTGGCGCCGGAGCGGGTCGGCGCATTCGTGGCGATGGGTGGCGTGCTCGGCATGGTGGCGCCCCCGATCAACCTCCCCGCGATGCTCATCGGCGGGGGGATCGACCTGCCCTACGCCGGCTTCGGCCTGCCGCTGGCCGTAGCGGCTTTTCCCCTGGCCCTCGCGGTGGCCTACGGCCTGGGCTGGCCGCTGCTCCAGCGGGGACGGGCCGGGCCGCCGCCGGCCTCTGCCCCGGCCGGAGGCGGCGGCAGGCTGGCCCGGGCCCTGGCGCCGCTG
>JBLNBQ010000126.1:0-4692 GCA_050260095.1 Chitinophagales bacterium
AGCCCTGCCAGGCGTCACCAGCCAGTACCTTTGATTTTTTTGGTTGGGATCGAACGCGCTGCTACTTCACGATCTCCGCGGCAAGCTTAGTGAACTTCGTTGTGATAGCGCTGCCCAGAGTTCGCACCGAGATGATACAGGCCACCGCGATGAGTGCGGTCAGAAGCCCGTATTCGGCCATGCTCTGCCCATGCTCGTCCGCCCACAGACCGTGCCACACTTGCCTCACCTTTTCCCCTCCTTTCCTTAGAAGGTGCGGCGTCCCCAAGATTGGCCTTAGTCAAGCCCGACCAAGCCAAGAAGAAACCTGATCCCGGCCGCGGTGACCGCCCCCGTCAGCAGGGGCCGGACGACGACCGCCACGGCCGTCAAAAGTCCCAGAAGGAGGACGTATTCGACAAGCGCCTGCCCCCGGGCGGCGAACCGTGTCGAACGAGTCGACACCGTCGGACGGTCGGAACCCCGTCTGCCTGCGACTGTGACAACCTCGAGACACCTCAAGACACCGTTCGTGTCGATTGATGTCGATTGTTGGCGATTCCGTGACATTGTCTCCGTCCTGCTCTCGTTTTCGTTTGTTTTCGTGCAATTGCATTATAGGCGCGACCGAATGGGGTGTCAACCCAGTATCGCCATTTTTTTCCAGGTGGGCAAGAGAGCGTCGCTGCAGCATTTCCCCGCTTGTCGCAGGAACAGGACGGCTGGCGCAGTATCTACCTGCCAGAGGTGAACGAGTGGTGAGGATCATCGATCTGCGCAGCGATACGGTGACGAAGCCGACGCCGGAGATGCGGCGGGCGATGCTGGAGGCCGAGGTCGGGGACGACGTCTATGGGGAAGACCCGACCGTCAACGAGTTGGAGGCGCTGGGCGCCCGCATGGTGGGTAAGGAGGCGGCGCTCTTCGTTCCTACCGGCACCATGGGCAACCAGGTGGCGATCATGACCCACACCGGCCGGTTCGATGAGGTGATCGTCGACTCGGAGGCGCACATCTTCCACTATGAGAATGGCGGGCCGGCCATCCTCTCCTCGGTCCAGCTCCGGCCGGTGGCCGGGCTGCACGGCCCCGCCGGCAAGGAGCTCCTGGAAGCGGCCATCCGTCCCGTCGATCTGCATGCCCCCGCCAGCCGGCTCGTCTGTTTCGAGAACACGCATAACCGTCTCGGCGGCACGGTCATGCCGCCCGCCCAGTTCGCCGAGCTTGCCGGCCTGGCCCACTCCCGGGGCCTCAAGGTTCACCTCGACGGCGCCCGGGTCTTCAACGCCGCCACGGCGCTCGGCCGCGACGTCAAGGAGTTGACCGCGCCGGCCGACTCGGTCATGTTCTGTCTCTCGAAAGGTCTCTCGGCGCCGGTCGGATCGCTCCTCGCCGGGCCGCAGGAGTTCGTCGCCCGGGCCCGCAAGTGCCGCAAGCTCCTCGGCGGCGGCATGCGGCAAGCCGGCATCCTGGCGGCCGCCGGAATCCTCGCGCTCACCCAGATGGTGGGGCGCCTCGCCGAAGACCACGCCAACGCCCGGCGCCTGGGCGAGCTGCTGAACGAGATCCCCGGCTTGCGCGTCGACCTCTCGACCGTGCAGAGCAACATCGTCCTGTGCGATTTTTCGGGGACCGGCCTAGCCGGGCCGGAGTTCGTCGCGAGACTCCTTGAGCAGGGGGTCAAGGCGGGCACCTTCGGTCCCACCGTCATGCGCTTCACAACCCACAAGGACGTCTCGGCGGCCGACATCGCCGAGGCGGCCGAGCGGATTCGCCGGGCGGTCGCTTAACGATGAACTCCCGGCTGAAGGCGCACCTCTTCCTGCTGGTGGTCGGCCTTTTCTACCTGGCTCAGTACATCTATGCCCCGTTCCTGACCGCCTACGTCAGGGTGCTGGGCGGTTCGATGGTCATGACTGGCCTGGTGGCCGGCGCGTACGGCCTGCTGCAGGGGTTGGTCCGCCTTCCGCTGGGGTTCTGGTCCGACCGGCTGGCCTGGCGCAAGCCGTTCATCCTGACCGGGACCATCGTGGCCGGCCTCAGCGCGCTCGGCATGGGCCTCGCTACCCGGCCGGAGCATCTACTCCTCTTCCGGTCGGCCGCGGGCCTGGCGGCAGGCACCTGGGTGCTCTTCACCGTGTACTACGCGGGCCTCTTCCCCCCCGAGCAGGCCGGACGCAGCATGGGGCTCTTGACGTTCGCGGCGTCCGCCGGGCAGCTCGCCGGTAACCTCCTCGGCGGTTTCCTCGCGGAACACTGGGGTTGGACCGCCCCGTTCCTGGCCGGCCTCGTCCCGGGCGTGCTGGGGTTCCTGCTCGCCGCGGTCGCAGTGAAGGACGTGCCCAGCTTGAGCGAGAAGCGCCCCCAAACCCTCAGCGGGGACAAGGTGCTGCAGTCCATCCTCCGCTGGCGAGTCATCGACGCAACTCTCCTGGCCGTCCTCACGCATTTCATCTTCTATGCGACCGTCCTTGGCTTCACCCCGGTCTACGCCAAGGAGCTGGGCCTCTCCAGGCTCTCGCTCGGCCTGCTCGGCACGGTGGGCGGCGCGGCCTACGTCTCCGGCACGCTCTTGGCCACCGGCGGGAACTCGCACCCCCGGGCCGGGCGGTGGATGCTGACCGGGAGTTTCGCGGTCGTAGGCCTCGCCACCTGGCTGACCCCGTATGCCAAGTCCTTTGGCGGGCTGGCCGCCATCTTCTTCTTCGTCGGCCTCTGCCGGGGCACCACGTACCCTGTCTTCCTCGCCACCGTGATGCGGGAGGCGGACCCCGAATGCGAAGCCACGACGATGGGGTTCTTCCAGGCCATCTACGCCCTGGGCATGTTCGGCGGACCAGCCGTGGCCGGGGCGGTGGCGCAGCGTTTCGGGCTTGAAGCGGTCTTCCTGTTCTGCGCGGCGCTGGCGCTCGCCGGATTGGTCCGGTGTGCGGTGACGCTGGCCGATAGAAAAGCATGGGAAGGAAAACGGGCGCTGCAGTCGTAATTACTTACCAATCATCCGTTGACCGGTTTCCATCCGTAGGGCGGGAGATGAAGGAGAGGCCCTGCTTGGAATGGGAGGCTTGATTGCTTTCCCCTCGCCAGGCCGGGCCTTTGTTTATCAGAGAGAGTGGCGGGAGGCTGGCCCATGCTGCGCGGCGCGATCTTCGACCTCGACGGCACCATCTACCTCGGGGAACGCCTGATCCCTGGAGCCCGGGAGGCTCTGGCGACCTTGGGTTCCGCCGGCTTCAAGTGGGTCTTCCTCTCCAACAAGCCGCTGGAGCGACCTGCAGCTTATGCGGCCAAGCTCACCCGGCTAGGCATCCCCACCCCGGCCACCCAGGTCATCAACTCCTCCCGGGTGCTGGCGGCGTACCTTCAGAAACACCTGCCCGGCGCCAGGCTCTTCGTGGTCGGTGAACCGCCCCTCAAGGAGGAACTGCGCGAGGCGGGGTTCGCGGTCGTGGAGTCGCCTGAGGTCGACTGCGTGATCCTCGCCTTCGACCGGACCTTCGACTACGCCAAGTGGAACACCGCCTTCCAGGCGGTCAAGTTCGGCGGCGCCCGGATGATGGCCACCAACGCCGACCGTTCGTGCCCGGTGGACGGCGGGGAGATTCCTGATTGCGCCGGCGTGATCGCCGCCCTGGAAGCCACGACGGGTCACCGCTGCGAACTGGTGGCCGGCAAGCCCTCCCCCTTGGTGGTCGAGGCGGCCTTGGACTTCCTGGGGCTGGCTCCGGACGAGGTGGTCATGGTGGGTGACCGGCTGGAGACCGACATCGCGATGGGGCTCCGGAGCGGGCTGACGACGGCGCTTGTCCTCTCCGGCGTGACGAAGCGGGACCAACTCGCAAGTTCCGAATACCGGCCAGACTACGTGCTCGACAGCGTGGCCGAGCTGCCGGCGGCGCTCGGCCTCACCGGTCGAGCGGCGGTCGGGGGGGGCCAGCGATGAGCGAAACCGACCTGCTCCCCCGCCTACGCAGGAAGCCGGTCATCGGCGGCATCAAACACGGCGGGAACCTGAGCCGCGCCCTCAGTTCCGGCATCGAGGTCTTCTTCGTCCTGACCGGCACCATCTTCGACCTTGAGGTCACGGCGGCGCGCCTGCGCCAGGAGGGCCGGTTGGTGCTCGCCCACATCGACCTCCTGGAGGGCGTGGGGCGCGACGCCCCCGGCATCCGCTACCTGGCGCGCCACCTGGGCATCCACGGCATCCTGAGCACCCGCAACGCCCTCATCCGGGCGGCCAAAGAGGAAGGCTTGCTCGCCGTGCAGCGGCTCTTCATGCTCGACTCTGAAGCGCTCGCCACCGGGCTCTCCGTGGCTGAGCGGTCGACCCCCGACGCGATCGAGGTCCTCCCGGGTCTCATCATCCCCCAGGTCATCCACCGCCTGCCGCTCGGGAAACTCCCGCCGCTCATCGCCGGGGGGCTGGTGGAAACGGCGGCGGAGGTGGAGCAGATCCTGGCGGCAGGTGCCGTGGCGGTGTCCAGCAGCCGAGAAGAGCTGTGGGGGTACACCAGAGCGAGATAACGATTTCTGCGGCGTCCGGGTCGAGCAAGCGACGCGGGCGCATACAATCGATATAAGTGGTCGTCAAGACCGCGTCGGACGGAGATGTGGAGAGGTCCGCACGGGCAGGTTCAGCCTGTCCCCCGGGCCTTTTTTTCGTTGGTTCGGAGGCGTGTGGGAGGTGCCTCCAAATGGAGAGTGTGGACGTGG
>JBLNBQ010000127.1:0-3442 GCA_050260095.1 Chitinophagales bacterium
ATGCGCCTGCACTTCTACATGAAGCCGGGCGACAAGTTCCCTCGCACCTGGGCCCATACGGACAAGGCGCAGTGCTCTGAGTTCCGGCCGGAATGCGTGGTTGTCGAGAAGGTGTTCAACGAGTGCTCGGTGGTCGAGTGCCCGGTGATCGTCCGCTTCACGAACATCCCGGTCAGCGCCGGCAATGTCTCGGACTGCGTGGTCCTGGCCGTTCGGGTCATCAACCCGAAGATCATCACCGACAACGTGGTCGAGTTCACCGTGGAGTGGCTGCAGCGGGTCGTCTTTGACACCACCTCACGCACCGAGACCTTCCGCTTCACCAAGCGGATCCGGCTCGAAGGGGCTGAAGAGGAACTCTTCTGCGCGAAGAACCTTGACTTCGTCCCGT
Organism: Chitinophagales bacterium; assembly: GCA_050260095.1. Lineage (GTDB taxonomy): Bacteria > Bacillota > UBA5301 > DYFA01 > DYFA01 > JBLNBQ01. The sequence continues at coordinate 392 of JBLNBQ010000127.1, forward strand.
TCGTGCAGTGCCTAAACTGCCGGGTGGTTTCGACGCCGACCGGCAACGTGGTCGAGTGCGAGGTCGGCCTCTTCGTGGTGGTCAAACTGGTCGCCTTCGTCCAACTGGAGATCAAGGAAGCCCGCTTCTGCCCGATGCCGCCGGAGTGTGAGCAGCTCTCCCCGATCGGTTGCCCGGAGTTCGTCGGCATGATCGAGCGTGGTGAGTTGTGGCCGCCCTTCCCGCCGCAGCCTGAGAAGAAGAAGTAGTCCCCGCAGAAGAAACCAGCCGACGGCGACTGGTTTCTTCACCACTCTTGGAGTCGGCCCCCTGCTCCTCTCGGAGGCCACCTTCTCCCCCTTAGGAAGTGCCTGCAGGGGTTGGCTCCACCCGCCGGGTTCCTCGTGAACCCGGCGGTTTTTTGTCTGTCCGTCCGGGCCGCCCGGTAGATGCCCGCCGCCCAAAAAGTTTCAGCGTAATGAAGGTGCCTTGAAAGGGTTGCGGCTAGAATCCACCCCGGCGACGCACACCGGACTCCGCCCTTGATCCTCGCCCCGAGCCGCTCTCACGCCATACAGCCATCCGGCACTACGGCTCTGCCACGACATATGCTTTCAGAGAGGTTGACTTGCGTGAAAGAAGCGACCGTCGAACTCAGGCCGAACCGTCTCACCGGCTGTCTCATCCGCCTCCGCGGGCTCCACGGCCTCAGTGGCGCCCAGAGGGCTGCGGCCGGCCACCTTTTGGAGCACCCCTACCAGGCGGTCGAGCTTTCCGTCGGCGAGTTGGCGGCCCGGGCGCAGGTCAGCCCGGCGACCATCGTCCGGCTCTGCCAGTTGCTCGGCTTCTCCGGGTACGTCGAATTCCGCGCCGCTCTCGCTCAGGACCTGGCGGTGGAGCCCCGGGACATCCACGAACAGGTCCTGCCTACCGATCCGCCCCCTGTCATCGTCAAGAAGGTCTTCCAGGTGAGCACTCAGACGCTCCGGGATACCCAGGCCATCCTCGACGTCGACCGGCTCGTCCGGGCAGCCGAGCTGGTCAGGGCGGCGAAGCGGATCGACCTCTACGGCGCCGGCGGATCGGGGATCGTGGCGCAGGACATGTACCACAAGCTCCTGAGCATCGGCATCTTCAGCCACGCCAGCCCGGACGCCCACGTTCAGGCCATGTCGGGCTCACTCCTGGGACCCGGCGACGTGGCGATCGGCATTTCTTACTCCGGAGCGACCCGCGAAACGGTCGACTCCCTGACCACCGCCAAGAAGACCGGCGCCGCAACGATCGCGGTCACCAACTACCAGGGCTCCCCGCTCACCAAAGCGGCGGACCTCGTCCTGCTTACGGCCTCCCAGGAGACCACGACCAAGGGTTACGCCACCGCCTCCCGGCTCGCCCAGTTGACCCTGCTCGACGCCCTCTTCATGCTCGTCGCCTTCAGCAAGATCGAGGAGAGCATGGAGGGAATGCGCCGGACCAGCCGGAGCGTCGGCGACAGACAGATACGTTAAGGAGGACCGAGCTATGAATCCCCTGCTTGAAGATGTTCTGAACGAACCGAAAGCCCTGCGTGAGACTCTGCGGCTGTACCGGTCGAGCTTCCCCGCCGTCCTCGCCAAGTTGGGCGCGGAACGCCGGCCGGGCGGCTTTGCTCAGGTGGTCCTCACCGGGATGGGGTCGAGCTACTTCGCCGCCGTGGCGGCGGCCAACTACCTTCAGACCCGGGACTTCGCCGTGACCGTCGTGGAAACCGGAGAACTGCTCCACTACGGCGTAGGGACGCTCGCCCCGGGCAGCCTCGTCGTCCTGACCTCACAATCGGGAGAGACGGTCGAAGCGCTTCGCCTGCTCGACCTCCTGCAAGCCAGGGAGGGCGTGACTGTCCTGGCCGTGACCAACACCCCGCAAAGCTCCCTGGCCAAGCGGGCCGCCCTCTGTCTTCACCTCCAGACCGCGAAGGACCATTCGGTGGCCATCAAGACCTATGTCTCCAGCATCATGGCACTCACCCTGGTAGCCGGGGCGCTCCTCGGCGAAGACTTCGAGGCTACCGCCACTTACCTGGAGCGGGGGCTCGCGAGCCTGGCCCTTCAGGCCTCCCGGCTGGGCGAGGCAGCTCCGGCGGTCGCCGCCTTCCTGGGCGACGCCCCCTACGTCGAATTAATCGGTCGCGGCCCCAGCATGGCGAGTGCCCTGGGGGGAGCTCTCCTCCTGCGCGAGGCCTCCAAGGTATTCGGCGCCGCCATCACTGGCGGACAGGTGCGCCACGGGGCGGTCGAGGTGATCGCTCCGGGTTACGTGGCCGTCCTCTTCGCCCCCACCGGGCGGAGCAACGCCCTCCAGCGCCAGCTTGCCCGGGAGATCGTCGGTTACGGTGGGCGGGTCGTCCTCCTGGCGCCCTCCGGAGCAGGCTGGGACGGGGAACCGACGGATGCCCTCCTCGAGGTGGCCGTCGAGGCGCCCGACGAGTACCTGGCGACGTTGATCGAGATCGTGCCGCTCCAGATGGTCTCCTACCTCCTGGCGGTGAGGCGCGGCGTCGACCCGGGCCAGTTCGTCAACACGGCCCCGGTCATCCTGGCGGAGTAGGGCCATGCGGATCGAGATCAGCCCCTCGCTCATGTGCGCCGACCTGAGCCGGCTGGAAGAGGTCGTGGTCCGGCTGGACCGGGCGGGGGCCGACTCGTTCCACTTCGACGTCATGGACGGCCACTTCGTGCCCAACTTCGGCCTGAGTCCCGACCTGATCCGGGCCCTCCGGCCGCTCACCCGGAAACCCTTTACCGTCCACCTGATGGTGGAGGAGCCGGAGCCCTTCCTCGCCGAGTTCGCCGCGGCCGGTGCCACCACCATCACCGTCTGCTACGAGGCGTGTCGCAACCCCCATCCCCTGCTCGAAGCGGTGCGGCGGCTGGGCGTCCGTTCCGGCCTCGCCCTGAGCCCGGCAACCCCGCCGCTCGTCCTGGAGTACCTGCTGCCCGTGGTGGACGAGGTGTTGGTCATGACCGTCGACCCCGGGTTCGCCGGCCAGCCTTTCCTGAGCCCGGTCCTGCCCAAGGTGGGGGAGGTGGC
>JBLNBQ010000128.1:0-3063 GCA_050260095.1 Chitinophagales bacterium
CCCCCCCGGCCCCCCCCGCGGCTCTCTCCCGTCAAGTTTCCGGCTTTATGTGAACCAAGAAGGAGGCCCATGTCCATGAAAGTGCGTTCGCTGGTCCTGGTGGCGGTCATCGCGCTCCTGAGCCTTGCTCTGGCTTCCGGGGCGGCCTTGGCCTCGGTCGAAGTCGTCGGCAAGCTTCCGAAAGCCCACGGCCCCGCGGTCGTCACGACCTGCGGCCAGAGCCCGGGCGCCCTGATGATCAAGATGCTCGGGAATATGGTGAAGTTGCCCATCGAGGAACAGGGCCTGCTCAATGCCGACCAAGCCAAGAAGTTCAAGACCGTCTTCATCACCATGGGGACCAGCCTCAAGGGGATGGGGGCGGCCGGCATCGACATCGACGCCGAGGTGAAGCGGGTGAACGCCGTCATCGCCCAGGCCAAGAAGTCCGGCGCGCTCGTCATCGGCACCCAGCTGGAAGGGCCCAGCCGGCGCACCGATGAGACCGACGAACTTTCCAACAAGACCGTCTCGTCCCAGGCCGACGTGCTGATCATCCGCAAGGACGTCAACGGCGACGGCTTCTTCACCAAGCAGGCCAAGGCGAAAGGCATCCCCATCGTGCTGGTCGACCAGGCGATGGAAGCCAAGGACGTGCTGAAGACCCTATTCGGGCTCTGACCGGCCGGGGAGGCGATAGATAGTGTTCGCACACGCAGGGCTCATCCTGGCCCTGACAGTGGTGGCCTTCGCGGTCGCCAAGGCCCTCAAGTGGTCCACGGAACTCGCCATGCTCCTGGCGGCGGTCGTGGGGGCCGTGGCGCACGGGGTCTGGTTCCCGGCCCGCCACGTGGTGGAGGGGGCCTTCACCTACTTCGACGTCGTCCTGATCTTCCTGACGGCTGCGCTCTTCATGAACCTCTTCAAAGAGAGCGGCGGCGTCGCCTACATCGTGCGGGGCATCCTGACCCGCTTCCACAAGAACCGCTTCCTGCTCCTGGTGTTGCTCACCTTCATCCTGCTGATTCCGGGCGCCCTAACCGGGGCCGGGAGCGTGACGGTGCTGATCCTGGGCGCGCCCATCGGCACGGTGCTCAGCTACCTGGGCATCCCCAAAGCGCGGGTCGCCGGCATCATCTTCCTGTGCGCGGCCATGGGCGCTGCGGCGCCGCCGGTCAACCTGTGGGCGATGATGACGGCCGCCGGGGCCAACATGCCGTACGTCGGCTTCACGCTTCCGCTGGCCGTGATCTCGATCACCGGGGCGCTCTTCTCGATGTTCTTCCTCGGCTGGCGGGGCAAGGCGGTCGCGGTCGACCAGGCGCTGCGGGAACTGCCGGAACCGCCGGCCGGAATGAGCGGCTGGCGGGTGGCCCTGCCGTTCGCGGTCTTCCTGGCCGTGGTCGTGGCAGGCCGGGTGTGGCCTTTCCAGATGCCGGTCGTCGGATTGCCGCTGGCCTTCCTCCTCTCCGCCGCGACGACGGTGCTGGTGAGCCCGGTCAGGCTGCGCGTCCTGGAGATCTCCCACCAGACCGTCGAGGCGCTGCTGCCCCTGGTGGGGACGCTCACCGTGGTGGGCATCCTGGTGCAGAGCATGGCGCTGACCGGCGCCCGGGGCCTCATCTCGCTCTCGGTGGTCACCTTGCCGCTCGCAGCGATCCTCACGACCCTCTTCCTGGTCCTGCCACTGTCGGAGGGCGTGCTCCAGTACGGCGCCGCGCCGCTGCTCGGCGTGCCGCTGATCCTGCTCTTCAACATGAAGGGCATCAACACCATCATCGCTCTGGCCGGCATGGCGACCATCTGGCCGCTCGGCGACTCGCTGCCCCCGACCGCGCTGGTGGGCCGGGCGGTGGCGATGACGGTGGGCTACGACGGCCCCTACTACCGGGGGTTCCTCAAGACCATCCTGGTGCCGTCGCTCGTGATCGCCGCGCTCGGCACGCTCTACGTGATCTACAGCAAGTCCCTGGCCTTCCTGGTCTGGGGCTAAGCGGGAGGTGCCAGCTGTGCAGGCGGTGATTTCGGTTGCGTACTACCTGGCGGTCCTTTACTTCGCGATCCTGCTCTTCTTCGGGTTCCTGCGGGCGAAGGACTTCCAGCGGAGCGTGCTCTATCTGGTGGTCCTGATGCCGTTCGTGCTCAGGATTCTCCGGCTCAAGTAAGAAGGGGAGATACGCATGGCGCATACGCCGGATGGGACTGTCCAACGTCTTTCGGGCTTTCGCCTGGTGGCCTTCCTGGTCTGGCTGGCGGTCGTGGCGACTGCAGGCTTCCAGTTCTACCAGCACCGGCACTTCCGGGAGCCGGTGGTGCTCGGCCCGGGCGTCACGGAGGTCAAACGCCTAAGCGACTACTACTCGCCTCTCAAGGGGACGGTCAACGACTGCAACGTCTACGTGCTCGACAGCGGTCAGCCGGGCGCGACCTTCCTGCTCATAGGCGGCACCCACCCCGAAGAGCCGGGGGGCTCCGTCTCCGCCACGACCATCGTAGAGAACGCCCGGGTCAAGCAAGGTAAGCTGCTGGTGGCCATCCATGCCAACCGGAGCGCCTCGACGGTGACCCGGCCGGGCGACGCCTACCCGCTGTTCTTCCATCTCAAGGCCGACGACGGGGCGGAGCGGCAGTTCCGGATGGGCGACCGGTGGGCCAACCCGCTCGACTCCTGGCCGGACCCCGAGGTCTACCTGCACTTCCCGAGCCGGCAGTCGCTGGCCTACATGGACGTGCGGAACCTCAACCGCACCTGGCCCGGCCGCCCGGGCGGGCTGCTAGTGGAACAGACCTGCTACGGCTTCATGGAACTGATGAAGAAGGAGCAGGTCGTGGCCATGTTCGACCTGCACGAGGCCGAGCTGGAGTACCCGGTCATCAGCACCATCGTGGCCCACGAGACGGCAGCGCCGGTCGCCGCCACGGTGTCGATGATGTTAACCGCCGAGGCGTTCCCGATCGGCATGGAGTACTCGCCCAAGGCGCTGCACGGCCTCTCCCACCGGGAGATCGGCGACGCGCTGGGGGTGGCGGTCTTCGAGCCCGAGAGCCCCGAACCGTTCCTCGACCGGGTGCGGGGGGCCACCG
>JBLNBQ010000129.1:0-8350 GCA_050260095.1 Chitinophagales bacterium
GGAGACCAGGATGGCGAGGGCGAGGGCGAGCAGCATGAGAGAGATCTGCGTTACCAGCAGCAGGTTGCGCTTGCTGACCCGGTCGATCACGACGCCGGCGAAGAGGGTGACGACGAGGACCGGCAGGAATTGGGCGGCGCTCACCACGCCGAGCCGGAAGGGAGAGTTGGTCATCGTGAGGACCAGCCACGCCTGCCCGACGTTCTGCATCCAGGTCCCCATGAGCGAGATCATCTGACCGGTCCAGAAAAGGCGAAAATCGCGATGCCGCAACGCCGAGAAGACGGTCGACCGTTCAAGCGCCATCCGCAACCATCACTCCTGGCAGGCCTCCTGCCGGGGCCTGCCTGGTCTCCTCTTCTCTGCGCGCCGGCTGAATCCTACCAAAGCAGGAGGGTCAATTCCACCCGGGCGAGGAGCGGGTTGCGCGAAACGACTATCCGGCGCACGGCGCCGGGATAAAGGAAATTCACGTTGAGGCCGAAGGCGTGGCTGGCGAAGGCCAGGCGGTAGCCGGCCTCCTGGATGAGCCGGCCGCTGTCCGGGCTCAGGTCGGTCGAGCCGTACGGGTAGGCGAAGTAGTCGACCCGATGGCCGAGCAGGCGCTGCAGCTGAAGGCGCGACTGGCGCAGTTCGGCGAGGCGGGCCGGCCGGGAGAGGCGGTCCAGGTGCGGGTGGGTGACAGTGTGGGCGGCGATGGTGAACCCTTCCCGGTCGAGGGCGCGCAGCTGTGCGGCGGTCAGGGCGAGCGGGCGCCCGATGCTCCCGGTCACGACGAAGATCACGCCTGAGAAACCCCGCTGGCGCAAGACGGCGGCCGCGGCCAAGTTGTCGCGCCACCCGTCGTCGAAGGTGATCACGAGGGGACGGCCGGCCACCCGGCCCGGCGCCAGGAGATATCCGGGGCTGACGCACCGGTAGCCACGGCTCTTCAGCCAATCGATCTCGCGGGCGAACTCGGCCGGCGCCACGGTCGGCACCGGATAACGGCGGCGCGGCGGGGTGGCCACCCGGTGATAGGTCAGGACGGGCACGACCGGCGGGCCAGGCAGGCGAAACCCCGAGGCTAACCCGAAGAGCGCCAGGGCGGCCGCAAGGACCGTGAGCCAGAAGGGACCAGGTGCAGCGGCGGCCGGAGGAAGCGAGGGTCCCCCTCCCGCCGCGGTCACCGGCACTCCGGCCGGCCGCGCGAACCGGGCGGCGAGGCGCCTCCCAAGCCAGACGGCGGCCTCGATGGTCAGAAACGCCGCCCAGAGCAGTTGGGCGAGGCGCGCCGAGAAAAGGCCCGCGTTGACCAGCGCGGCGCCCGGCAGGGCAACGAGCAGAAGCCTATTCGCCAGCGGCCGCCTTGGCCGGTCCATCGGAACTGCCGGTGCTGCCGTGGCCGCTCTCCTCTTTCGCCTTGGCTTTGTATTCGGAGGACCGGTTCTCGGTGGTGTAATAGCCCGAACCCTTGTAAATCACGCCGAGGCCGCCGGAGATCAGGCGCTTCACCGGGGCTCCGCAGCGCGGGCATGCGGTGATGGCGGGCTCGGTTATCTTCTGGAACTCCTCGAACCGTCCGCAGGCAGGACAAACGTACTCGTACGTCGGCACAGGAACAACCCCCTCATGCTTATTTTTCTAACGCTCCAGGCAGGAACTTGTCAATCCCTCCCGCCTTCCCAGATACCAGAGGAATTGCCTGTCCACCGTAGAAGGATAAGCCATCCGGTTCAGCCGGAAAAAGGCATTGAAAGGAGCCACTGCCTTGTCTGTACGCAAGCTGACCCTGACGCTGGTCCTGGTGGCGCTGCTCGTGGCGCCTGCCCTCGCCGCTCCCGCCGACCCCGTGGCTGAGGTCAACGGAGAGAGCATCAGCCGGGCCGAGTTCCTGTCCGTCCTGGAGCAGGCGGCCGGCGCCCAGATCCTCGAGCAGATGATCTCGATCAGGCTGCTCATCCAGGCCAACCGGGCCGAACATCTGGTCTCCGCCGAGGAGATCCAGAAGGAGTTCGACGAAGTCCGCGGCCAGTTCCCCGGTGAACCCGAGTTCCTCGCCGCCCTGAAAGAGAACTCCCTGACCCCCGAAACCCTGAAGCAGCAGATCGAGGCCAAGCTCACCCTGCAGCGCCTCGCGGTCAAGGGCGTCACCGCGTCCGACGAAGAGATCGCCAAGTACTTCGAAGACCACAAGGCCGAACTCGGTCAACCGGAACAGGTCAAGGCCAGCCACATCCTGGTGGCCACCGAGGAAGAGGCCAAGCAGATCGCGGCGGAGCTTGCGGCCGGCGCCGACTTCGTCAAGCTGGCTGCCGAGAAGTCACAGGATCCGGGCAGCAAGGACCAGGGCGGCGACCTCGGCTTCTTCGGCCGGGGCGAACTGGTCCCCGAGTTCGAGGAGGTCGCCTTCACCCTGCCGGCCGGCCAGATCTCCGCGCCGGTCAAGACCCAGTTCGGCTGGCATGTAATCAAGGTCGTCGAGCATCGCCCGGCCACCCCGGCGACGCTGGACGCGGTTAAGGAGACCATCCGCCAGACCATCATCCGGGAGAAGACCAAGCAGCCCGCCGATGTCATCAGCGAGCTGCGGGGGAAGGCTCAGGTCAAGATCCTCTGGCCGTAACCTCCGGGGAGGAGACACCCCGGGGCACGGATCACGCGACGGCTGGCCGGGAGGGAGCGCCCTTCTCGGCCAGCCGTTCTTTGTCGGTCACCGGGGCGCGGCCCTCCTCCTTCATCGTGAGGCACCGCTTGGGGCACGCCTCGGTGCAGGCGCCGCAGAGGATGCACCGGCTGGCCTCCAAGGTGAAGGTGCGGGCCGTGCGGTCCACCGCCAGGCAGGCCGCGGGGCATCGCCGCTGGCAGAGGCCACAGTACAGGCAATCGGTGAGGTCGATGCCGACCCTGCCGCGCCGCCCCGGGGCCGCCGTCTCCTGGTCAAGGCGGGTGGCAGGAGCGCTCAGCAGGTTGTGCACGACTGTGGCCAGGAAAGCTACCATCGCAGGTTCCCCTTTCTTGCGCGAGGCGAAAGTCAACGTTCGGTGCAACTGATGCACGGGTCGATCGAGGCTAAGAGGACGGGTACGTCGGCCAGGTCGTGCCCGGGCAGCATCGCGAAGAGCGCCGGCAGGTTGGCGAAGGTCGGCGTGCGCACCCGCAGGCGGCTGAGCTTCGGCGTGCCGTTGGCGCGGATGTAGTACAGGACCTCCCCGCGCGGCTGCTCCACCCGGACCGTCACTTCGCCCTCGGGCACCGGCCCGGCGGCCTTGACGGCCAAGGGCCCCTCCGGCAGGCGGGCGAGCGCCTGGCGCACCAGCCCGATCGACTGGAAGCACTCCTTCAGCCGCACGACGGTGCGGGCGAGCACGTCGCCCCCCTCCTCCACGACCGGCGCGAACCCCAGGTCGCCGTAGGCCGCGTAACCCTCCGTGCGGACATCCTCCCGCACCCCCGACGCCCGCGCCGCTGGCCCGACCACGCCGAAGCGCTGGACCAGTTCGGGCGAGAGCACCCCCTTACCGCGGGTCCGCCGCAAGACCGTGCCTTCCTGGGTGAGCGCGGGCGCGATCCGCTCCAGCTCCCGCTCCAGCCGGTCGAGGCCGGCCTGGACCTCGGCCGCCAGCGCAGGCGGGATGTCGCGGCGCACGCCGCCCACCATCGCGGTGGAGATGATGATGCGGTTGCCGGCGGTCTTCTCGAGCAGGTCCAGGATGATCTCGCGGGCCCGCCACAGCTGCATGAAGAGGCTCTCGAACCCCAGGGCGTCGGCGAGCAGCCCCGCCCAGAGCAGGTGCGAGTGCAGGCGGTGCAGTTCCGCCCAGACCACCCGGAGATACCGGGCCCGGTCGGGCACCTCGAGGCCCATCAACTCCTCCAGCCCCATGCTGTAGGCCAGGGCGTGCATGAAACTGCAGATCCCGCAGACCCGCTCCACCACATACACCATCTGCTGGTAGTCGCGGGACTCGGCGAGCCGCTCGAGGCCCCGGTGCACGTACCCCAGCACCGGCTGGACCCCCACCACCCGCTCCTCCTCCATCACCAGCTTGAGCTGGAGCGGTTCCGGCAGGACCGGATGTTGCGGGCCGAAGGGGATGATCGTCCGACCGGGCTGCAGATCCCCCACCGCGTGCGGCGCACAGCCCTCCAGGGGCTCGGGCGCCTCGTCGGCGTTCAGGTAGAGCCGGCCCTTCAGGTCGGGGACCAGCCCGGCGAAGGCGAGGCCGAAGAGGTCCTGCAGCTCATTCTCGGCCAGGTAGCTCCCGGGATACACGTCGCACAGGCTGGGCACCGCAACGCCCTCCGGGACCGTCAAGCGGAAGTTGCGCAGCTCCGGCCCCCGGGCGAAGTGGTAAAGCAGCTCGTTGTCGCCGCCGGCGCAGGTCAGCGCCGACAGGCGCCACCCTTCACCGGCCAGTTCCCGGGCGGTTGCGACCAGAGTCTCCGGGTTCACCGATCGCGCGTTCAGCTTCATTGTGCGCCCCCTCAGCGGCAGTCTCGCGGGTCTCCTCCCCGGCCAGGCGCAGGGCGGCCAGCTGGATACCGGCCATGATGTCCTGCGGGCGAGCCGGACAGCCGGGCACGTACACGGTCACGGGAACGACCTGGTCCACCCCGGCGATCACGTTGGGACAGTCGCGGAAGAGCCCGCCGCTGGCCGCACAGGTCCCCACCGCCACCACGGCCTTAGGATGACCCATCTCCCGGTAAAGGTTCTCGAGGACCCGGGAGTTGCGCCGGTTGACGGCGCCGGTGACGACCAGGATATCGGCGTGCTTCGGGTTGCCCACGTTGACGACCCCGAGACGCTCGGCGTCGAAGGTCGGGGTGAGGCAGGCCAGCAGTTCGATGTCGCAGCCATTGCAGCTGCCGCAGTCGTAGTGGATGATCCAGGGCGACTTGAGCCGGGCGTGACCCGCTGCCCGGCGCGCCAGGCCCTTCAGCGCCTCGGCGAATCCCATCTGTTTCACCCCCGTACCGCCAGTTGCCAGGCCAGGTTGGCCAGACTCGCCAGGGCTCCCCCGCCCCAGGCGAGGCGGATGAGCACCGGCCACGACAACCGGGCGGTGAGGTTGTCGAGGAGCGTGACGGCGAAATAGGCCCCCAGCGCCAGCGCCCAGCCGGCCAGCGCCGAAGGCAGGAACGCCCGCAGCATCAGCATCAGGAAGGCGACGGTCAGCCAGTGCCCCAGTTCGACCACGCCGAGCACCGGCCCGGCGAACTCGGTGAGCATTCCCTGGACCAGTTCCTGGTGCGCGTGATGGGCTGTCGAGAGGTCGAACGGCGACTTCCGCAGCTTGACCGGGAGCGTCCCGACCAGGCCGAGGAAGACCAGCGGGAACCGGACCAGGAGCGGCAGGCCAGCAGCCGGTCCGACCCGTCCGAGGCCGAGCGCCACCGCGGCCAGGATCAGCAGCGGTTCGACCGCCACGGTGGCCAGGATCTCCCGGTAGCTGCCGAGCCGGCTGTACGGTGAGCGCACTGAGAGCCCGCCCAGGATGAGGGCGAGGTCGCCGCCGGCCAGAAGGAAGAGGCAGAAGAGCGGGTCGCGCCCGGTGGCGAGGAGGCCCACCGCCAGCGCGCCAAACCCGAAGGAGGTCACGGCGTACCCCACCTGGCTTCTGGCGGCCACCAACGGTTCCTTGGTCCAGAGCTTGACGAGGTCGTAGAAAGGCTGGAGCAGCGGTGGGCCGACCCGGCCCTGCAGCCGCGCCGTGATGCGGCGGTCGAGGCCGGTCAGAAGGCCGCCGCCGAGCAGCCCGGCCACCGTGAAGAGCAGCACGTTCATGCCAGAGTCACCCCTATCCAGAGGGCAAGGACGGCCAGCACCGCCAGGGAACACCCGATGCCCAGAAGTCTCACGCGCCGTTCGTCGAGGGCGTGTTCAAGGTAGTGGCTGCCCACCACGGCCGCGGTGGCCTGATCGCCGGCGCTGTGGAAACTCTCCCGCCCGGCGTTCTCACCGCAGAGATACGGCGGCCGGACGACCACCGCCCTCCCCCACCACCGCATCGCCAGGCCGGCCAGGGCGAGGACGGCCAGCGGGACCAGGCCGCCCGCCCCGCCCCGCAAGGCGATCCAGAACGAGAAGACCACCACCCCCAGGCTCAGGACGCCGAGAACCACCTGCTCCGGCCGGGAAGGCGGCGCGGCCGGAAGCGTGCCGGCGGCCGGGCGGGTCACGACCAGGCCGAGCCAGCGCACCCAGAAGAAGACGGTCGCGGCGCTGCCCGCCACCGCAAGGCCCAGGAGCGCCGGATGGGTGGCCGCCGCCTCAAGGGTGAGCCACTTGCCCACCAGCACGCCGAAAGGCGGCAGGAGCAAGGAAAGGATGCCGACGGCCATGGACCAGCCCGTGAGGGGCGCCCGCCGCAGCAGGCCCTCGAACGCCGGCAGGTCGTAGCTGCCGACCGCCCCTTCGGCGCTGCCGGAAGCGAGGAAGAGCAGCGCCTTGGAGAGGGCGTGGAAGCCCAGGAGCACCAGCCCGGCCAGCACCGCCGCCTTGGTCCCGATCCCAGCGGCCATGACCATGAGGCCGAGGTTCGCGACGGTCGAGTAGGCCAGCACCCGCTTGGCATGCCGTTGCCCAAGGGCGGCGAAGGAGGCGAAGGCCGAGGTCAAGGCTCCCAGCGCCGCCACGCCGCCGGCGAGCGTGACGCCCCCGGTCAAGCGGGCGGCGGCCAGCGCCGGCGCCAGGCGGAAGATCAGGTACACCCCGGCTTTGACCATCGTGGCGGAGTGGAGCAGAGCGGAGACGGGCGCCGGGGCCGCCATGGCTCCGAGCAGCCAATCGGTAAACGGAAACTGGGCGGCCTTGATGAGGCCGGCGATGGCGAGGCCGAGCAGCGCCAACTGGATGAAGGGGCCGCTAGCGGGGCCGGCCGTGCGGACGGCTTCCGGCAGGGCGCTGAGATAGGGCTCGACACCGGCGCGGGCCAGGCCCAGCAAGGCGAAGGTGAAAACCAGCCCGCCGCCGAGGTTGTAGACGAGCGCCTTGCCGGCCGCCCGCACGGCTTCGTCGGTGCCGTCATGGGCGATCAACAGGGCCGAGCAGAGCGTGGTGGCCTCCCAGAAGACGTGGAGCCAGCGCAGGTCGTTGGCCAGGGAGAGCCCCACCATGGCTCCTAGAAAGGTGAACAGGAGCAGGAAGAAGCGCGCCGGGCGAGGCCGCACGGCATGGTGCCGGGCGTGACCCGGCAGGTAGCCCGCCGCGTACACGGCCACCGCCGCGCCCAGGCCCACCGTGAGCCCGCTCAGCAGCAAGGCGAGGCCGTCGACCCGCCAGGCGGGCAGGAGCAGCCCACCCCCTTCGCCGCCGGCGCGGGCGTAGAGGAGCAGTGCGGCTTGAAGCACGCCCAAGACCGCCGGGGCCACCAGACGCTTCCGCAGGGCCCACAGGCCCACGGCGACGGCGAGAAGCAGGCCGAGCCCTTCCGGGAGACTCGCCAGGCCGTTCACCCGCCACCCCACCTTTCTGTTGAGATTGATTCAAATTTGTCGACAATTCATATATATTAGCTCAGCTAGAGGCTTTCCGAAGCCATTATACCCCCGGCAACGCCCGCTTGCCAGGGTAAATTGTTTGGTTATGTTGCGATTCGCCGACAATTACCCGGAGCTGCCCGCCGAGGGGCGCCGGGAAGGGGGTGGACCGCTGCCCGGTCAGGCCACCCAGTAGAACGAGGCGAAGAGCATGGTCGCCACCGCCAGCCCCGTGGCGAAGAAAAGGGAGAGCGCGAAATGCGTTTCCTCCTCCCGGACCAGCCCGGCCAGCACCGTGAACCCGGGAAAGAGGACCACCACGTAGCGCGGCAGACTGGTGAGCGGCGCGAACGGCGTCAGCGACGACAAGGGGATGAGCAGTCCCACCGCGAGGAAGAGCCACTCCGACCAGGGCAGCGTCTTTCTCCCCCGCCACAGCAGCGCGAGGAAACCCGCGGCGAAGAGAAGGTCGATCACAGTGTGCACCCTGCTCCACTCCGGAACCGGGCCGGTCAGCCCCCGCCAGAGCGTCGCCGTGGGCAAGGTGAGGGTGCGCATCCAGAACCGCTGCGCCTCGAGGAAAGCCAGCGGTTCGCCGATGGCCCGGCCCAGCACCAGCATGTGCACGCCGAGCGCCGCCGGGATGAGGCCGAGGGGCAGCGCATCCTTCAAGGCGTCCGGCAGCGGCCGGCCGTGTGCGACGGCCCGTTCGAGACAGGCCAACCCCAGGACCGGCAGCAGGAAGACCCCCAGGTTGCGGGTGAGCGTGGCCAGGGCCCCCGCGGCGGCCGCCGCCCACCAGTGCCCGTGGCGGGCCGAAAGGAAGCCCGCGGCCACGAAGAGCAGGAAGAGCGATTCCGTATAACCGGCGGAGAAAAAGAGCGAC
>JBLNBQ010000130.1:0-4594 GCA_050260095.1 Chitinophagales bacterium
ATGGGCAAGGCTCGTCCTTGTCCGCTGCGGTCTCCCGCTGTATACTTATCGCCAAAGCTACAAGAGGAGCTGCCGAATTCCCATGAACAATCGCGCCGTCGTCAGCGTGGTGGGCAAAGACCGCGTCGGAATCATCGCCCGGGTGGCCGGCACCTTGGCAGACCACGGAGTCAACATCCTCGATATCTCCCAGACCATCCTCCAGGGCTTCTTCACCATGATCATGCTGGTCGATTTGGGAGAGTCCTGCGCGAAACTGGACAAGGTGCGGGCCGACCTGGATGAGGCTGCCAGCGACCTGGGGATGCAGGTCACCATCCAGCACGAGGACGTCTTCAACTTCATGCACCGAATCTAGGCTTGTGCAGAAAGGACCGGCAATCATGAGTTTTGTCGGCTTCTCCCGCCTCGAGATCCTCGAAACCCTGCGCATGCTCGAGACCGAGAATCTGGACATCCGCACCGTCACCCTGGGGATAGACCTGCATGACTGCGCAGACCCCGACCTGGCGAACCTGAAACGGAACATCGCAGCGAAGCTCCGCCGATGCGCCGGGCGCCTGGTCGAGGTGGCGCAGGGGATCGAGCGGCAGTACGGCATCCCCATCATCAACAAACGCCTCAGCGTCACCCCGCTGGCGGCGATCGCCGGTTCCCTGGAGCCCCTGGCCCGGACCGAGCGGGTCTGCGCCTCCGTGAACGTGGCCTCCACCCGGGCCGGCATCAACATGGACGCCGTCCGCGACATGGGGCGGACCGTCAAGGAGGCTGCCGCCCTCACCGCCGACCGCGGAGGGCTGGCCTGCGCCAAACTGGTGGTCTTCTGCAACGCCCCCGATGACAACCCCTTCATGGCGGGCGCCTTTCATGGCTCCGGCGAGCCGGAGTGCGCCGTCAACGTCGGCGTGAGCGGCCCCGGCGTGGTCTTGAGCGCTCTGCGCCGGCACCCCGGTGCGGACTTGGGCGAGGTGGCCGAGGTCATCAAGAAGACCGCGTTCAAGATCACGCGGATGGGCGAACTGGTGGGGCGCCTGGCCGCCTCTCGGCTCGGCGTCCCGTTCGGGATCGTCGATCTGTCGCTTGCTCCCACCACGGCGGTGGGCGACAGCGTGGCGGAGATCCTGGAAGCCATGGGCCTGGAGCGCTGCGGCACCCACGGCACGACGGCCGCCTTGGCTCTCATGAACGATGCGGTGAAGAAGGGCGGGCTGATGGCCTCCTCCTATGTGGGCGGGCTCAGCGGGGCCTTCATCCCCGTCAGCGAGGACGCGGGCATGATCCGGGCGGCCCGGGCCGGCGCGCTCAGCCTGAGCAAGTTGGAGGCGATGACCTGCGTCTGTTCTGTGGGCCTCGACATGATCGCCCTTCCCGGCGACACCCCCGCCGAAACGATCTCCGCCATCATCGCCGATGAGGCGGCCATCGGCATGGTGAACAACAAGACAACTGCGGTGCGGGTGATCCCGGTGCCCGGCAAGACGGTCGGGGATGCGGTGGACTTCGGCGGCCTCCTGGGACGCGCTCCCGTCGTGGCGGTCAACCCTTTCTCCTCTCGTGGGTTCGTCGAACGGGGCGGGCGCATCCCGGCGCCGGTGCGGTCCCTGACGAACTGACCAGCGCGGGCGTTGCCCTGGCGACGTCAGGCGGCAAATCGCTGCTTATCTTCCCTGACCTGCCAGCGACTCAGGGCCGCCAGCAGCAGTGTGCCGCCCAAGGCCAGGGCAAAGCCGCCGGCCCAGACCAACCCCAGGCTGATCCGGCCGATGAGTTGCCCCACCACGAGGGGCCCCAGCGTGAACCCGGCGCCTGAGATGATGTCGGTTACCGCCGCGAAACGCCCCCGGTGGCTCTTGGGAGTGTGATTCGCGACGTACGCCTTGCTGTTGGTGACCACCAGGATTTCGCCGATGGTCCAGATGACGGTAGAGAGCGCGAACCAGGGAAGCCGCCGGATGAAGAAGATCATGCCGAAACCCACGGCGTAAGCCAGGCCGCCCAGGCTCGTGTTGCCGAGGTCGGTGAACCGTGCGGTGAGCCGGGTGACCAGCGGGGTCAGGGCCACGACCGTCAGGGCGTTGACGCTCATCATGAAGCCGAAGAGCCGCGGGCCGTCGCCGCCGAAGAGTTGCGCCATCTGCAGCGGCAGAGCGAAGGTGTGCTGCACGTACACGAAGTTGTACAAGGCCATGGCGATGGAGAAGACGAGCACCGCCGGCCGGCGCAGGAGGACGCCCAGCGTGCTGCCTTCCACGGCCAGCTCTCCGCGCGGCCCGTCCTGGTTCTCGCCGACCTTCGCACTGCCGGGGAGGGTCTCCCGGACGAACGCCATGACCAGCAGCAAGGCGAGGAGGGTGGTGGCGCCGTCGCCCAGGTAGACCCAGGGAAGGTGGCGGCGGTAGAGCAGGCCGGCGAGGGCCGGCCCGACGGCGAAGCCGATGTTGTTGCCGAAGTACAACAGAGAAAAGACCCGCGCCCGATTGTCGCGGTTCGTGAGGTCGGTTACCATGGCGGTCAGTACCGGCCACCCGGCGCCCGAGAAGAAGGCGTTGAGGATCAAGAGCCCGACGACCAGCCGGGAGGCCCCGAGGAAGGCGCAGGGTAGCAGAGTCAGGACCGCCAGGACCCACGTGACGAAGAAGACCTTCTTGCGGCCGAGCCGGTCGGCAAGCTTACCGCTGAGCAGGGCGCCCGGTGCATAGGTCAGGCCTGCCAGCGTGACGAAGAACCCCGCCTGCGCCTGTCCCATCCCCAGACGGTCGGTCAGTAGGATGGTGAGGAGCGGGCGGACCAGGTTGCCCAGGCTGTTGACCATCCGGGCAAAGAAGAGGACGTAGGCCTCCCGCGGCAGTCCGCGGTAGGCCCGGGGCAGCAGGTTGATCATCCGCACCGGTGGTCCTTTCGCGAGCCAAAGGTAGGGAACACTCGCAATTATACCAGAGGAGGGCGTTCCTCGAGATGGGGGAAGCGCGGGAAATCCACCGGGCGTGCCTCCTGCTGCGTCACTCCAGGTTCCGTTGGCGCGCCTCCATCTCCGGCCGAGCGCCGGGGTGGTCTCATCCCAGATCCAGTGGCTGTCGAGGCCGAGGTGCATCAGGCGAAGGTCATTCCGAAAGGAGTGGGGCGCCGCCCAACGAATTGAACAAGGAAGCCGCCCGGTTCAAGGAGGAACTGCGCCATGACCATCCCCGCGGGAACCACGCCGCTGCCCGGGCTGGTGATCGGTTTTGCGAAAGCGCTCGATCTGGTGAACCCGAGGCTCACTGACCATCACGCCCGCACGGCCTACGTCGCCGCGGCGGTGGCCGAAGAACTCGCCTGGCCGGCCTCCGCACGCAGCGAGGTCGTTCTGGCCTCGCTCCTGCACGACTGTGGGGCGCTCTCCTCGGTGGAGCGGCTCGGCGCGCTGAGCTTCGATCTCGCCGGGCCGTTTCGTCACGCCGAGGTCGGATACATCCTGCTCAGCCAGTTCAAGCCGTTCGCTGCGGCGGCCGACGCGGTGCGGCATCACCACGTCGACTGGAACGGATCAGTTGGCGTGGATTCCATTCCGGCCAGCGCCCACGTCCTGCACCTCGCCGACCGCGTCGCCGTGCTGGTCGACCCGGCCCGGCCGCTGGGCCAGCAGGCCTCCGGCATCCTGGCCACGGTGCGCGAGCGTTCCGGAACGAACTTCCTGCCACAAGCGGCGGAGGCGCTGCTCAGGGCCGGCCGGGATCCCGCCTTCTGGGACGGGCTTGTCAGCCCGGACCTGAGCCCCAGTCTCCTGTGCGGCTGTCATGAGGTGCGAGTCAACCTCGACCTGAAAGGGCTGCGCGACCTGGCAAGGTTCCTCTGCCACGTCATCGACTTCCGCAGCCGCTTCACCGCCACTCACTCGACGGGCGTCGCCACGGCCGCCGGCGCGCTCGCCGGGCTCCTCGGCCTCCCGCCCGAGGAAAGCGCCCGGGTGGAGATTGCCGGATACCTTCACGACGTGGGGAAGCTGGCAGTTCCCGAGCAGATCCTGGAGAAGCCCGGCCGGCTCGAGGCCGGGGAAGTGGCGGAAGTGAGGCGCCACGCCTGGCTGACCTTGGAGGTGCTCAGGGCCATCCCGGGGCTGGGCGAGATCGTCTCCTGGGCCGCCCAGCACCACGAACGCCTCGATGGCCGGGGCTATCCTTTCGGCTTGCCGGGGGAAGAGCTTTCCACCGGTTCGCGCATCGTTGCCGTGGCCGACGTCTTCACGGCCCTCATCGAAGACCGACCGTACCGCCCGGCAGTCGCGGACGATGCGGTCCGCCGCATCCTGGCCGAGGAAGCGGCGCACGGCGCCCTCGACACCACGGTGGTGAACGCCGCGCTTGCCCATTTCCAGGCGCTGAAGGTGCGGTGCCGGGCGCAGCAGGCTGCGGCGCGGGCCGAATACGAAGCCCTGGAGCATCTTGCCGCCCGCTCCGCCTGAACGGGGCTATCCCCGCGACCCGACGGTCTGCACTCGCACTCGGTCGTCGTACGCGAAGGCCAGGAGGCGCCCGTCGAAGCTCAGCAGTCCCCCCGGTAGCGCAGGGTACGGCGCCCCCGGTCAGTTCGGTGATGCGGCGCCCCGTCTGGTCGA
>JBLNBQ010000131.1:0-4164 GCA_050260095.1 Chitinophagales bacterium
GCTCGACGTGCTCATCGCCGATGTGATCGACGAGGACGAACTCCGCACCGGGTGCCGCCGCGAAGGGATGTACTTCGGCGTGCAGGGATTCATGATCCGCCTCGGAATCTCGGTGCAGGCCTTGGTCACAGGTTTCGTCCTGGAGTCCACGGGATACAGCGCGATGGCCGCGTCCCAGCCGGTCCGGGCCATCGCCGGGATGCGGCTGCTCGTCTCCGGGATTCCCTTGGCGGCGATCGTCGTCGCGCTCGCCAGCCTCTACTTCCACCCACTTGACGGCAAACGGCTGCAGGCCGTCCGGGAGGCGCTTGCGGCCAAACACGCTAAAGGGGAGGCGTCACGGTGACTTACGCCTCGATCGACGAGTACATCGCTCAGTTCCCACCTGAGGTTAGGGAGAAGCTCGAGGCGCTGCGCAGCGTCATCAGGGAGTCGGCGCCGGGCGCGGAGGAGCGGATCAGTTATCAGATGCCCGCCTTCGCCCTCCATGGCATCCTGGTCTACTTTGCGGCCCACAAGAACCACCTCGGCTTCTATCCCACCGCCAGCGGCATCGCGGCCTTCCATCCTGAGTTGTCTCGATACAAGGTGACCAAAGGGACCGTCCAGTTCCCCCTGGATGAGCCGCTGCCCTGCGAGTTGATCGGGAAGATCGTCAGGTTTCGTGTCGCCGAGAACCTCGCCCGCGCCGAAGAACGGACCCGCCGGAAGAGGTAGTCGCTCCGGCCAGGAGGATACTTCCATCGATTGCCGAATTTTGGAATTCTGGCAACGGCTGGCATGCAGCACTGGCGGCAGGAGAGGTAACGGAAGATGCGCAGCGGCGTCGAGGTAATCGGCAACATCCCCTGGGGGACGCACATCTGTCAGTTCTATCAGGACAAACAGGATCTGCTCGAGATCCTGGTCCCCTACTTCGCGGCCGGTCTGGCGCAGAACGAGGCCTGCTTGTGGGTCGCCTGCGCGCCCCTCGGCGTGGAGGAGGCGCGGGCGGCGCTGGCGGGGGCGGTCGGTGACCTCGACCCGTACCTGCGGGCGGGGCAACTCGAGCTCCTGGACTATGGCCAATGGTACACGGCGGGTGGGGCGTTCGACGCGAACCGCGTCCTACAGGGATGGGTACAGAAGCTGGCTGCGGCGCAGCGGAGAGGATTCGCCGGGCTGCGCGTGAGTGGGAATACCCTCTGGCTCGAGCAGTCCACCTGGCGGGATTATGTCGAGTACGAGACGATGGTCGACAGGGTCATTGGTCGCAATGCGATGCTGGCCATCTGCACCTACAGCCTGGCAAAGTGCGGCGTGCCCGAGATCGTGGACGTCATGGCCAACCACGGCTGCGCCTTGATTAGACGGGGAGGCGCCTGGGAACGCATCGAAAGCGCTGTGCGCCGTAAGGCGCTCGAGTCAGCGCTCACCAGAGAGAAGGAGCTCGCCGCAGAGCGGGACCAAGCACGGATACAGCTTCTGCATCTGCTCGCCCATGAGATCCGCAACCCCATGGCGGGACTCAAGGGCCTGGCTCAGGTAGTCGAGCAGAAGACGACCGACCAGGAGATGCGCGCCATCGGCGGGCTGATGACGCGGGAGGTCGACCGGCTCTCCCACGTCCTCGACGGAGTGCTTACGGCCTTCCGGATGCAGGCCGGCAGTCTCTCCCTGAACGTGCGGACCGTCGATCTGACCGGGGTCGTTGAGACTGCGTTGAACTTGTACCGTTCCGCGGGAACCCACGTCTATCAGGTGCGTCTTGACCGCCCCGCGACGATCGCGGGTGATGCGGTGCGCCTGGAGGACGTCGTGCGCAACCTCCTCGGCAACGCCCAGAAGTACTCCGCCCCCGGAAGCACCATCCACGTCGAGCTCACCATCGCCGGCGACCACGCCGTGCTCAGCATCCGCGACCACGGGGTCGGCATACCGGCGGACCAGCTCGACCGCGTGTTCGAGGTGTTCTTCCGGGCCACCAACGTGGCTTTTCAGCATCCGGAAGGCACCGGGCTCGGCCTGTACCTCTGTAAGAACATCGTGGAGGGACATGGCGGTCGCATCTGGGCGGAGAGTGAGGAAGGGAAAGGGTCGGCCTTCCACGTGGAGTTGCCGCTCGCCGCCTCGGCCTGAGGTTGTCAGGACTCGCCGTTACCCCACTAGAGCCACCGCCGCCGGGATCGTTTACGCCTCCACCGTCCCGTCCCCCGGCCGGAAAGCGCGCCACCGGGCCACGTGGCAGAGCGACAGACCTACGAGCTGAATCAGCGCGAATAGGGCCCTCACCAGCCCAGGAGAAACCGAGATTGCCGGAACGACCATCCCCAGCAGCGCCACCAGCGATTGAAAGAGAGCGAGCAGACCGATTGTCTGCAGCCAATCGCGGCGCGGAATCAGTCCGAAGGCATGCCTCCAGGCGGCGAGGGGCCGCAGGTTCTCACGCACGATGGCCAGGGCGGAGAAGCTCCCGTAGGCACTCAGGACGGAAAAGGCAGGCGTCACGGCCAGAGACTGCCAGCGCGTGGCGACCACCCGC
The DNA here is from genome assembly GCA_050260095.1 of Chitinophagales bacterium. Lineage (GTDB taxonomy): Bacteria > Bacillota > UBA5301 > DYFA01 > DYFA01 > JBLNBQ01. Next base: position 2,522 of record JBLNBQ010000131.1, read on the forward strand.
TCCTGCATGAGAGCTGGAGTGGCCGGCCACCCGTCGTGGAACAGCAGATACGCCCAGAGCACCAGGAGCGGAGCGTTGAGTACTAGCCCGACGAAGCCCTGGACGATCATCCTCGGCCAGCGGCGGAGGGACTGGCGCAGGATCCTCCACAGCTTCGACCCCCCGAATAGTAAGGCTCCGAGATGACGTAGTGCCACATGTACGTCTGGACTGGCATCAGCACGACGAACTCGCACAGCATCAGCCCGAAGAGCCATGCGACGATGAGTTCGGGCATCAACCCGCCGTGGAGGGCGAGCAGAGCCAGGACCACCAGGACGCTACCAGTCCCGGCCGCCCAGAGGATTCCATACAGGAGCACCACTAAACAACCCGAACTTCACGTACCGCACCCACGAGGCCTTGAAGAGCGACCATGCCTCTTTCAGGAATTCCATCCGCCCGTCCTTCCCCACCTGCACTGGCGAACCGCACAGAACCTCTCCTGGCGCGGAGACTTCGCCCAGCCCGACCCGGTTCCTTCGCCAAGGTCGTGCAGGACTGGTTCTAGCTGAGCAGCGCCTCGTACACCCTTACCGTCTCGACCACGGCCCGTTCCCAACTGTACTCGGTGAGGGTCTGGTGGAGGGCGTCGGTCCGGGGGGCTTCCCAGGCGGCGAGGACGGCCTGGCGGATGGCGCCGAGTTCGGATGGTGAGCCGGATGGGAAGGGAGTCAGGGGGAAGAGAAACCGGCCGCCCGAGGGCGGCCGGCACACAAGCACCATCTACAGCCCAGGCTACAGCGAAGGCGCGGTGAACACCCCAACGATTTCGATCTTCTTCACCGGTTCAAGGGGGTCGTTTGACTCGATCACAAGGAGCTTCTTGTATGGCCCCGATCTCTTTTCGGTCTTGAGGCTCACCTTGATCTCACCTTTGCCGCCGGCCGGTACCAACTTGGGCCACGAGATGGCCGCAATGCACTTGCACGTCGCCTTGACGTTGCCGATGACAAGGTCGTCGGTGCCAGCGTTGTGAATCGTAAAGACATGCTCAACAACCGGTCCGGGGGCCATGGTCCCCAGGTCCCACGTCTCTTCGGAGACCACCAGCTTAGGGCCAGTTGCGGCCGCCAATGGAAGGCCCCCCAAGAATCCTAGGATAACAAGGCCCAAGAAAACGGCCGTCCGACAAGCATTTCGCCGAGTGGCCGTTCGCGTCGTCTCCAAGCCAACTCACTCCTTCCAGCAGTTGGACGTTCATCGTGCACAACTAAGCTGACGCCTGGCATCAATTACACCACCCATGGGTCCTCGTGTTGGCCGATGACGAATCCGTACCTACGGTGGATTCATGGTCTTGTAGAGACTGCTACGTACAATCGCGCTGTATCCTTATGTGCAGTCAACTGCGGATCACTGGTCAGTGCAGCGAGTCTCAGCGTCAGCCTATTGGCGTGCTTCCGCATGAACGGTAGCTCAAACGTAGGCAGCGTGACTCTTTCGATCCACTGTGGGTTCCTAGACCCAGTGCGCTCCGCCGAAGCAATGGTCCGTTGCTCCAACAATCTCCCATCCATGAGGAACTCGACAGGCTGCCTCCCTTCAAGTCGATATCCCTTTGGGAGTTTATCGTGTTCGAGGGAGAAACCGATTTCGTATAT
>JBLNBQ010000132.1:0-2791 GCA_050260095.1 Chitinophagales bacterium
ACGATGGAACCCAGCGTGGCGTAGTCGAACGTCCCGACCCAGGGCAGGGTGGGCAGGTCGGCCGCCTTGGGCGCCATCGCCAGCGTCGAGAGCCACCCCTCCGTGTGCATCCGGTCGGTCAGCACCCGGATGAAGTCGTTGTAGAGCGCCCGGTCGGCCGGGTCCATGTTCTCGAAGTCGACGTTGACCCCGAGGAAGCCGGCGGCCCGGATGTACCCGACCAGGTTCTCGATGGTGGCGCTGCGCACGTCCGGATCGGACAGGACCGCATGAGCCAGGTCAGGCGTAAAGGTGCCGGCGTCGGGCGAGAAGTTGCTCAGCGTGATGAGTGGGACGATCCGTCGCGACCTGGCTTCGGTTACCACCGGCGCCACGTCTCCGATGGCGAGGAACCCGCCGCGCCCGTCGACCGGCAGGGAGAAGACGCTGAGGTAGGTCAGGAGGTCGCCGATCGCGCCCAGAAGGCCGGCGGCCGCCGTCCGGCTGATGGGGAAGATGTAGCCGTTCACGGTCACTTCCGGGCCCGGTGTAGGCGTCGTTCCGGGGATAATCAGAATCTGTCCCGGATAGATGAGGTTCGGGTTCGCGAGCCGGTTGGCCGAGACCAGCGCACTGATGGTGGTGCCGAATCGGCGGGCGATCGCGTACAGGGTATCCCCGGGTTGAACGGTGTAGGTGCGCTGGGTGGTAGTCCCGGACGGGACGATCAAGGCCTGCCCGACCACCAACTGGTTCGGATCGGGCAAGGCGTTAGCCGAAATCAAGGCGTCCAGCGAAACGCCCTGGCCCCGGGCGATAGCCCAGAGGGTATCTCCGGGCTTCACGACGTAGATGCTGACAGCCACCGCAATTCCCCCTTCTGCCGGCCGCTGTGGCCGGGCATCGCATCATATGCCTTAGTCCCGCGGAGGGTCACGGGGACGGTCGCGGGGACGGCAGGGGAACCGGCGGGCGGGGAGAAGGATTCCTGCGACGACACGTGAGGAGGGGCGCGCATGAAGGTGCATCTCAGGCTTCTCAAGGCTCTTGTGTTGGTGACGGTCCTGGTGCTGGCCGGCGCGTTGCCGGCTTTGGCGGCGGGCGAACCGGCGAACGGCGGGAGCCTTTTCGTAACGGGGGAAGGGGAGGTCGCACTGCAAGCCGATGTGGCGCATGTGCAGTTGGCGGTGGAGACGTTGGCCAAGACCACCGTCGAGGCGCAGCGGGAGAACGCCCGGCTCACGACGGCGGTCGTCACTCGGCTCGGAGGCCTGGGGCTGCCGAAGGACGCCATCAAGTCGGCCGGCTTCAGCATCCACCCGGTGACGACCTACGACGCCGCCAAGGGGAAGCAGCTCCTCACCGGATACCAGGTGAACAATCGCCTAAGCGTGACCGTGAAGGATCTGGACAGGGTCGGCACCGTGGTGGACACGGCGGTGGCGGCGGGAGCCACTACCGTCTACGACGTCACTTTCACCACCGCCAACGTGAGCGCGGCGGAGGCCGAGGCGCTCCGGCGGGCCTGCGCCCAGGCGCGCCGCAAGGCGGAGACGATGAGCGGTGCGCTCGGCCTGACGCTTGGCAAGGTGCTCAGCGTGTCCGACGAGGTGTCGACCAGCGGCCCGCCCTACCTCATGTACGCCAAGGCTTCCGGCGCCGCTGACGCGGCGCCTTCCACGCCGTTCATGCCAGGCGAGGTGAAGGTCCGGGCCAGGGTGACGGTGCAGTTCGCCATCGCCGACTAGCGCACGATTTGCCTGAGCAGTTGGAACAGGGTCCACCGGCGAACCGGCGCCGCGGCGGCCCGGTCGAGCGCTGCGGCAACCCCGGCCAGCTGGCGGGCGACGGTGTACTGCCTGGTCGACTCCCGGGCCGCCTCGCCCATGCGTTGGCGCAGGCCAGCGTCGTCCAAGAGCAGAGCGACCTTCTCCGCCATCGCCGCGGCGTTGCCGGGCTCCACGAGAAAGCCGGTCCGCCCATCCTCGATCAGGTCGAGGTTGTTGCCTGCCACCACGGGCACGCCCGCCGCCATGGCTTCGGCGGTCGCCAGGCCCCACGCCTCTATTTCGTTGGGGACCAGAGAGACGTCGGCCAGCGCCAAGATGCGACGGACATCCGCGCGGTAGCCGGCGAAGGTCACCTGCTCGGACACGCCCAACCCTTCGGCTAGGCTCTGGAGGTTCCGCATGTACTTCCGGCGGCCAGGGTTGCCCACCATGAGGAGTTGTATATCGGTGCGCCCCAGCGCGGCCAAAGCGGCGATGGCCCGTTCGGGCCTCTTGCCGGGGCCGAGGTTGGCCAGGAAGAGCAGGACTCGGCGGCCGGCCGGGAGCCCCAGTTCGGTCCGGAGGGCTTGGAGGTCGCCGAGTTCGGGTTCCTCCCAGGCACCCGGGGGAAGGCCATTGGGAACGACCGCCACCTCGTCAGCCAGCTCAGTTAGGCCGAGGTCGGCCGCGACGGCGCTCGAGACCACCACGATCTGATCGGAGAGCGTGCGGAGGCAAGCTTTCAGGATCTTAAGTCCGAAGCCGAAGGTGAAGCGGGGGTTGCTTCCGACCAGCTCGTGCAGATGCCAGACGTGGGCCCGCCCGGTCAACCTCGCGGCGACCCCACCGCCGAAGATGACCGCTGAGTTCGAGTACACGACGTCTATGTTTTCTCGGGCGATGATCTCGCAGAGGCGACGCACAGGCCCAGCGTTCAGAAGGCAGTTGACGGTGAGCACCAACCGGTTGGCCCTGGCGAAGATCATCCAGGCTTGCGGGACGATGTAGCAGGAGACACCCAGGCGTTCCAGCTCTTCCGCCAT
>JBLNBQ010000133.1:0-3644 GCA_050260095.1 Chitinophagales bacterium
CCGGGGTTCCCTCCACGTTGCAGCCAAGGAAGGTGAGCTTGCCGCGGGTCTTCTCCGCGATCGTGATGTGGAAGCCCTCCTCCTCCTGCAACTGGCGCAGTTCGGAGGTCACCCGGGACCGCACTCCATCCAGGTTCTCGGCCGTCCCGATGGTAATGGTCTCCACATCCTCACCCCCTTCCACGGCCCTATTATATGAGCGGGACCGCGGCTCTATACTGGAGGGCAGGGTGGGGCAGCCGTTCAAGCTGCTATTTTGTTGTGGAGTAGGGTTCTGCCATGGCCGTCAGAGGGTGAGCTCCACGGTTGCGCCCGGGACTTGAGGTGCGAGCATCACCCCGTCAAATCAACCGGTAACCCACGGCCGGCTCGGTGAGCAGGTGTTCCGGGCGGGAAGGATTCTTCTCCAGCTTCCGCCGTAGCTGGCCGACGTACACCCTAAGGTAATGGGTCTCGTTCTCGTAGCCCGGCCCCCACACCGACCTGAGCAACTGGCGGTTGGTGATAACCCGGCCGACGTCGTGGGCCAGGGTCTTGAGTATCTCGTATTCGGTGGGGGTCAGTCTCACCTTGCGGCCATCAACCGTCACCACGCGCCGGGCCCGGTCGATCATGAGCGAACCGAGCGTCAGGACCGGCTCCTCTTCCTTCGGTTCATTCCGGCGCAGGGCAACCCTGAGGCGCGCCAGGAGTTCGCCCATGCCGAAAGGCTTGGTCAAATAGTCGTCCGCCCCGGCGTCCAAGGCCCCCACCTTGTCAGCCTCCTGCTCTCGGACGGAAAGGACGATCACCGGGACAGCGGACCACTCCCTGAGCCGGCGAACCACCTCTACGCCGTCCAGGTCGGGGAGCCCGAGGTCGAGCAGGATCAGGTCGGGGTGGAGTACCGCGGCTTGGTTCAGCCCCTCCTGCCCGGTGGGTACGTCGTCCACCTGGTACCCATGCGCGGTAAGGGCCACCTTGAGCAGCCGCCGGATCTGCGGCTCGTCATCAATGACCAGAATTCGCCGCTGAGGTTCAGCCATCCACGCCGACCTCCTCGGAAATGGGCCTACTCTGCGGGGCCACCGCGGTGAGCGGCAGGGCGAAGGAGAAGGTCGTGCCCTTTCCCTGCTCGCTTTGGACTCCAATCGTACCCCCGTGAGCCTCGACCACCGCCTTGCAGATGGTGAGTCCCAGCCCTGTCCCACGCACCTGCCCTGGGTTCTTTCCACGGTAGAACTGCTCAAAAACCCGGTCAAGATCAGCGGGGGGAATCCCACTCCCCTGATCGGTCACCGAAACAACCAGTGACTGGCCGGTTCTCCGGGCCGCAACGCGTACCGCGCTTCCGGGGGCAGAATACTTGAACGCGTTGTCGAGAAGGTTCACGACCGCCTGTTCCAGCAGTGCGAGGTCGGCGTGGACCAGAGGCAGATCTTGCTCCACGGTGACCTCCAGCGGACGGTTCCTGGCCTGGTCCTCGACGCGGCTTACCGCCACGCCGATGATCTCCTCGATGTTGCACCATTCCTTGTGCAACTGCAAGCGGCCGCTCTTGACCCTGGCCATGTCGAACAGGTTCCCCACCAGCCGGTTGAGTCGCGCCGCCTCAGTCTTGATGGTCAGTAGGAGTTCGCGCCGGGCGGAGTCATCGAAGACGTCTCCCCCCTCCAACAGGCTCGTCACGGCGCCCGTCACCGACGAAAGCGGGGTGCGCAGGTCATGGGAGAGCGAATTGAAGAGCGCCATCCACAACCGTTCCGACTCCTCCAGGCGGTAAGCCTGCCGCGCCTGCTCGGAAAGCCGAACCCGGTTCACCGCCACCGCGATCAGGCTGGAAAAGGCCTCCAGGAGGTGCCGCTGATCGGGCAGCATGCGTGGACTCTTCGGGTCCGGCCAGACGCTGAGCACTCCCACCTGGTCGCCCTCCAGCGACAACGGAAGGCAGAGCACGTTGGCCCCGTCCAGCGTCTCCGTTCCTCGGCCGGCGGCGCGCCCGTTCACGAAGGTCCAGGTGGCAACGGCACGCTCATTGGGACCGAAGCACTGAGCCTCGCCTCCTCCACTGCCGACCGGTGCGCTGCCTCGCTCGCGCAACTCCCCCTGCTCATCCGGGATAAGAATCGCTACTCTGACGCCCACCGCCTGAGCGGTCATCTCAGCGGCGACCTGCAGAGTCGAGGAGAGATCAGCCGACCCAGCCATCTTCCGGCTGAGGGCGTAGAGAGCGCCGATGCGCTTCTCACGTTCCCGGAGGTTGGCCAGGTGCCGGCGCCGCCTTCCGGCCATGGTCCCCACCCACACCGCGACCACGAGGAACATGGCGAAGGCGAAGAGGTACTTCTCGTCCTCCACCGTGATTCGCAGGACCGGCGGGACGAATAGGAAGTCGAAGGCAAAGATGCTGTTTAGCGCGGCTACGACCGCCCAGGAGGTGCCCCAGAGCAGCCCGGTGGTCATGATCGGCAAGAGATAGGCCATGGCGACATTCACCAGGCCGATGGTCGGATCGAGCAGCTTGCCGATCAGGGTGACCCCGCCGACCATCGCCAGGATGGAGACCAGGGGCGCCACCTGATGCGCCGGGCGTGAGGGGAGTGCGGGAACCGGCAGGGTCGGCTCGGCGGCCTTTCCCGGGATGACGTGGACGCTGATGCCTTCGCTCCGCCGGATGATCCGGTCCACGACGGCCGCCCCGTGCAGCCACTCCCGCCATGCGCCCCGGATCGGTTTGCCGATGACGATGTGCGTCGCGTTGCGCTGCACAGCGACGTTCAAGACCTCTTCGGCGACATCGTTTCCCGAGCCGGTTACGACCTCCACGCCCAACTCCTCCGCCAGGCGAAGGTTGCGGGCCAACTGCTCGCCCTCCCGCTGGCCAACCGGATGCTCCGGCGTCTCAACGTACAGGGCCAGGCACTCTCCGTGCAGGCTCTCGGCTAGGCGGTAGGCCGTCCGGACGAGTTGCGCGGAGAGAGGACTCGGTCCGACGCAAACCAGCACCCGTTCTGCTTTGGGCCAGGGGCCCTGGATGGCGTGAGCCTCCATGTAAGTCTCGACGTCGCGGTCCACCCGGCTTGCGGCGTAGCGCAACGCGAGTTCCCGGAGGGCACCGATGTTGCCGAGGCGGAAGAACTTGCGGAGCGCCTCCCGGGCCTGATCAGGAACGTAGACCTTCCCCTCGTTCAGGCGCTGTAGAAGTTCCTCGGGCGGGATATCCACCAGCTTGATCTCGGCGCTCTCCAACACCTTGTCAGGCACCGTCTCACGGACCCGTACGCCCGTGATGCGGGCTACGGCATCGTTCAGGCTCTCGACGTGTTGGATGTTGAGAGCGGTGTAGACGTTGATCCCCGCAGCCAGCAGTTCCTCCACGTCCTGAAAGCGCCGGACATGCCGCGACCCGGGCACGTTGGTATGCGCTAGCTCGTCGACGATGGCGAGGGCCGGGTGGCGCGCCAGAAGGGCGTCGAGGTCCATCTCCGCAAACGTGCGATTCTGATACTCCACGCGGCGAGGCTCCACCGTGGGCAGCCCAGCGAGCAGCGCCTCGGTCTCACGGCGGCCGTGGCTCTCGGCCCAGCCCACGACGACGTCGGTCCCCTCGGCCAGTCGCTCTCTGGCCGCCAGCAGCATGGCATAGGTCTTGCCCACCCCGGCCG
>JBLNBQ010000134.1:0-5680 GCA_050260095.1 Chitinophagales bacterium
GGCCTTCACTGCCTTGAAGGCGCCCGTCCGACGCGTGACCCTGCCGGACGTCCCGGCGCCGTCAAGTCCCACCGAAGAGCGGGCGTACTACCCGGGGGTGAACGAGGTCGCCGAGGCAGTCCGGACCACATACCAGTGGCGATGACCGGAGGTCGGACAGTTGGGCTTGCGTGACCGGTTGCTGAAGGCCGCGGCGGTCATCTCCGCCTTGACGATCCTAAGCAAGATTCTGGGGTTTGCACGCGAGGCGTCGCTGGCCGCAGTCTTCGGAGCGACTCACGTTACCGATGCCTACCTTGTGGGGCAGACCGTACCAGGCCTGGCTCTTACCGCGGTGGGAACCTCAGTGGGCACCAGTTTCATCCCCGTTTACGCCAAGGCCCTGAAGGAGCGGGGGCGGGAGGGTGCTTTCGCCCTCGCCAGTTCAACCATTAACGCGACTCTGCTCTTGGCAGCGGTGTTGATCAGTCTGGGCGAACTGGCGGCTGGGCCGCTTACCAGACTGGTGGCTCCCGGGTTCCAGGGTGAACTCCTCTCTCTCACTATTCGACTTACCAGAATCATGTTTCCGATGGTGTTGTGGCAGGTCTTGAGCGGAGTATTCACGGCGATGCTCCAGACGGAGGGGAGTTTCCTGATTCCGGCAACGGTGGGAGTCTGGCTCAACCTGGTCGTCATTGGTTCGGTGGTGTTCCTCGGCCCGCGATTCGGCATCGAGGCAGTTGCGGTGGGCACGCTGGTCGCCGCAACGGTCCAGGCTGCGGTCCAAGTTCCAGCACTGAGGAAACTGGGGTATTCCTGGCGGCCAAGTTTGGACGTCCGGGATCCGTCACTGCGGAGGATCGCCCAGTTGTCCCTGCCGGTGCTGGTTGGCAGCTCGGTGCTTCAGTTCGGACTGGTTGTGGACCGGATGCTGGCCTCACACCTCGCCGAGGGCAGCATCGCCGCGCTCAACTACGCTGTCAAGCTGATGATGCTCGTTCCCGCAGTGTTGGGTACCGCGATCACCACCGTCATGTACCCCACGCTGGCGAGGCTTTCAGCCGAAGGCGATTGGCGCCGGTACAGTTCCGTCTTTACTCAGACCGTAAAGGTCATCTTCTTCGTGATGACGCCGGTAGCGGTAGGAATGATGGTACTCCGGACGCCACTGGTTCGTCTGGCGTTCGAGCGGGGCGCGTTCGATCACCGGGCTACCGCCGAGACCGCCTGGGCGCTACTTTTCTTCTCCATAGCGGTCGCAGTCATTACGCTGCGCGACCTTGCCGCCCAGGCGTTCTATTCGGTTCAGGAGACGATCGCACCCATACTCGTGGGGATTCTGGCGGTTGTCGTGAACGTCATCGTCAACCTGTGTCTGGTCGGCCCGCTTCGGCAGGGCGGACTGGCGCTGGGGACGTCGTTGGCGGTGGTTTTCAGTTCGTGGACTCTCCTCTGGCTCTTGGGCGGTCGCCTCCGCCACGTCAGCCGGGAAGAGTGCCCCGGGATTGACTTGCGGTCCATCGCCAACTCGGTCTGGCGGGTTGTCGTCGCCGCTGCCGGGATGGCGACCGTGGTACAGTTCGTCTTCTCCAGGGTTTCGGCGTTGGTGCCAGGCGGTGGGGTCGTATCCCAGGCGGTCAGGCTAGGCGCGGCAGTGGCTTCCGGAATCCTGTCGTACGCCGTGTCAGTGGTGATTCTACGCGTGCCTGAGGTAGGGCTAGTGATAGACGTTCTTCGTTCCGGCGCGGCGAAGCTGCGACGGAGTCTGGAAGCTAGCCCGGATCGTCCACAGCCGGGGAGCCAATGATGAGAGAAGCGAGTCTGGTACTGACCAGTGGTTGGGTCGCAGCCTTCTTGCTCCAGGGGTTCGGGAATACGTCATTGGGGCTGCTTCTGGTGGCGGCTGGCCTCTTAGGAGCCTGGGCGCGTCGCAAGTGGGGACCACGCTTGGAGGACCCGGGGCACTGGCTCTTCGTGGCGCTCCTTGCTGCCATGGTGGTCAGTGCTTTCGCATCACTGGACCGTCGGGTGGCGTTCGCCTTCACCCTTGGTTTCGCCCTGTTGACTTGGGCGTTCGTCTTCGGCTCCGAGTGGCTGGCCGAGCGGTTCGAATTGCTTACCGCCAGACTGCTGCCCCTCTTGGCTGTGGGCAGTTCCGCTTCATTCCTGTATGCGGTGGTACGGACCCTGGTGACCCATCAGGCGAGAGGCATCACCTTGTTTGCTGGCGAGAACGGGCTGGGTACCCTCACCATTCTCTGCGGTGGAGTGACCATTGGATATCTGTCCGGACTGGAGGGGCGCTGGCGATATCTCGTCATCCCCTACAGTCTTTTGACGGTGGCGGCACTCCTGGCGTGCGGATCCCGAGGCGCCTGGCTTGGATTTGTCACCATGGCAGCGGCGCTAGGCTCAGTCAACCGGCGCCTGCGGTGGTGGGCCGCAACCGGAGTGGTGGCGCTCATCCTTATCCTGGCCCTGAGTCCTGCCTTCTCGTATCGCTTTCTGGCGGCCTTCGACGTGTCCAAGAACATGTCCCGGGTCTACATCTACCGCTCCACGTTGAACATGATCCGGGATCACCCCTGGATTGGCGTTGGCGCCGGCGTTTTCGGGGAGGTTTACCCGCACTACATCCTCCCGGGGGACCCCGACCCGGGGGCGGCTTTTGCCCACAACCTGCTTTTGCAGGTGGCGGCGGAGTTTGGCATCCTTGGACTCACGGTCTTCGTGGTGCTGTTGGGCCGCATCCTCTGGGTGGCGGGGAAACTAGCCCTGCGGAAGGGACTGCTTTATCAGGGCATCTTCGCCGCGCTGGTCGGTACTCTGGTACATCAGCAGGTTGACATCCCAATCTGGGGATTTGAGATTGGCGGAGCGTTTTGGATCCTCTGCGGCCTTGTCCTCGCCACCCATGCTCGGGAGCGGAGGGGGCGACCTCTTAGATCATGGTGAGTGGAATTCTCGAGATATGATCTGTGCCATGATGACACTGACCTTGACTGCGCCACGGCGTCTCAGATGCTGATAGTCCAGGAAGTCGGAAGCAGCTACGCCTGTCGGTAAAGAATCCAGGCGCACCTTCAGGTCCGGGTTCAGTACAGCGAACACCTTCTGGCGCCACAACCGGTCCTCCATGGCGTGTCGGGAAGACACTTCCGCTGCGTACGCCGGGGTTACCGGAAGCTCCACGAGAACGGTGCGCAAGCCGTCGGCTCTTGGAAATGGCCATCGCGAAATGCACCAGTGCGGCCACGAAAAAGTGCACCACCCCGGCATGGCTTAACAGGCCTCTGTCTCCCTGCGTCTTAGGCTTTCTTTGAACCGGAAGCTATCACCATTGGTCGCGATGATGTGTGCCTTATGTACCAGGCGGTCAATCACCGCCGCCGTGAGCCCCTCCTCTCCGAAGATCTCCGTCCAGCGGGAAAAGTCCAGGTTGGTCGTGATTATGGTGCTGCCCGCCTCGTGGCGGGAAGAGACGAAGTGGAACATGAGATCGGCCGCCTCGGCGCTGAACGGGATGTAGCCGAGCTCGTCTATCACAGTCAGGTCATAGCGCAGCCAGCGCTTCTCCAACCTCCCCAGACTCAGTTCCTTCTGGGCGGCCATCAGTTCGTTCGCCAGGGTTATGGCTCGGTAGAACCGGACACTGAAGCCCTTCTGGCAGGCGATGGTCGCAAGGGCAATCGCCAGGTGGGTCTTGCCGGTGCCAGGGTTGCCTGCGAAGATGAGATTCTCTTTCTGCCGGATGTAGCTGCAGTCGGCCAGGGAGAGGATCCGGTTGGCCGGGATGCCTGGTTGGGCCGAGAAATCGAAACTCTCCAAGGTCTTGGTCAGGGGGAATTTCGCCGCCTTGAGCTTGCGCTGGATGCGCTTCTGCTCTCTGAGCCCCAGCTCTTGCTCCAGGCAGGCCTGTAGAAACTCGGAGTAGGGCAGGTTCGCCGCCTCCGCCTCCCGGATCACGCTCCGGTAACCCTGGGCCAGGCCCGGGAGCTTTAGCATCTTCAAGTAGCTAGCGAGGATCGCCTCGTTGGCGGAGTTCATCGCTGCGCCACCCCCTGGCCGGAGAGTAGTCGGTCATAGGCACCTAAGCGAGGCTTCAGTACCTTGATCTCCCCGAGAGTCGGGTGGACGCTAAGATCCAGCGGCTCAGGCTGGCCGGCGCTCGTCAGCCCATCCAGGAGGCAGCGGACTGCATCGTAGCTGTAGCAGCCCTTAGCCATCGCCTCCTCCAAAGCTTCAGCTACCAGAGCGTGGTCATGATTCTTGAACAACCCGAGTACGAAGGCCATCTCTCGGGCGGCAGTCGGGGAGTTGTTTGTGAGGCCCTCATGGAAGCGCTGGAGCACCTGGGCTGCTTCGCTCGCCAGGACCGCCTTGGCGTGGCCCAGGGCGCCCTGCTTCCTGGCCAGGAGGTCCACCCGGTGGCTTAGCAGTTCCACCTCTGCACCCTTGGTGTATTGCCGCCGGTGTTCGGCAATCACCTGCCCCTGGTGGTAGACCAGGACTCGCTCGGGGTAGCCTTTCACCTCCACTGTCCGGTAAGCGCAGGCCACGGGCACCGAGTATTTCACCCCGTCGAAGATCACACGGGCGTACTTGCCGGTGTTGGTCTGAATGATCCGAGCCACGTCGTACGGCTTGGCCGGCAGCGGCAGCAGATGCTCGCGTTCGGTGGCCAGAGCCTCATGCACCCTCAGTGCCGAGTCCGGCACGTAAGCCTCCTTGAGGTGCCTGGCCATCTTGGCAGCGATGAACTCGTTCAGTTCCTCCAGGCTCTCCACCTCGGGGATGGGGGTGAAGACGTTGTGCTCCAGGAACTTAACCAGGCTTTCAACCTGCCCTTTCTCATTGCCCTTGGCGGGGGTGCAGTAGCGGCTCTGGAAGGCGAAGTGGGCCTGGAACCGCACAAACTGCGGGTTCTCCCAGCGCTCACCGTGACGAAGGGTAACGCCGGTGGGCAGGTTATCGTAGACCACCACCGCCGGTACGCCGCCAAGGTACTCAAAGCCGCGCTGGTTGCCATCCAGGAAGCACTCCATCTGTTGGCTGGGGTAGGCCCTCGCCCACCATGCTCTGGAGGCGCAAAGGCGCAGGGCGAAGACGTTCACCCGGGTGAGTTGGCCGCCCAGCTTAACCCATGGCTCCAGCCAATCCCCCTGCGCCGCCTGGCCGTACTGGAACTTAAGACTCAGGAAAGCCTCCTTCTCGGCGAGGGAGAGTTCTTCTCGGAGCGAGGCCACCAGCCGGCGCACCGAACGCTCCGAGCAAGAGTATCCCTGCTCCAAGAGTAGGTCGTGGATCCGCTTGGCCGTGTGGGTCTGCTTGCGGGAGGGGGAGAGCTTGTCCCTAAGCAGGATTTCCCGCACCATCTCTCTCAAGGCGCCGGTTACGGGGTACCTGCGCTCGGCCTTCTTCATTTCCCAAGGTCCGTCGGTCCCGATGTACTTGGCCACCGTGCGTCGGTTGAGCCCGGTCCGCTCAGCGATCTGTCTCATGGACAGGCCTTCTCGAAAGAACAGCACTCTGATAGACTGGATTTGGTCCACTCCGATCACCTCATAACCCCCGTATCCATGGCTGTCCAGACAACATCCATGATACAGGGTTTGGTGGCCGGGGTGGATCACTCTACGTGGCCGCGTGGTGCACTTCTTGATGGCCGAAGTGGTGCACTTTCAGTTTACCGTTACCA
>JBLNBQ010000135.1:0-13197 GCA_050260095.1 Chitinophagales bacterium
GGGCCTGCGGCCCGACCGGCACCGTGACTTCCACCTCGGCAGGTTCGCAGGTCACGCCCGCGACCGTCCGTCCGGCGGCATCCACCGGCGTGACCGGCACGGCCAGCCGCACCTCGCCGCCGGCGCCCTCCACCGTGACGCTCGCCCGAACGCCGGCGACGGCGGCCAGGCGGCTCGCCAACCCCTTGAGCCGCACCTCGCCCGGCGCCGCCTGCGGCGGCCCCGCCACCAGACCGGCGGCCGGGGTTCCGGATACCTCCACCTGCACGGCCGCGGTGCGTTCGCCGAACGCCTCGAGGTCCACCTCGACCCAGCGGGGGCTCACGCCGACCACCCGGCCGGTCTGAGGCGCCGGAACCCGCACGGCCACCCGGTGGTGGCCCGCCCCCAGCCCTTCGAGCGGCAGAACCGCCCGGAGCTGTTTCTTCACCTGAGCCTCGTCGCCGGGGGCGGCGACCACCGCCACCTCGATCGCGCCGGGAAGGCCGCCCGCCACCAGGCCAGAGGCGAGCCCGCGCACCTCCAGCGGGACGTTGACCCGCCAGCCCACCTCAGCCGGCCCCGTGCCGCGGCTGGCCACGTAGACCCAGACGGCGAGGGCCACCAGGAGGGAGAAGAGCTTCAGCCAGGTGTCTTCCCGGCGCAGGAAGCTAAACATGTCGGTTCCCCTTCAGCCCGGCCGTCTCCGTCCACCACGGGCGGGAGCCGGGCTTCGGCCCCACCAGCGCCACGAGCCGCTCGCGCAGCGCCTCCTCGTCGAGGTGCCGTTCGAGCTGCCCGCCGACGGAGAGCGAGATTACCCCGGTCTCCTCCGAGACGATGACCACTGCGGCATCGGAGATTTCGGCAATCCCGAGGCCGGCCCGGTGCCGGGTCCCCAGCTCCTTGGGCAGCCGGGCGTTGTCGGAAAGCGGCAGGAAACACCCGGCGGCCGCCAGCCGGTTGCCCCGGATGACGGCGGCGCCGTCGTGCAGCGGCGTATTCGGGGTGAACAGGTTGATGAGCAGTTCAGCGCTGACCCGGGCGTCGAGGCCGATCCCGGTGTCGATGTACTCTTGGAGCCCTGTCTCGCGCTCCAGCACGATGAGGGCGCCCGTCTTGTCGGCGGAGAGAAGGCTGGCCGCCCGGACCACCGCCGCCACCAGGTCGGTGCGTTCCGCCTTGCCGGGCTCCGACCCGCCTCGCCGCAGCACTGAACCCCGGCCCAGCTGCTCCAGCGTCCGGCGGAGTTCGGGATAGAACACGACCGGGAGGGCCACCAGGACGCCGGTGAGCGCCCGTTCGAGGAGCCAGTTGACCGCCCTCAGGCCCAGCCAACCGGAGAGGGTGGTCGCGACGAAGAGGACGGTCAGGCCCTTGAGCAGGGAAACCGCCCCGGTGTTGCGGAGGAAGGTGATGACCTTGTACACCACGTAGGTGATGATGAGCACGTCGACGAGGTCGACCACCCCGAAGCGGGGCAACTCGGCCAGCCAGCGCGATGCCAAGGCCGGACACCTCCTTCCTTTCTTCGCCTCTTCGCCTTTTCGTCTTTCGGGAAACGGCATTCGAATTCCTGCCATCCAGCGGGCCTGCCGGCCGTCTCCGGCCTGGCGGATATGCCTATCACTTCGCCCCGCTGTCTTGAAAGGGATTTCTTTCCTACGCCTCGAAATCTTGAGAAAGGAAGGCTATCCCATGCTGCGGAGGTGGCTACCCGGATGGACAGGCGCTCGGTGGGGCGTTTCCTCTTGCCGGCACTGCTCCTCTTGACCGTCGGCACGACCGGGTGCTTCTTCTTCCCTCGCCGGACCGCCAGTCCGGGGGCGGTGGAGACGCGTCAGGCTCCCGGGTCGATCAAGGGCGTCGCCCTCTACATGGACACCCGGCGGCCGGCGGTCGGCGTTTCGGTGTCGCTCCTCGGGACCAGCACCGTGGCGGTCACCGACGAGCAGGGCCGGTTCGTCTTCCCGGCCGTGCCCCCCGGCTGGCAGACGGTTTACGCGAGCAAGGAGCAGTACCTCACCTGCGGCGAAACCGTCGACCTTGACGGCGCGCAGACCGCCGAGATCACCTTCCTGCTGCAGCCCACCGAGGGGCACCTCCATGGGGCGTCCTCCCGCGTCCCCGGGCTGTGCGGAAGCTGCCACGTGCTCCACCAACAGCCGGCGATGTTGGGCGGGTCGGCGAACGCGCCCTGTTTCAACTGCCATCAAGGGAACTACCCCCGGATGTCCAACCAGGCCATCTACAACGCTACCCTCCACTCGGCCTCCGTGGCGGCCGACGACCCCTCGCCGGTCAAACTTACGCTGGGCGGCAAGGAGCGGGGCGAGTGCGTCAACTGTCACGAGCCGCACGGCATCAACAACTCCCACCGGCACCTGCTCACCGTGGCCGCGCCGGAGTCGTCCAACCCGCTGTGCTACTCCTGCCACAGCCAGCCAGGCTCGGGCCACACGAAGAACTACCCGGGCCAGACCGTTTGCGAAGCGTCGGATAACCCGCATATGAAGCCCAACTCGACCCGGCCCGACCTCCTGACGATCTACCCCGGCAGCGAGGCGGAGGCGGGCGAATGCTACAACTGCCACAATCCCCACGGCGCTACCAAGGACGGCACGTCCGGCGGCCAGCTCACGACGGCCATGACCCGCAACGAGGAGGGCAAGCTCTGCGTCACGTGTCACACCTACTGGACGGGCCGGCCGGTGGAGACGACCAAGCACGCCTGTTCGCTCTGCCATAACCCGCATCTGGTCAAGAAGGGCGGCGTGGTGCAGGTCAAGAAGCCTGGTTCGGCGGCGGGAGAACTGGTCGCGGTGACGGGCTACCAGGGCACCCACCGGTTGGTCAGCAAGCAGCTCACCAACGACTACTGCCTGGGCTGCCACAACAACAACCCGGGCAACCCCTACGCTGGCCGGGCGAAGGTGCCCGACGCCGCCAACACCAATTTCAAGAACATCACCACCGAGTCGCTGCCGAACGCCAACTACCGGGACCTGCACAAGGTTCACGTGGTCGGACCCATCGGCGACGACGACGGCATCGTGACGGTCGGGAACTTCTACGCGACCGTCGGCTACGGCACAAAGCGGAACGGAAGCTGCTACCCGGGAGGGTACCATGAAGGCAAGGGCGCGGTGCCCAAGACCCCCGAGAACAAAGTCTGGTGCATCCAGTGCCACGACGTCCACCCCAACCCGGCGACGCCGGGGAACCAGCGCGGCCGCCTCCTGCGGACCAACCTGATCACGACGGCCACCGTCACGAGCAACGGCAACGGCACGGGCTACAACGGGAAGGGCGCCTGCAGCATGAACACCGCCTTCGCCCCCTGCCACGCCGGGCATGACCGGAACAACAAGTACACCGGGTGCGACTGGTGCCACGCGGGCAACGGGGGTAGCCCCGGCTACGCCTGCGACTGCACCGCGGTGACCTGCGCCCCCTACTCCACCTGGGCGGGCGGCGAATGCGACGGCAACTGGGAGGGCATTCCCTCCGGTTTCCAGCACGGCTCGAGTCACTTCGACGCCGCGCGCACGACTGGCAGAAGGCCGGTGATGCTATGAAAGCGGCGTTCATCCGGCGGTTGACCCTGGCAGCGGTCGCGGCGCTCGTCCTGCCGGCGGTGGGCGGCCCGCCAGTCACGGCCCAGCCTGCGCCCCTGCAATACCACCCCGGCCCCTTCACCATCCGGGGCCTCGTTCTCTCCCCCGAGGGCGCTCCGGTGGCCGGCTACCCCGTAAAGCTCCTCCCGACCAAGCCGGAGCGGGGCCTGGACAAGGAGAACGCCTTCTACCGCATTCCGGGGCGGAACATCCACTACGCCGTGACCGGCCCCGACGGGCGCTTCGAGATGACGGGCGTCGTGGATTATCCGCAGGTCGCCACCCATACCTACCGCATCGTCCGGGCCGGGGCGGAGGACCAGTTCCCCTATGATCAGGAGAAGGCCTCCGACACGGTCCACCTGGACCGGTGCACCGATCCGAACGGCGTCATCCGGCTGACCATCCGGCTGTACGCCATCTCCCAGGTGAAGATCGTCCTCAAGGGGCGCGATGGGCGTCCTTTCACGGGCAGCCGGGTGGTGTCGCTGGTGACCGAGGGCGGCCGGCCGCGCACGCTGGTCGCCGAATTCACCGACGGCGTCGCCTGCCTCTCGCCGGCCGACAACACCGTGACGGCCCGCGGCAAGGTGGTCGTCCTCCGCTACGCCGACGCGCTCGAGGCCTTCCGGGAAGCGGAAAAACACGGCGACCGGCCGGGGCCGGGCAAGCCCCTCACCTACGGCGCCCTGGGCCAGCAGGAACTCCTGTTCGTCCCGGGCCGGACCGTCACCATGGAGCTGGTTGCGCCATGAAGGCCAGACGCTCGCCGGCGGGGCGCCCCGGTTTACCGTTCGTGGCATGCTTGGCGTTCGCGCTGCTCGCCGCAGCCTGCCCTCCCGCCGCGGCTCACGACCCTGGCCAGCCGGTGGGGCCTGTGCTGCCCGGCCCCTTCACTATCCGGGCGCAGGTGCTCGACCCCAAAGGACGCCCGCTGGCCGGCTACCCGGTCAAACTCCTCCCGGTGCTGCCCGGCAAGGGGGTTGACATGGATAACTCCTTCTACCGGATTCCCAACCGCGACGAGCACGCGACCGTGACCGACCAGAACGGGCGCTTCACCATGACGAACGTGCTCGACTACGCCCAGGTGGCCGGGCGGGTCTACAAGATCGCCCGGGGGAAGTGGGACGAGCGGTTCCCTTACGTCCACGTGGCCGGCACCGACATCGTGGCGCTGAACAAGCTGACCACCGAGACCTGCGAGCTGACCATCCGCACCGAACCGGCGACCACCTTGAAGCTGAGCGTCAGGGACCGCGGCGGGCGCCCGTTCACCGGCTCCCTCTCGGTCTCCGTGGCCGCCGGGAAAGGCCGCCGGATCACCATCCCCGCCGAGTTCGCCGCCGGGCTCTCCTACCTCCACGTGCCCTGCGGCGACGCGCAGAGCCCCGGAAAGGTGGTTCTGCTCAAATGGGACAGCCCCGAGGAGGCGCGCCGCCAAGCGAAGGCGCACGGGCAACCCACCGAGGGACAGGGGCGCGGCCTGCTCACTTACGGTGCTCTGGGTGAGCGCAGCGTGGCGCTCCTACCCGGCCAGACCATCGCCCTGGAGTTCGTCCTCGACCGCCTGCCCGACTGAACCGAGACCGGAGGTAAGCAAGCCATGCGCAGGTCCGCCATATGCCGGTTCTTGCTCCTGGTGATCGTCCCGGGCCTTACGGCCTCGGGCTGCCTGTTCTTCCCGCGCCGGCCGGCGGCGCCCGCCACTGCTCTGCAGCCCGGGTCCATCCAGGGAACAGTGACCTACATGCACACCGGCCAGCCCGCGCCCGGCGTCGCCGTCTCCCTGCTGGAGGGCTCGGCCGTGGCGCTCACCGACGCCCAGGGCCGCTTCAGCTTCCCGTCGCTGCCGGCCGGTTGGCAGACGCTCTACGCCCGCAAAGAGGGGTTCGTCACCAGCAGCACCTCCGTCAACCTGGGTTCTGCCCAGACGGAAGTGGTGAGTTTCGACCTGCAGCCCGAAGAAGGCCACCTGCACGGGACCTCCGGGCGCGTCCCCAACCTCTGCGGCAGTTGCCACGTCCTGCACTCGCAGCAGTTCGTGAAGGGCACGGAAAACGAGACCTGCTTCCAGTGCCACCAGAGCACTTACCCCCGCCTGTCCACCCTGGGCATCTACAACAAGACCCTGCACTCCGCGTTCGTGGCCCCCGATCCCGGCTCGCCGGTCAAGCTGACCCTCGGCACTCAAGCCCGGGGCGACTGCAGCAACTGCCACGAGCCGCACGGGATCAACAACGGCCACCGCCACCTGCTCTCGGTCGCGGCGACCACCTCGTCCAACGTGCTCTGCTACGCCTGCCACAAGACCGCCGGTTCCGGGCACACCCTCGACTACCCCGGGCAGGCCGTCTGCGAAGCCCCCGACAACCCCCACATGAACCCCAATCCCACCCGCGTCGACCTGCTCCCGCTGTACCCGGGGAGTGAGGCCGAGAAGGGCGAATGTTACAACTGCCACAACCCGCACGGCGCCACCCGCGACGGCTCACAGACGGGGACCCTGACGACCGCCATGACCCGGGCGGAGGAAGGCGCCCTCTGCGTGGGCTGCCACACCTACCTGGGTCCGCAATACCAAACAACCAACCACGCCTGCTCCCTCTGCCATAACCCGCACAAGGTGAAGCAGGGCGGCGTCCGGATGGTGAAGAAGACCGGGGTGGCAACCGGGGAACTGGTGCCGGTGACCACCTACAAGACGGGCTCCCACCGGGGCGCGGTGGGCCTTTTGCCCAACAGCTACTGCCTGGGCTGCCACAACAACAACCCCGGCAACCCCTATGCCGGCCGGGCGAAAGTGCCCGACGCCGCGAACACCAACTTCAAGAACATCTCGACCACGGATTCGCTGCCGAGCGCAGTCTACCGCGACCTCCACAAAGTGCACATCGATGGACCGATCGGCGACGACGACGGGGTGGTCCGCGTGAGAGGCCTGTTCCACTGGGGAGACGGCTCGGGGAGCGGGTATCAAGGCGCCAACAGGCACCGCTTCCGCTACTACTGCTTCCCAGGCGGCTACCACGATGATAAGGGGCCTGTGCCCAAGACGCCCGAGAACAAGGTCTGGTGCGTCGACTGTCACGACGTGCACCCCAGCCCGGCCACACCCACCAACCAGCGGGGGCGCCTGCTACGGACGGCCCTCATCACCCGGGCGACGGTGACTACGAACGCCAACGGAACCGGATACGATGGGAAGAATTCGTGCGGGATGAACGCGGCGATCGCGAAGTGTCACGCCGGCACCTCGCGGGACGGCAAGTACAACGGGTGCGACTGGTGCCATACCCTGCCCGGCAGCCCCGGCTACAGTTGCGACTGCACCACCCCCTGCCCGGCCCAGTCGTTCAGCGACTGGGGCCCCTCGGGCAGCGGCAGCGGCAGCGCCTGGGGCTTCGCGCACGGGAAGAGCCACCCGGAGAAGGGCACGGGAATGTCGACGCGGAGGACGGTCATGCTATGAGCCTCTGTCGCCGGCTCAGCGCCGTGACCATGCTCGCGCTGCTCCTGCTTGCCGGGGCAGGCAGCCGCGGGAGCGCCCATGACCCGAGCGGCGCCCCGCTCCCGGTGATCCCCGGCCCCTTCACCATCAAGGGAGCCGTGCTCGACCCGCAAGGAAAGCCGGTGGCCGGCTACCCCTTGAAGCTCCTCCCCGTCCTGCCGGGGAAGGGAGTCGACACCGACAACTCCTACTACAAGATCCCGAACCGCGACGAGCACGACACTGTAACCGACGCGGCCGGAAGATTCACGATGACGAACGTGGTCGACTACGAGCAGGTCAAGACCCGGGCCTACAAGCTGCAGCGAGGGAACCACGACCGGCAGTACCCTTTCGTCCACCTCTACGGAACGGACATCGTGGCCCTCGACCGGCTGACCTCGAACCAAGTCTACGTGGTCATCCGGACCGAACCGGCCACCACCGTGAAGATTCTCCTCCGCGACCGGCAGGGTCGCCCCTACACCGGCGATCTGACCATCTCGGTCGCCACCGGACACGGGCGCCGGGTCGTCCGCCCCATCTCGTTCGAGCGCGGCGTGGCCGTGCTCAGCGTGGCGCCGGGAGACGTGAGGACCCCCGGCCGCCTGGTGCTTTTGCCCTGGAAGACCTCGGCGGAGGCCCGGGAGCAGTCGAACAAGCACGGGCAGGTGGTCGAGGGGCAGGGACGAGGCCTGGTGACCTACGGCGCGCTCGCCCAGGCCTCGGTCACGTTGCTCCCCGGACAGAGCGTGACCGTGGAGATGAAGCTGGAGAAGTAGCTACCTCGTCGTGAGCTGGGCGCTCGCCTGCGGCAGCGTGCCGGCCACCAGGCCCTGGGGGTCGAGCCACAGTTGCCCGGCGATGAGCGAGGGCAACTCGGTGGCGTCGAAGAGGCGCCCGTAGACCCAGGCCCCCGGCCCGTAGGCGAAGACGGGCGCCGGGCCCACCGCCCGGCGGGCGGGATCGAAGGCGATGTTCAGGGCGGCGGCCTCGCGGTCGGCCAGACGGGCGCGGAGGTCCGCGTCGGACAGGCCCTGCCACCCCGCGACCTCGGCCTCGCTCACCTCCAGCCCCAGCCCCTGCCGGACCGTGGCGGCCGCGGCGGCGGGGGAAGGCGCCTGCTTCACGCCGGCGGCCACCCGGCTCAGCGGCTGCTGCAGGGCGTCGAGTTTGCTGGCGGCGAACCCCTCGCGCAGGGTGAGGTTCGCCGGGTCGCCGGTCGAGACGGCCAGCACCGCCGTCCCCTCGGTCTGCTCCGCAAAGGCGAGCGCCTTGCCGACCGCCTCGTCGAAGAGCGAGAGGTGGGCGACGGCGAGCGGCAGGTCGCGCTCCCGGAGCGCCCGTCCCACTTCACCGGCGTGCACCACGAGCACGAAGCCATCGGGGTCCTGTTTCAGCTGGGCGAGCGCCCGCTCCACCACCTGGGCCAGCGTGGGTTTGGCTTCCTCGGCCAGCGGGTTCGCCGGCGTGCCGGGCAGGAGGTACCAGGCGGCCCCCTCATCCTCCGCCGTCCAGGCGGAGGCGCTTTTCGCATGCCCTGCGCCACCGGCGGCCACCTGTTCCGCCCACTTCTCCCCCTCCGGCGCCCAGCCGAAAAGGAAGGCGGGCGGGTTCTTGAGCAGCGCTTCCAGCTTCGTCCCCCCCGCGGAGGGCTGCTGCAAGGTTCCGAGCGGCCACGGTTCCTCATCCAGCCGGCCGTCGGTCACGAGGCCCAGCGAGCGGGTGCTCGCCCGGACCAGGTTTACCCAGGAGGCCCGCCCCGCAGCCCCCGGCGGCGTCTCGCCGGCGTCGGCCTTGAGCCCCCAGACCAGCGGCCAGAGAGCGGCCCGTTCGTCGACGGCGAGCCCCGTCCGCCCGAAGAGGTTCATCACCCCGACGTAAGGCATGGTCTCCAGCTTGAGGCGGTTCTCGGCCCCCGCCAGCGCCAGCCGGGCGAGGTTCTGCGTGCCGAACCCGAAGTTCTCCACCACGAACACGATGAGGTTGGCGGCCCGGCTCTCCGCCGCCGTCGTGGTGTAGCAGGCCAGCGCCGGCCAGGTGCCGGTCATGAGCAGAAGTGCCCCCGTGAGAACGAGCCCGAGTAGCCGCGTGCGGTTCATGCCTCTTCCTCTCCCTCACCCAAAGACTCAGCGCTCGAGCGCCGGCAGCTTAAGCAGCGAAAGACGATTGACCGGACCGTCGTCGGTCCAATGCCAATCGGAAAAGACGGTGGCACGATAAACGTAAGCCCCGCCCGGCGCCGGGCGCAGGCGGAAACCCCGAAGGCGCGGCAGGGTCGCCTCGAACCGGCGGGCGGTCTCCGAGGAGAGCGGCGCCAAGGTCACGTGCAGTTTGCCGTCGAAGAGGAGGTCGGCCAGCGCCGCCTCATCCTTCGCGGCCACCAGATCCAGGGCGGCCGCCCGGTGTTCAGCCAGGTAGTACCCCTCCACGCCCGTAAACTGATACCCCTGCCCCGGACGGTACTCGGTCAACCGGAAGGGGCCGCACCCCACGGCCTCCCGCACCTGGGCCGGCTCGGTCACCTTCTGCCACAGGTGGGCCGGGAGGAGCGGCAGCTGCGCCAGCCGAGCGGGGAACTGCTCGTCCGCTTCTGCCAGCACCAGGCGGACCCGGCCGGCCCCCACCGTCTCGACCCGCTGCACCCGCTTGGCCACCGGGGTGAACAACGGATGGGGCCAGCGCTGGAAGACGGCGAAGGTCGCCGCCACGTCCTCGGCCGTGACCGCCTCCCCCGTGTCGTGCCACTGCACTTTCTCCTTGGGCGCCAGGGTCAGTTCGAGGACGCGGTCGCCCCGCCAGGAGGACTGCGCGGCCACCCAGCTTCTGACCGCGCCCTCGCCGTCGCGGATGAACAGCGTGTCGTAGACCAGGAACAAGGCCGAAAGGGCCTGTTCGCCCCGGGCGCCCTTCGGCAGGGTGTAGGGCGTGAGCGGTCCCAAGTCGGTCAGGCTGCCGACTTCCAGCCGGAGATTCCGCACGAGCGGCAGGATGTGCGCCTCAGCCGGCCGGCCCAGCCCGCCCACCACCGCCAGCGCGATGGCGAACAGAGGGGCGCCCGCCGCGACCACCCCACGTCCGTTCGCCCGTCCGTTCGTCCGGCGGCCCGTCCCTCGGTCCCTCCGCCCAGCCGTCCGCCCCTTCTCAGTCCGGCGCGGCCGGAAGCCCAAGAGCGCGGCGGAGTTGAGCACGACCGCCACCGAACCGGCGTTGTGGATGATCGCCCCGCCGATCGGGCGGATGAGACCGGCCGCCGAGAGCCCGATGGCCACAGTGTTGACCAGCACGGAGAGGGTCAGATTCTGGCGGATGGTGCGCAGCACCCGGCGGCCGAGTTGCACCGCCTCCGGCAGTCGCTCCAGCGCGTCGCCGCCGAGCACGACCTCGGCCGCCTCCGCCGCCAGGGCCGTGCCGCGCCCGCCCATCGCCAGGCCGACATCGCTGGCGGCCAGGGCGGGGGCGTCGTTCACCCCGTCGCCCACCACCGCCACCCGGCGCCCGGCCGCCTTGAGTTCCTGCACCCGGGCCACCTTGTCTTCCGGTCTCAGATCAGCCCCCACCCGGTCAAGCCCGAGCCCCTCGGCGACGCTCGCCGCCACCTCGGCCCGGTCGCCGGTCACCATCTCCAGCCACTCGATGCCCGCCGCCCGCAGGTCGTCCATGAGCGAGCCGAGCTCCGGGCGAGGCCCGTCGACCAGGGCCAGCACCGCCGCGAGCCTTCCGTCGATGGCCAGCCCGCACGTGACCGCGCCGCCCGCCGCGGCCTCCTGCCACAAGTCTTCCGCCCCGGCCACGCCCGCCTGGGCAAGCACCGCCCGGGGACCTACCACCACGTCGACGCCGTCGACCTTGGCGGCCACGCCCCCGCCGGGGAGGCTACGGAAGCCGGTGAGCTGCAGCTCCGGACGCTCTTCCCCAGCCGCCTTCGCCTCCCGGCGCAGGGCCTCGGCAACGGGATGGGGCGAGCCGCCCTCCGCTGCCGCAGCGATCGCGAGCAGCTCCGCGCGAGACCGCGCCTCCCCGGGCGCCGGCAGCACCTTGGCCAGGCGGAGTTCGCCCAGCGTGAGGGTACCAGTCTTATCGAAGAGCACCGCGTCGACCCTTCCCAGGGCCTCCACCGCCCCGCCCGCCTTGATGAGCAGGCCCCGCCGCGCGCCGGCCCCGATGCCGGCGGCGATGGCGGTCGGGGTCGCCACGCAGAGGGCGCAGGGGCAAGCGACCACCAGGATCGTAAGGGAGCGGATGAGGTCGTCGGTGAGGAAGTAGACGAGTCCGGCGATGAGCAGGACTGCCGGGGAAAACCAGCGCGTAAACCGGTCGGCCAGCTTCACCACGGGGGCCTTCCTGGTCTGCGCCTCGTGCAGCAGGCGGACCATCCCGGCCAGCGAAGTCGCCCCCCCGGTCTCCCGGGCCTCGACCTCCAAATAGCCGTCGGTGGCCACGCTCCCCGCGAAGACCTCCGCCCCTGGCCCCGCCTGCGCCGGCACGGATTCGCCGGTGACGTGCCGCTGGTCCACCGCGGCCTCGCCGCCCGTCACGACTCCGTCCACCGGGATCCGCTCGCCGCCGCGCACCAGCACCAGCTCGCCGGGCTGCACCTCTTCCGGCCGCACCACGACCTCCTGCCCCGCCCGGCGCACGGTCGCCCGCTCCGGGAAGAGCTGCAAGAGTTCGGTGAAGCTCCGGCTGGTCCGGCGCAGGGTTCGTTCTTCGATCAGTTCGCCGATGAGCATGATAAGGACGACGTGCCCGGCCGCGTAGTACTCCCCGATCGCCAGCGCCGCGATGGTCGCCACGCTGACCAGAAAGCCGACGCTCGTGTCGAGCCGCCGCAGGCCCTTGAGCGCCGTCCAAAAATACGGATAGCCGCCCAGCAAGGCGGCGATAAGCCCGGGGTCAACCCCGAACAGGCGAAGCTTAAAGAAGCTGGCCGCCACCAAGACGGCGCAGACGACCGTCCGCCACAGGAGTTGCTCGCGGCGAAGCCAGCGCAGGACGGCGGAAGCACGTAGCATCAGCGACCCCCCCGCCACCACTTCGAGAGACTCGACAGAAAATCCTTCCATCGCTGGCATCGCGGCCAAAGGGCGGGGGTCTGAGGAGAACGAAAACGGAACAAGAAGAGGCGGGATTGCTCCCGCCTCTTCGTTGCCAGCTTGCAGTGGTTTAGAAGCTGATCCGGACGTAGCTCGTGAGCACCGGAGCGGTGTACTTCGCGTTGTCCTTGCTGACCGTCGGCATGGTGTAGCTGACGTTGAACTTCAGCCCATCGACCGGCACGGTGGCAGAGAAGGCAGCCTTCTGGTTGATGGTGTCGAGTTCGCCGTTGACGGCCACGGTCGCGACCGTGGTGCCAGCGCCGAAGACGGAGAAGTCGCCAGCCTCGTTGGCCTTCTTACCAAGTTCAGCGTAGACGCTGGTGTTCGCGCCGAACGGCACCGGAACGCTGGCCTGCACCGCATAACCAGCCTTCGGATCGGCGACGTTGGTGTCGCCGAAGAACGCGCCACCAACCTTGGCGACCTTCAGGTCGTAGGAACCCTGGATGCCGTAGGCCGGGAGGGTCGAGGTGAAGCCAGGAGCGAAGAAACCGTTGTAGGAGATCCCGGCGACCTCGCCGCTCACGCCCACACCCTTGACACCGTCACCAGCCCAGAACAGGGAGGACGGGCTGTTGATCACGAGCACCGAGCTGCCCTCGGAGATCTTGCCGAACTGGAAGGTCGGAAGCCCATTGCCCGGCGCGTAGGTGATGTAAGCGTAGGCGCCCAGATCCTGATCGTTCTTGCCAGCATAGTCGCCAAGACCGACGTTATCGAGTTCGAAGTAGCCGCCGACCTTGTCGTTCACCTTAACATCGAAGCTCAGCCAGTTGGTGACGTAGGTGCGCCCAACATCAGCCGCATTGGTCTTCGCGTTGTCCATGTCCCAACGGAAGCGGTAGCGGAGATCGCCGCCGACCTTGACATCGGCCGCCATCGCGACGGCGGAGAACGCCAGCACGAGGGCCAGGGTAAGAAGCATGATCTTCTTCATTGTTGTTCCTCATTGGTTAATCGACATTCTTGGCTTGCCAGAAGCCGTCACCGTCGGAGGACACTGCAGGAGTGT
>JBLNBQ010000136.1:0-2869 GCA_050260095.1 Chitinophagales bacterium
GATGGACTCGAGCTTGTCTACGGTCCCGCCCGTGTGGCCCAGACCGCGTCCGGACATCTTGGCCACGGTCACGCCGCACGCCGCCACCAGCGGCGCCAACACCAGCGTGGTCGTGTCCGCCACTCCGCCTGTGCTGTGCTTGTCGACGCTTACTCCCGGCAGAGTCGTCAGGTCGGCCATCTCCCCGGAAGTCGCCATGGCGAGCGTCAGAGCGGTCGTCTCATAAGAATCGAGACCCCGGAAAAAGACGGCCATCAGGAAGGCCGCCATCTGGTAGTCCGGGACGGTCCCTGCGGTATACTCACGCACCAGAAACTGGAGCTCCTCTGCGCTCAGGGCAGCCCCGTCACGCTTTTTCCGGATCAGATCGTAAGCTCGCATCCTCACTTCCCCCTCTGGAGCTCCTGGGTGAAGCTCCGCCCCACCGGCTGTGGCGGACCACCCAGCCACTCAGCCACCGTGGCGCCCACATCGGCGAAGGTCTCTCTGGTCCCGAGGTCGACGCCCTGACGCACCGAAGGCCCGGCGGCCAGGAGGGGCGCGTACTCGCGCGTATGGTCGGTCCCGGGAACGGTCGGGTCGCACCCGTGGTCGGCGGTGATCAGCAGAAGATCCATAGGCCGCAGCGCCGACAGCAAACGCGGCAGGAAGGCGTCGAAGGCGGCGAGCGCCGCGGCGTATCCCCGGACATCGTTCCGGTGGCCGTAGACCATGTCGAAGTCGACCAGGTTGGTGAACCCCAGCCCCTCACCTTCCAAGAGCCACTTCAGGGTCTCCTCCATTCCTTCCCGATTGCTCCCCGTGTGGACCGCGGAGGTCAACCCCCGGCCGGCGAAGATGTCTTCGATCTTGCCGATGCCGGTGACCGGGATCCCGGCCGTGACCAGGCGATCCAGGAGGGTCGGCTGGGGTGGAGGAAGCGAAAAGTCACGACGGTGGGGGGTACGCGTAAATCCTCCCGGTTTCCCGACGAAGGGACGTGCGATCACCCGGCCCACGCCATGCGCCCCGACCAGGAGCCGACGCGCCGCCTCGCACATGCGGTAGAGCTCAAGCACGGGGATCACGCTTTCGTGCGCAGCCACCTGAAAGACCGAATCCGCCGAGGTGTAGACGATCGGCGCCCCCGTCCGGAGGTGCTCCTCGCCCAACCGGGCGATGATCTCGGTTCCCGAAGCGGCCACGTTTCCGAGCGTCTTGCGCCCGATGGCCGCCTCGAAGGCCGACATGACCTCCGGCGGAAAGCCGTCCGGGTAGACCGGGAACGGGCGTTTCAGCACCACTCCGGTGAGCTCCCAGTGACCCGTCGTAGTGTCCTTCCCCGCCGCCTGTTCGGCCAACCGCCCGAAGGCGCCTTCCGGCCTGGAGGCAGGCGGAACCCCGGCCATGGACAGGATCCGGCCCAACCCGAGCCGTTCGAGGTGCGGTAGCTCGAGTCCCCCTACCGCACGGGAGATGTTCCCCAGCGTGTTCGCCCCTTCATCGCCGTAAAACTTGGCGTCCGGCAAGGCGCCGGCACCGACGCTGTCCAGGACGATCAGGGCTACTCGCGGCTGTGTCATCTAGGTCCTCCTTCACGCCCGCGGATGGGCCTTGGCATAGACCTCGCGGAGCTGGCCCACGCCGGTCAACTTGGCGTAGACCTGCGTGGTCGCCGCGTTCACGTGCCCGAGCATCTTTTGGACAGCGCGCAGGTCCGCCCCGTTCTCCAGGAGGTGCACGGCGAACGTATGGCGCAACGTGTGCGGGGTCAGCCTTCCTTTCAGGCCTGCCGCTTTCGCTCGGGCGCCGATGATCTTCCAGCACCCCTGGCGGGTCAGCCTCGCGCCTCTCTGGTTGACAAAGAGCGACGGCTCTTCGCTCCATCGCGTCAGCCCGTCCCGGGCGTCGGCGAGATACGACTGGAGGGCGCGGATCGCCATCCGTCCCAGGGGGACGACCCGCTCCCGGCCCCCCTCCCGGCAGCGGACAAAGCCCACGCTCAGGTTCAGGTCGTCCAGGTCCAGTGCACAGAGCTCCGAGACCCTAAGGCCGGCGCCGTACAGCACTTCCAACATCGCCCGGTCCCGGCGTTCCGCGGGCTCAGCGCCGTCAACCGAGTTCAGCAGCCGGGCAACCTCATCTGCGGCCAATACGACCGGCGCCTCCCGCTCGGGCCGAGGCTGAGTGACGGCTTCCGTCGGATCGCGGCTGACCAGACGTTCGCGATCGAGGTATCTATAGAAAGCGCGGAGCGAGGCCAGATGGCGGGCGACCGTGCTGCTCGAGCGCCCTGCGGCGGAGAGATGGCCCAAGTACGCCGTGACGGTGCTGGCGTCGGCCTCCCGGGGGCCCAACGCAGCCCGCTCGCGGAGGTAGCCCAGATAGTCCGACAGGTCGCGAAGGTACGCCTGGCGCGTGTTCTCGGCCAGGTGTCGCTCGGACAGGTAACCTGCAAACGCAGCGGCCAGGTTGTCCAACTGGCACCCACCCCTCCTCTGGACGATGTCTCCCCGAATGATTCCTTATGTAAATCATCCATGGCAAGACTTACGCCAGAGACCCGAGGAATCCTGCCATTCCAGACCCTGGCGCTTCTGCCGTTATGGAAAGAGCCCGGTCGCCTGACCGGGCTCCTCGCCGCCTCCCCGCGCTCTCCCCTACTTCGGCCAGGCGAACCAGACCGCCATGCCCAGCAGCAACAGGAGCAGCCCACGGCCGAGCCAGGGGCGGGCCCTCCTGAGGCTGAGGCTCCGCACTACGATCACCCTAACCCCTCCCCCTCGGCTAGATAAGGTAACGCACCGTCCACTCGAGGAGCACCGGCGCGACGTACCCCTCGACGACCGCCGCACCCGCCATGACCAGCGCGAGGCCGCCGAAGAGCGCC
>JBLNBQ010000137.1:0-11770 GCA_050260095.1 Chitinophagales bacterium
GGTCGGGGCCTTCATCCAGGTCATGACCGTGACCGGCGGGCGGGGCTTCCTCGTGAACCTCCTGCTCGGCGTGCCGGTCTGGGCGCGCTGGGCGGCGATGGCGGCGGGCCTGCCGCTCTTCGGGGCCATCTCGGCTTTCGGTTCGGCGTCGGTGCTTGGCGTGCCGCTGCTTCTTGCGATGCTCGGACGCAACGAGATCGTCACCACCGCCGGCCTTTCGCTCCTGGCGGGGCTGGGCGACCTGATGGTTCCGGCCGCGCTGGCCGCCACCCTGGGCGCCCAGGTGGCAGGGGTGACCGACCGGCGCAAGGTGCTCCGGTTCTGCCTCTGGCCGGCCGTGGGCGCGATCGGGGTGGCGATGGCGATGATCATCTGGGCGCCCCAGCTCGGCAAGTTGCTGCTCTGAGGTTGCCGCTCTGAGGTTCCGTTGGCCTGGAGGAGGGCTGCCAGTGCTCATGTTGCGCATCTACCAGGGGATTCTGGCCGTCGTGGTGGTGCTGGTGGCCGACGCGGTCCTGCGCCAGCGCGACCTGGGGCGGCAACTCACCGGCGGCCTAGTCCTGGTGCCGCTTTTGCTCAGGTCCTTCCTGGTGAAGTAGTTGTGAAGCAGGCGGCCCGCCAGGCTGGCCGGCGGGCGAGAAGAGAGGGAGAGAACATGATCCGTTCGCAGTGGCTGCTCCGGTTGGGGCTGGCAGGGATGGTGGTCCTGGCGGCCAGCCTGACGGTCTTTGCGGCGCCGGTGGCGGTGCCCGCGGGCGCCCCGTTCCTGGGGCACGACATCCGGCCGGGCGCCGGGGTGACTCAGGTCCGCTGGCTATCCTCCTATTTCCCGGGCCTGGCCGGGACTCCCGGTGACACTCTGGTCTACGTCCTCGAGGGGAAGGAGCCGGGCGGCACCGTCTTCGTCGCCGGCGGCACCCACGGCAACGAGATCGCCGGCATCATGGCCGCCACCGTGCTCGTGGAGCGGGCCAAGGTGACCAAAGGGCGCCTGATCGTCATCCCCCACGCCAACAACTCGGCGATCAGCTACACCGAGAGCGGGCGAGTTCCGGCGTGGATCACCGTCGAGACGCCGAACGGGCCGCGCCGCTTCAAGTACGGCTCCCGGCGGACCGCCCCCGAACACCAGGGCGAGCCCGACCCGGCGAAGTACCGCCACCCCGCCTCCACCGAGGAGCTGGACGGGAACGAGGCGCGCAACCTCGACCGGTCTTATCCCGGCAAGGCCGACGGGAACCTGACCGAGCGCATCGCCTACGGCATCCTGAGCCTCATCAAACAGGAGGGAGCCGACATCGCCTTCGACTTCCACGAGTCGGGGCCGGAGTCGCGGCTCGCCTGGATGATCGTGGCCAACCCGAAGAACCTCGACAACGGCGCCATCGCCCTGCTGAACCTGGAGGAGAAGGGCATCCCGATGAAGCTCGAGCCGTCGTCGGAGAGCTTCCGCGGCCTCTCGCACCGGGAATGGGGCGATGCGACGAAGGCGCAGGCCTTCCTCTTCGAGACGCCCAACCCGTCGCAGGTCGACGATCCCCAGGGCACCGACCCGGCGAACGACCCGCAGTTCCCCCTGTGGAAGCGCGTCGGCGTGCATCTCGAGACCTTCCTCGAGATCGTCTCGGTCTGCAACGACGGCAATCCGCCCGCCGCGCAGGTCCAGATCACCGGCCTGCCGTCGCTGGCGGACCTCGAAAGCAAGGGACTGGGAGCCTTCCTGAACTAGCATGTACGCCGCGGTCGCCCTCGGGCTCATCCTCCTGCTCGGGCTCGTGGAACGGTGGGAGCAGCGCCGCTGCCTGGCGGTCGTCCCCATCCGCATCCACGTCAACGGGACCAGAGGAAAGTCGACGGTGACGCGGCTCATCCACGGAGCGCTTTGCGAGGCGGGCCTGCCGGCGGTCGGCAAGACCACGGGCACAGCGGCCCGCCTCCTCATGCCCGACGGGAGCGAACGGCCGGTGCCCCGCCGCGCCCGCCCCAACATCCGGGAGCAGCTCTGGGCCCTGCGCCAGGCGCGCCTCGCCGGGGCGCGGGCGGCGGTGCTGGAGTGCATGGCCGTCCGGCCCGAACTGCAGTGGGTCGCCGAACAGGAGATGGTCAGGGCGACCATCGGCGTGATCACCAACGTCCGCCCCGACCACGCCGAGGTCATGGGCCGGACGCTGGAGCAGATGGCTGCCTGCCTGGCGAACACCATCCCCCGCCGGGGCCTGTTGGTGCACGGCGAACCGCGATTCGCCGAGTTCTTTCATAAGCGGGCGGCGGAGGCGGGCACCGCGGTGCGGGCCGTCGCGGCGCCGCTGCCCGGGGAGGACGCCGTCTGGTTGGCCGAGGACATGGCCCTCGCGCTCGAAGTGACCCGGGCGCTCGGGATCGCCGATGAGGTGGCGCTGGCCGGGATGCGGCGGGCGGTGCCCGACCCCGGGGCGCTGCACTGGGTGACGCTGCGGGGAGAGGTTACGGCGCTCGACGCTTCGGCGGCGAACGACCCCGAGTCGCTCGCTGGTCTGCTGGCGGAGCAGAGAGAGGCAGCCGGCCGGCCGGCGCTGCTCGTCTACAACCACCGGTCCGACCGGCCCGAGCGCTTGCGCACCTTCCTGTCGGCCCCCCTTCCGGGCGAGGTGGTCGTGACCGGCGATCCGCCGGGGGCCGCGCTGCGGCTGGCCCGGCGCCCGGCAGGGCAGAAGGTGGCGTACCTTTCGGAACGGCGGCTATGGCCGGTCCTCCGCCAGAAGGCGGCCGGACCGGGGGCGCCTCTGGTGGTGCTGTGCGGCAACACCAAAGGCTGGCACTACTTGCGGGAGCAGGAGGGGGAGCCGTGACCGAGCGGGCCATCGGGTTCGGACTGGCGATCAACCTGCTGCTCACCGAGGTCTTCGGGTTGCCCTCGGGCGGGCTGGTCGTCCCGGGTTACCTGGCCCTCTTCCTGGGCCAGCCCTGGCGCCTCCTCGCCACGCTGGCCGTCTCCCTGGCCACCTGGGCGCTCGTCCGGTACGTGTTCTCATGGGCGGTCATCCTGTACGGCCGGCGCCGCTTCTCGGTGGCGGTGCTGACCGGTTTTCTGCTCAACGCGCTGCTCGGCCTGGCGCTGCGGCACCTGCCGCCCCAGCCGCTCGACGTGCGGGCGGTGGGGTACATCGTGCCGGGCCTCCTCGCCAACGAGATGCTGGCGGCCGGCCCCTTGCCGGCTGCCGCGATCACCCTGGCGGGCGCGGCGCTCGTCCGCCTGCTGCTCTTCCTGACGGCGGGGTGGGGCGCGTGAGACGCGAGCCCTACCTGCCGCCGGCCGGGTGGCTCTCCTTGCCCTGGCGGTCGGCCTGGTTCGCCGGCGCGGCCTTCCTCGCCGCGTTCGCGCTGGCGCTGCTGGCCGGGCGGATCCCGCTTTCCGTCGCACCCTCCCGGCCCCTGCCGCCGCGGGTCGAGGCGGCGGCCGCCCGGGCCGAAGAGGCCATGCGGCGGGCCGAAGCCTTCCTCTGGACGGCCAAGCTCAGGGAGGGCGCGGTGCCGCCCGGCAACCTCGACTACCGCCGTTCGGGGCTCATCGGCGAGGAGTGGACGCCGCTCACCACCACCCTGGGGAGCCTGCCGGCCAAACGGACGGCCACCAACACCCGCTGGGCCGCCGTGCTCGTGCGCGAGCTTTGGCAGGCGGGCCTGCGCCCGGGTGACGTAGCGGTCGCCGGGCTTTCGGGATCTTTCCCCGGCCTCAACCTGGCGGTCGTCCTGGCCTGCCGGGAACTCGGCGTGCAGCTCGGGGCCGTCACCTCCGTGACTGCCTCCACCTACGGCGCCAACCAGCCCGGCTTCACCTGGCCGGAGATGGAAGCGCGCCTTGTCAGAGCCGGACTTCTGCCGCGCACCTCCCTGGCCGTGACGGCGGGGGGAGACGCCGACCGGGCGGCCGACCTCGATCCCGAGGGACGGAAGCTGGCCCTGGCCACGGCTCGCCGAGCCGCCGCAGCGCTCGGAGTCGAAGCGCTCGAACCGCGCGACTTCGCCGGGGCGGTGGAGGCGCGGCTCTCGGTTTACCGCCGGTTCGCCGCCGGGCGCCGCCTTCGCCTGTACGTCAACGCAGGGGGCACCGAAGCCAGCCTCGGGCGGTCCGAGACCATCCTGCGCCAGCGGAGCGGCTTTCTGCCGCCGGTGCCCTTCGATCTCTCCCGCGACCGCGGCGTCGTCGCCCGCATGGTGGAGGCGGGGGTGCCCGTGCTGCACCTGCTAAACGTGCGCGACCTGGCTCTGCGCTGGGGGGTGCCGCTCGATGACTGACATTGCGCCGGCCGGGCGCGGCCCGGTCAAGCTGCTAGGCCCCGAGGAGACCCGCCGAAGGATCGCGGCGGCCCTGTCGGGAGCGGACCCTGCGGATGCAGGGCGACTGTCCCCGCCGCCCGCCGCCCGCGACGGCGTCCACCTGCTGACCCTGCTTCCGCCCTGGGTGGCCGAGGCGGGCGCGCTCTGCACCAGTCTGGCTGAACCGCCGGGCGGCACCTGCGCCTGGCTCTGGTG
The DNA here is from genome assembly GCA_050260095.1 of Chitinophagales bacterium. Classification (GTDB taxonomy): domain Bacteria; phylum Bacillota; class UBA5301; order DYFA01; family DYFA01; genus JBLNBQ01. The sequence goes on from JBLNBQ010000137.1 coordinate 4,513, forward strand.
CGCCCCGGCTCCCGGCGCGCCGGGCGCGGCGTTCCCCAGCCAGCTTGCGCTCGCCCTGCCCGGGGGACGCTATGCGGTGTCCACCTGGGATGCCGGCTGCCGGAGGATCACGGCCAGCGAGTCGGCGGGGGGAGAGCCCTTGGTCTGCGGCCCGCCGTTCGCTGGCGCGCCCCTCGTCATCGCCGTCCGCCGCGTGGCCGCCGGATCCCGCCTGCGTAAGGAGGAACCGAAATGAAGGCCCACACCAAGTACCTGACCATGAACATGCCCCGCCACCGGCAGTACGTGAACATCACCGGCGAGGTCGAGCAGGCGCTGGCCGAATCCGGGATAAAGGAAGGCATGATCCTGGTCAGCGCGATGCACATCACGGCGGGCGTCTACGTCAACGACGCCGAGGACGGCCTCATCCACGACATCGACGACTGGCTGGAGAACCTGGCGCCGTACCGCGACGACTACCGGCACCATCGCACCGGCGAGACCAACGGCGACAGTCACTTGAAGAGCCTGCTCATCGGCCACGAGGTGATCATCCCGGTTACCGGCGGGCGCCTCGACTTCGGCCCCTGGCAGCAGGTGTACTACGCCGAATTCGACGGCCAGCGGCCCAAGCGGGTCATCATCAAGGCGATGGGCGAGTAGGCTTCGAAGTGGCGGGGGAAGAGGCGTCAAGGTGATACGCGGGCGGGCGTCGAATACTCCGCCGGAGGTATCTGACATGGAACAGTCCGCCAGCGCCCAGGCGCTCGCCAAGCTCATCGACCATACCCTGCTCAAGCCCGACGCTGCTCCAGAAGCCATCGCCAAGCTCTGCGGCGAGGCCAAGACCCACGGCTTCGCCTCGGTCTGCGTGAACCCGTGCAACGTCGCCCGCGCCGCCGACCTGCTGCGGGGGAGCGCGGTCAAGGTCTGCACGGTGATCGGCTTCCCGCTGGGCGCCAGCACCCACCTCACCAAGGCGTTCGAGGTGCGCGACGCGATTGCCAACGGGGCCGACGAACTCGACATGGTCTTGAACGTCGGCGCGCTCAAGGCCCAGGAGTACCAGGTGGTCCAGCGCGACATCGAGGCGGTGGTCGACGCCGCCCAGGGCCGCATCGTCAAGGTGATCCTGGAGACCGGCCTTCTGACGGACCGGGAGAAGATCAAGGCCTGCGAGCTGGCCAAAGCCGCCGGCGCCTCCTTCGTCAAGACTTCGACCGGTTTCGGCCCGGGCGGGGCCACGGTGGAGGACGTCCAGCTCATGCGGAAGACGGTCGGCCCTGAGCTCGGCGTGAAGGCCTCGGGCGGGGTGCGCGACCGGGAGACCGCCCTGCGGATGGTGGCCGCCGGCGCCACCCGGATCGGCACCAGTTCCGGAGTGGCGATCGTGGGCGGGGAGCGGCGGCCGGAAGAGGCCGCCAAGTACTGAAGTCCCCCGCTAGCCAGCGAATTGCCGAACTGGCGAAAAAATGTTCGGGTGAAGAAAGGAATCGCCTCCTCGCCGGCGAACATTTGTTTACCGAGGAGGTAATTTCCATGATTCCTTGGCGCGCCAATCAAGTCTTTGCAGCGTTCGCCTTTTCGATGGCCGGCGTGTGGGCGGCCACCGGGGCGCTTGTCCGGTTGCAGGTTCCAGTGTGGGCTGTGGCTGCCGGGTTGGGCTGCGTGGCCTTCGCCATCTTCGCGGCAGTCCTGGCTCTATCGCTCGGCGGTTCGCTATACGGCAATCGGCTTCGCCGGGCGGTGCGGGGAGGCAACCGGGAGGCGGCAGGCCTCTGCGCCGCCTACCTGCGCAACGCGGCCCGGCGCAGCGGGGATGACGCTTTCTTCAGCGACGATCCGTCGTCCGCAGCGCTGGAAGCCCTCAGGCGCGACCTCGCCTGGGCGGGGGTGAAGGCGAGCGTGGCGGAGATGCGGCAATACCTGGTCGTCAGCGGGTGGGCGGGCGCCAGGCGGAGCCGCGCCATCGCCGGCAGGATTGCGGGAGGGGCCCGGCGGGCGTACAGGATTCCGAGGGTCGGAACGACGGCCGCCGGCTTCTAGGTGCCAGTTCCGGCGTCCAACAGGCGATCGACCACGATCCGGTCAGCCGGCGACATAGGGAAGGAGCGCAACTCCCCGGGTGTGACCCAGCGCAGCGCGGCGCAGAGCACCGGTCGCGGCTCGCCGCTGTCCACGCGGCAGTCGAAGGCGAGCAGGCGGATGGCGCCGCCGGGGTGTTCGTGCACCACCTCGGCGACCAGGCCACCGACCGCGATCTCCACGTCGCACTCCTCCCGGAGTTCCCGCTGAAGGGCCTGTCCCGGGGTCTCGCCGGGTTCAACTTTCCCCCCCGGAAACTCCCAGAGTCCGGCGTAGTGGTCCGTTGGGCGGCGCTGAGCGATCATGATGCACCCCGCCCGGCGCAAGACGGCGGCCGAGACCAGAAGGGGCTCTTTCTCCAAAGGCGTTCCTCTCCCAATGCGGTTGGTTTGGGTCACCGACCTGTTCGCCTCGCCCCGCCCCCTCACCTGCCAAGAGCTTCCTGGTCCCTGGGCAGGAACCGGAGTCACGCGTGCGAAGTGGTTGGAGGTCTCCGGGGGAGCCCCGACCCGCCCACACCGCGAGGCAAAGGCCATCGGGTGGAGGTAACGCAGTTGACCGCACCGGTTCTCATCATCGTGGAGCGTCTCTTTCAAGTCGCAGTATACCTCACCATCGGGTTCGTCGCGCGCCGGACGCGGCTGCTCGACGAGACGATCCTTCCCGGGCTGTCGAACTTCGTCTACCAGCTTTTCCTCCCTACGGTGATCTTCTACTCCGCCCTCCGGGGCGCCCGGCTGCTGGAGTGGCGGAGCATGGTCCTGCCGGCGCTATCGCTCTCCGTGACGGCCATCTCCCTTGAGGCAAGTTTGCTGTACCAGCGCTGGCGGTTCGGCCGCCGGGAAAGCGCTTCGGTCGCCGTCGCGGGCGCGTTCGGCAACACCGCTTTTCTCGGGATTCCGCTGTGCGCCGCCCTCTTCGGCGCGGCGGGGGGCGCCCAGGCGGCCCTGTGCGACTTCGGCAACACCTTGGTGACCTTCACGCTGGGCGCACACCTCCTCGCGCGCCGAAACCAGGGTGGTGGCGCCCCGCGGGGGTGGTGGCGGGCTGCCGCCAACCGAAACACCTTGGCGCTGGCTATGGGGCTCTTGGCCGGGCGTCTGCCGGTGGTGCCGCCGGAGTGGCTGGTGGCGCCGGTGGCCGGGGTGGCGGGGGCGGCCCTGCCGGTGGCGATGATTGTGGTGGGGGCGACCATCGCCGGCCTTTCAGCGCGGCGCGACATGCTGGTGGAACGCGGGGAGGGGCCGGCGCTGGCGGCGCTTTCTCACTACCGTGTTCTGTTTCCTCACCATCCCCCTCTGGATGCTGGCTGTCTAGGCGAAAAGCTCCGGCGTGTATTCGGTGGGGAGGTAGCGCCCGCGCCGGACGCGGCGGACGAAGACCTTGTCCTGCGGGTGCCGCGCGACCAGGGTGGCCAGGGCCCAGCTGAGCTGTTCAGGACTCAAGGCGTCGATGTTCTGCTCGCGCAGGAAGAGCGCCATTTGGCGAGCCGTGTAACCCGACGGGCACGGCGATTCCTTGTGGAGCTGGGCCAGGGCGTAGGCGGCCTTCTGCAGGTTGGAGAGCAGGCGGGGCAGGGTGGTGGAACCCGGGGAACCGGCCGGCTCAGGCGAAGGCTCCGGCGTGGCGGCGGTGGCTGGGACGCCCGGCTCGTCCGCCAACTCGACGTCGCCTCCGACCAGGATCTCCCTCAGCCGTAGCCAGCGGTTTCGGTCTCGCAAAAGTTGATCCGGCACCTGGACTTTGATTTCCAGCACACGCAACACCTCCATACTGGCACTCTTGGCACCCTTGGGTTCCTGGAGTAGTATATGCCAACAACCCCAAGGCCATAGCCAAAAGCGAAGCGGCCGCGCGGTGCGCACGGCCGCTCAGGAGTCGAGTGGTGCCGGATCGTCGGTCAGCCGCACGAGCCGGAGCAGGAACCGCAGGCCCCTTCGGGCTGGCGCTCCGGCTTGATGATGAACCCTTCACCGCTCGGTCCGACCTCGTACTGAATGTTCACGGGGCCGATCGGCTCCATCTCGCTCTTGTCGAGGACGAAGGTGAGCCCGCCGATCTCCTCCACGATGTCCTTCTCAGCGTCTGATGACTCTTCCAGAGCCATTCCAAAGCGGGGGCCGCTTCAACCGTAACCCTGGATATAGACGCGGACGAGGTTGGGCCCGGCATGGGAACTCAGGAATTCCCTGATCTTCTCCTGAGCCTGTTCGGTGACGTTCAGCATTCAGGCACCTCTTCTCCGGGCTTTAGTTTAACCAGGGGGGAGCCCGAACCCGAACCTGGATGATGACTGCTTCATCGGTCTCATCCTACCAGGACTGTCTTTCTAAGTCAAGGGAGGCGGCTGGTCGGAGCGGGTGCGGAAGGTGCGGTAGGTCCAGACCCGGTCGAGGATGTCGGCGAAAAGCGTGAACAGCGAAGCTAAAGCCAGCCAAAGAGCGGTGGCCTTGAGACCCGGCCAGCGGCCCGCGGTGACGGCCAGGCTGACCAGGGGGACGCACAGGAGCGCCCGGGAAAGGAGCACCAGCCAGGCCCACTTGAGCGGCCCCAGCCTCGACGACCGCCAGCGCAGGGAGGAGAGCGTCGAGCCGAGCAGCAGGGCGACGGCCCCGAGAGCGAGCAGGGCGGCGAGCCAGCGCACGGACGCCACCTCCTTTCACGAGTATCATACCTGACTGGGAGCCCAGCATAAAGAAGGAATTGCCCCGGGGGGCGACGAAGACGCCCAAAGCGCCCCCGGCGCAAACGTCCGGTACCGCTGCTTGGCGGACTGGAACGGGAGGGAACGAAAAGTGAATAGCCTGACCCGCAAGACCACGGTGGCCGGTTTGCTCGGCGCCATGACCGTGGTGCTGGCCGTGAGCCCCATCGGGAGAATCCCGGTGCCATGGACCGGCCTCGTCGCAACAACCATGCATCTCCCCGCCATCATCGGCGGCATCCTCGAAGGTCCCGCCGTGGGCGCGGGGGTCGGCCTGATCTTCGGCGTGTACAGCTGGCTGGTTCCGAGCAACCCGTTCTTTAGCAACCCCCTGGTCTCCGTCTTGCCCCGGTTGCTCATCGGTCCTTTGGCGTATCTTGCCTTCCGGGCCACCCGCCGGGCGGAGTGGGCCGCAGTGGCCGGCACCGTGACCAACACGGCCGGCGTGCTCGGGATGATCGGCCTCTTCGGCTACCTGCCGTGGAAGGCCGTCCTGGGGGTGGCCGCCACCAACGGGCTTGGCGAGGTGGTCCTGGCGACCGTGGTGGTAGGTCTCTTTTACCGCAAAGTCAGCGCCTTCCACGGCCCAGGTCGCGCCATCTAGCGGCCACCCGGCGCCCCGGGCCGCCCGGCGAGCGAGGAGGAACCACATGCTCCTGGTCGTGGACATCGGCAACACCAACACTGTACTCGGTCTCTTCGAGGGCGAGCAGTTGGTCAGAGACTGGCGGGTGACGACCGCCGCGTCCTACACCGCCGACGAAGTCAGCCTGCTCCTGCACAACCTGTTGGCGCTCGGGGGCGTCGAGCGGGCGCAGGTGACCGCCGTGGCCGCCTCCTCGGTGGTCCCGCCGGTCGTCCCGGCGTGGGAAGAGGGGATCCATCGCTACCTCGGCGTCGAGGCGCTCTTCGTCGGTCCCGGCGTCAAGACCGGGTTGCCGGTTCGCTACGAGAATCCGAAAGAGGTGGGGGCCGACCGGATCGTCAACGCGGTGGCCGCCCTGGCCCGCTACGGGGGGCCGGCGATCGTGATCGACTTCGGCACGGCCACGACCTTCGACGCCCTCTCGGCGCAGGGCGAGTACCTGGGCGGCGCCATCTGCCCGGGGCTCGGCATCTCGGTGGAGGCCCTGGTGAACCGGACGGCCAAACTACCCCGAGTGGAGTTGGTCCGGCCGGCGAAGGTGATCGGCAAGACCACCGTCACCAGCATCCAGGCCGGCGTCATCTACGGCGCGGTGGGGCAGACCAGGGAGATCATCCGGCGGATGGCCGCCGAACTCGGGGGGGCACCCAAGGTGATCGCCACCGGGGGGCTCGCCAGGGTCATCGCCGGCGACCTGCCCGAGATCGAGGTGGTCGACCAGGGTCTGACCCTCGAAGGACTCCGCCTGATCCACGAGCGGAACCGGGCGGACAACGCCTGAAGAGCATCCGGCCGTCAGAGCGGGGAAAATGAAGGGTGTGAAAGAGATCACCGCACCACCGGGCCGCGGGCACGACGTGAAGGCTTTCGGGCGGGGCGAGCGGGCCGTGCTGGCCTCCCTCACCCTTCCGGCCCAGCACCCTTCCGAGACGGACGAGATGCTACGCGAGCTGGGGGAACTGGCGGCCACCGCCGGCGCGGAGGTGGTGGCGCTGGTCAGCCAGCGCCGGGACCACCCCGACGGCGCGTTCTATCTCGGCGAGGGCAAGGTGGACGAACTCCACCTGCTCGTCCACGCCGAAGGGGCCGAACTGCTCATCTGCGACGACGAACTGACCCCCACCCAGCAGCGCAACCTCGAGGAGAAGCTCGAGATCCGGGTGATCGACCGGGCCCGGCTGATCCTCGACATCTTCGCCCAGCGCGCCCGCACGAAGGAGGCCCAGCTCCAGGTGGAGCTGGCGCAGCTCGAGTACGTGCTGCCCCGGCTCACGGGCCAAGGGGCGGCCCTGTCACGGCTGGGCGGCGGCATCGGAACGCGGGGTCCCGGCGAGACGGCCCTCGAGGTGGACCGCCGCCGCATCAGGAGCCGCATCGCCGCGCTCCGCCGGCAGCTCGAGGAGGTACGGAAGCACCGGGGGGTCCAACGCCAGGAAAGGCTCGCTTCGGGCCTGCCCGTGGTCGCTTTGGTCGGCTACACCAACGCCGGCAAGTCGACGCTCCTCAACCGCCTGACGGCCGCCGGTGTCCTGGCCGAGGACAGACTCTTCGCCACGCTCGACCCGACCGTCCGGCGCTTCACGCTTCCCACGGGAGAGACGCTGCTGCTCGTCGACACCGTGGGGTTCATCCGGAAGCTTCCCCACGAACTCGTGGCGGCTTTCCGGGCGACCCTCGAAGAATCGACCGGCGCCGACCTGCTGCTGCACGTGATGGACGCCTCCCACCCGGGCTTCCTCGCCCAGAAGCAGGCGGTGGAGACCGTCCTGTCGGAGCTCCGGGTCGAACCGGCACGGGTCATCCCTGTCTTGAATAAGGTGGACTTGATTCAGAGCGGCTAC
>JBLNBQ010000138.1:0-5772 GCA_050260095.1 Chitinophagales bacterium
CGGCAAGATCAATAGGATAGCCCTGGTGATCGACATCCGGACCGGGGAATTCTTCGACACAGTCTCCGAGGCGCTGGACCGGCTGAGCGAGATGGGCGTCTCGTACGACATCCTCTTCCTCGAGGCGGCCGACGAGGTTCTGATCCGCCGCTTCAAGGAGACGCGCCGCCGGCATCCCCTCGCGCCCACGGGCAGCCTGCAGGAGGGGATCGCGGCCGAGCGGACGCGGCTCGAGACGTTGCGGGGCCGGGCGACCAAGCTGATCGACACGAGCCACCTCTCGCCGCACCAGCTCAAGGAGAAGATCACTGAGGCCTTCGGCACCGAGCAGGACCTGACCGGGCTCGACATCCGGGTCCTCTCCTTTGGGTACCGCTTCGGCCTGCCGCTCGACGCCGACCTCGTCTTCGACGTCCGTTTCCTGCCCAACCCGCACTGGGTCGAGGCGCTTCGCCCGCACACGGGGCTGGAGGAGGACGTGCAGGACTACGTGCTGGCGGCCCCGCTCACCCGCAAGTTCACGGACCGCCTGACCTCGTTCATCGGGTTCATGCTCCCCGGGTTCGTGAAGGAAGGGAAGAGCCAACTGGTGATCGCCATCGGGTGCACCGGGGGGCGGCACCGGTCGGTGGCCATCGCGGAGATGCTGGCCGCCTTCCTGCGCGGCGAGGGGTACAAGGTGACGGTGGACCACCGTGACGTGGGCAAGTGACTTCTCGGGCCTGAAATGGCTCTATCCCGGGATGCGGATCAAGCGCTGGCTGCTTCTGGCGCTGGTCGGCACCCTCCTGGTCGCCCTGGGCTTTCTCTGGCTGGTGCTCGGGGAACTGGGGCCGTGGAGTCCCACCTGGCCGCTCCGGCCAGTCCTCGGCGTCGCTTCGGTCCTGGCCGGGGGCGCCCTCGTCTACCTGGGGCTCAGCAGCGCCATCCGGTCCATCGTGGCGGCCGTCGCCCCCGCTCAAGGCCGGGACCTCGCCTCGGCAGTCTACGCCCGGCGGCAGCAGGAGCGGGGACCGCACGTGGTCGGGCTCGGGGGCGGGACGGGACTCGCGACCCTGCTGCGCGGCTTCAAGAAACTGACGACCAACCTGACGGCCATCGTGACGGTGGCGGACGACGGGGGCAGCTCCGGACGGCTCCGCGCCGAGATGGGCATTCTCCCGCCGGGCGACGTGCGCATGTGCCTGGTGGCGCTCGCCGACACCGAGCCGCTCATGGAGCGCCTCTTCCAATACCGTTTCAAGAACGCGGGGTCGGCCCTGTCCGGGCACAACTTCGGCAACCTGTTCATCGCGGCGCTCACCGCGATCACCGGCGACTTCGAGCAGGCCATCCGGGAATCGTCGCGGGTGCTGGCGGTGAAGGGCCAGGTGCTTCCCTCCACCCTGGAGAACGTCGTGCTCCACGCCGAGTTGGCCGACGGGCGGGTCATCGCGGGGGAGACCGACATCGCCGGGGCGCGCGGGCGGGTGCGGCGGGTCTTCTTCCACCCCGAAAGCCCGGCGGCGTTTCCCGAGGTCCTGAGCGCCCTGGAGAACGCGGACCTCATCGTGCTCGGCCCCGGGTCGCTGTACACCAGCGTTTTGCCGAACCTGATGGTGGCGGGAGTGGCCGACGCCATCCGGCGTTCGGCGGCGCTCAAGGTTTACGTCTGCAACATCATGACCCAGCCGGGGGAGACTGACGGTTATTCGGTCGCCGACCACGTGCAGGCGATCCTGGACCACGCCGGCCCGGGGGTGATCGACTGCGTAGTCGTGAACACGCTGTCCATCCCGCCGTTCTTGCGGGAGAAGTACGAGGGGCAGGGGGCCGCTCCGGTGCGCTACGACCCGGAACGCCTGGCCGAGCTGGGCGTGACTCCGGTCACGGGTCCCTTGGCGAGCCTCACCGACCTGGTGCGCCACGATCCCGACCGGTTGGCGGCGACGATCTTTGCGCTTCTGCCCGGCGGCCGCCCGGGCAAACGACATTGACGAGGAGGCATGAGGCCATGCGCCGGTGGCGTGGAGGGAGCTGGCTTTGGGCGGGCCTTCTGGGGAGCATCGTCTTCCTGGCGGCCGGCTGCACGGTGGGAAGCGACGACAACAACTGGACAACTCCGGCGAGCCAGGGCGCCCAGCGAGTGGAGAAGTTCAGCCAGTCCTTCCCGGTCGGAACCGTTGGGAGCCTGAGCCTCAAGACGGGACCCGGCGAGGTGGTCGTGACGAGCTGGGGCCAGGACACCATCGGGGTTGACGTGGAGAAGCGGGCCGCCGGCGCCGACCAGGCGGCCGTGCAGGCCTTCCTCGACGGCGTCCGGATCGAGGCGACCCCCTCCGGGCAGGCGCTTCAGGTGACGACGGTGACTGCCGCGGCGCCTCCGCCGGGCGTCAAGTTCACCGGCGTCAGCTACCTGATCAGAGTTCCCGCCAGCCTGAAGGGCACCCTCAACCTGGAGACCGACCGGGCCACGGTGCGGCTGAGCAACCTGCGCGGCGAGGCCACCCTGAAGGTGCGGCAAGCCGACGCCGAGGTGCGGGATTTCACCGGCCGCCTTGCGGCCGACGTGGACGGCGGCCAGGTGACGCTGCAGCGCGTCGAGGGCGACCTCGAGGTGAAGGCCAACGGACCAGTCGAGATCACGGAGGCGCGCCTTCGGGCCAAGGCCCGGGTGGAGACCGCCAACGCCAGGCTCACCATCGGCCTGGCGGAGCTTGGGGTCGGCCAGTACGACTTCTTGACCAGCAACGCTCCGGTGCGGCTCACGGTGCCCTACGGGGCGGCGGCCCGGTTCCGGGTGGCCACCACCAACGGCCGGGTCTTCGACGAGTTGCCGCTCACCTGGATCGATCGGAACGAGACCGATGCGGAGGGGATCTACCGCTTCGAAGGCTGGCTCAACGCCGGTGGCGCCCAGGTGAACGTGGCCACCACCAACGCGGACGTGAACCTGGGCTATCGTTGATAACCTTACGCGTGCCGGAAGAGCACGCCCATGACGCTGGACGAATCGCAGAGCAGCCGCTCGTAGACCGAAGGTGCGTCCTCGAGCGGCGCTTCGTCTGAGATCAGAGGGGAGAGGCTGATCTTACCCAGACCAAGCAGACGGACGAACTCGCGGAGGTTTCGCCCTTCGGTCCAGCGGACGTAGCCCAAAGGGTAATCCTGACCATCGCGCTCGTGGTGGGGGTCATACCGGCCGGGCCCCGCCGCGCGAGAGACGACCACCTCGGCCTCGGAGGAGAACATCAAATCGCGGTTCAAGGAGAGGTCGACGTCGCCCACCACCACCACTCGGCCCTGCGGTCGGACGAGGCGGAGCGCCTGGGCGATGACCTCCGGAGATTTCGAAGCGGCGAAGACCAACACGGCGTCGGCGCCGGCTCCCCCGGTAGCCGCCTTCACCTCTTCCTCCGGATCACATCCGGCGGGCAGCGCGCGTTCGACGCCCGCTTCCTGCGCCAAAGCCAGCCGCTCGGCCTTCAAGTCGAGGGCGAAGACCCGGTATCCGGCCGCCACACCGACCTGAGCTGCAAGTTGCCCGAGGATGCCCAAGCCGAGCAGCACCACGCTCTCTCCGAACTGCAGGCGAGCGACGCGCAATCCGTGAATTGCGATCCCGCCCAGCCCGGCGAAGGCTGCCTCTCGCTCGCTGACGGCGTCCGGCAGGGGAGCAATAAGGGTGTGGGGTACCCACAACCGGCTGGAATGCGTCACGTACGGCCCTCCGTAACACGCGACCCGTTGCCCGGGCGCTAGCCCGGCGACCTCCGATCCGGCGGCAGCCACTCGACCCGCCGCACAGTATCCCAGGCGGAAGAAGGGCAGATCGGCCATGCCGTGCTCCCGCACCCGCCGGATGATGCCCCCTTCGGTACCCGGGCTAAGCACCGAATATCCCGTCTCCACGACCACCGTCGTCTCTGGACGAATGGCGACCGCCGGGGCATCTGGAGCCTCTTCCACCCGCACGTCCCCTGCCGGGTATAACCTGATTTCCCGCATGCTGACTCCTCCTGTCAGGAACCAATTGGCCGCAGGAGCTGGACTTCCTTCCCTCAATTTCCAGCCCACAAATTTCTGACTTCGGAAATTTGTGAGAAGGAGTTCGGCAGGGGGAGAAGGAAAATAGTAACGCGGCTAAGCGTTTAGCCAAATTTAGCCAAATTGGGGGGCGACCGTGTGAGAACCTGGCGTGCATTGGGCCTATTCTTCGTAGTGGCATGTCTGCTAGTTGTGTCAGGGACTATGGTACAAGCTGCCAAGAAGCCGGTCATCGCCGTGGTGCAGAGCGAGTACACGGCCGATGCCTACGCCAAGATGAACAGCAACTTCAGCGCCTACTTCGGGACCGTCGAAATGCTACTCTTCCAGGAGAACTTCGAGTACGACGTGGTCACGGACAAGGACGTCGAAGACGGCAAGCTTTCCTCCGGGCAGTACAAACTGGCCATCATGGTGGCCAACAACGCCGTGTCTGATAAGGAAGCGGCGGCCGTGACGGAGTTCGTGAAGGCCGGGGGAGCGCTCTTCGCCGGCTACAACGTGGCCTTGCGCAATGAGAAGGGCGAACTACGCAAGGACTTCGCCATCGCCGAAGTGCTGGGCCTTAGCATGGTCGGCACCGCCAACGGGCAGGCCACCGGCAACTACGGGCTCATCGCCCCGGTTGACCAGGCTCACCCGTTCTTCGCCGGCCTTCCGAAGGAGATCCCGTTCGACAAGCGCTACTCCGTCCTCGTCGTGGCCAAGCCAGAGGTAAAGGTGCTGGCCACCTATCTCAGCGACAAGGGTAAGCCGGCCGGTCCGGACGCGAAGAACGGCGCCATCTTCCTGAACGGCAAGGTCGTCTATGCGGGCGGCAACATCTGGGACCCGGACAAGAGCGCCGCCTGTCCCGAACTCAACAAGCTGATCGCCAACGTCATCAACACTCTGCTGAAGTAAGGTAAGGAGGGTTGCGGGCTTACCTACGAGACGAACGCTATCGCATCACCATGTGTCGGAGACATGGATGGTCATGGGGAAGGATTGGATTCACTGATTGCGCTCGCACATTCCGATCAAGGAGGTAAAGAGATGAGCACCAGACGATGGAGCCTCCGCTTGGTCCTGTTGGTGACCCTGCTGCTTGGCACAGTGACTGTGGCGCAGGCGGCCAACCAGATTGTCGTCGTCAAGTCGGAGTACACTCAGAAGTACTACACCAAGATTGGCGGCAGTTTCACTGCCTACTGGGACTCGGTTGAGACCATCATGAAGCGCGCTGGGTACGAGGGACAATACGACATTCTGTCCGACGCCGACGTCGAGGACGGCAAGCTGTCCGTCGATACCTGGAAGCTGGCCATCCTGCCCGTCAACAACTGCATGTCCAAGAAGGAAGCCGAACAGATCATCAGGTACGTCAAGGAGGGCGGCGCACTCATCGCCAACTATAACGTCGGCTTGAGGCTGGAGAACGGTAACGACTCCCTCAACTTCCTAATCGCCGACGCGACCGGCGTCGACCGGGCCCCGGAGTTCTCTTCGGGCGTCAACCCCAACTATGCATTCATGAAGGCGACCGACCCGTACCACCCGTTCTTCGCCGGTCAGCCTCAGACAGTTCCTTTCCCCAAGCACTACACCGTGTTGGCCATGCCGCGAGAAGAGGTAAAGGTAGTCGCCCGGTGGTACAACGACGCTGGCGTACCATCCAACGTCGACCGCAAGAGCGGCGCCATCTTCCAGATTGGCCGGGTCGTGTATAACGGCGGCGACATGTGGGACCCCGACCGCAGCCGGGAC
>JBLNBQ010000139.1:0-3789 GCA_050260095.1 Chitinophagales bacterium
GAAGGTCCGGCCGGAAGTCGCGGAGGCGCAGCTCAACGTGGAGAAAGCCACCTCTGCCCTGAACGAAGCCCGCCGGGAAAAACTGCCGACCCTTCGCCTCTCGGCCGACTACACTGACGAACACATCGCGGCGACCACCTATTGGGACCCGCTCGACGGCCGCGCCGGGTGGACGCTCGACCTTAAGCCCAGCCAATACTCGACCCTGTCCAGGGGATCCAGCTCCGACCAGGAGTGGCGGTCCACCATCGGCCTCACCTACCCGCTGTACGATTCGGGGGTTCAGGATTCGGTGATCCGGCAGCGCGAACTCGACCTCCAAACCGCCGAGGTAGCCCGCGATCAAGCCGTCGCCCAGGTGCAGAGCGAAGTTCTGAGCGCCAGCCTGGCGCTGGATGAGGCCGTCCAACGGGAAGCGGCCATGAACAAGGCGCTGCAGCAGGCCGTCGAGGCGCAACGCCTGACCGAACTGCGCGTCACCAACGGCGTGGGCACCACCAGCGAACTGCTGGACGCCAACCGCAGCCTCGGCGAAGCGAAGGTCAACCTGCTGCAAGCTCGCTACGACAGCCGCCTGGCCCTGGCCAAACTGCGCACGGTAACCGGCGCTGACAAGGAGGAAAGGTCTTGAAGAACCTACGTTGGCTGTTCATCGTCATCGCCGTCGCGGCGCTTGTCGGAGGAGGTTTCTGGTACGCAGGCCAGAAGAAGGCCGCCGAGGTCAAGGCCGAGGCGCAGCAGGCGTTCGACCGGGTGCCGGTGACCCGCCGCGACCTCTCGCTCTCCATCTCGGCCTCAGGCACCGTGAAACTCAGCGGGCAGGTGAACGTCCGCCCGGAAGTCTCGGGAACAGTCAAGGCGATCCGGGTCAAAGTCGGCGACCACGTGACCAAGGGTCAGGTTCTGCTGGTGCTCGACGATTCCGAGCTGCGGGATAAGCTCGCCCAGGCCAAGGAGGCCGTCGTCGCCGCCGAAGCCAGGTTGGCCAAGGCGAAGTCCGACGAGAAGGTCGCGCCCAGCCAGTTGCAGGCCCAGGTCGAGTCGGCCCGGGCTGCGGTGGTCGCCGCCGAACTCAAGCTCAAGCAACTCAAGGAAGGCGCCAAGCCGGAAGAGGTCGACCAGCAGAAGGCTGCGGTGAACCAGGCCCGCATCAACCGTGACAGCGCCGAAGCCGACTACAAGCGGTTCAAGGACCTCTACACGGCCGGCGTGATCAGCAAACAGCAGTACGAACAGACCGAGGCCAAGTACCTGACGGCCGAGGAAGCGCTCAGGTCGGCGCAGCGCCGCCTAGACCAACTGCTCGCGCCGCCCGACCCCGACGATGTGCGCTCTGCGGAAGCCGGGCTGAGCCAGGCCAAGGCCAACCTTGCCCTCGCCCTTGCCAACCAGGCCGCCGGCAGCGGCACCGATCAGGTGGCCTCCGCCCAAAGCCAGCTCGTTCAGGCCCAAGTCGCCTATAAGCAGGCCCAGGATAACCTTCGCGCCGCCACCGTGGTCGCCCCGGTGTCGGGAGTGGTGGTCGACGCCAGCCTGCTCGCCACCTCCAAGAACAACCAGAACAGCGCCCAGCCCCTGGGGGTAGGCGATGCGATCGCCCCCGAGTCCGGAGTGATCAGCATCTCCGACCCGACGGCTGTCGAGGTGCACGCCTCGGTGGACGAGACCGACGTCGCCAAGGTGAGCCTCGGACAGCTCGCCCTCATCACCGCGGACGCCTTCGAGGGAACCACCTTCCGGGGCCGCGTCACCCAGATCGCCCCGGCCGGCACCACCTCGGAAGGAGTCGTCACCTTCGACGTCACGATCGCGGTGACCGGGCATCCGGAGCTCAAGGCGGGCATGACCGCCGAGGTCGAGCTGATCCTGGCCCGCAAGCCGGGGGTGCTGGCGGTGCCCACCGAGGCCATCGTGCAGCGGCGCGGCCGCCCGATGGTGCAGGTCGCAGAGACCGGTGACCGCCGCTTCAAGCGGGTCGAGACCGGCCTTTCCGACGACACGTACACGGAGATCGTCTCCGGCCTCGCGGAGGGCGAAACGGTGCTGGTGGCCAAACCTAAACCTGCGGCGGAAAGCAGCGGGCGGAACGCCGGCATGCCCCGGCGTGGCATGGTGTTCGGCATGGGCGGCCCGCGGAGGTAGACACGTGAGCGAACAGGTGGTCATCCAACTGACCGACATCTGCAAAGTCTACCGGCTCGGAGACGAGGAGGTCAGAGCGCTCGACCACATCAGCCTCCAGGTGAGCCAAGGCGAGTTCGTGGCGATCATGGGGGCGTCGGGCTCGGGCAAATCCACCCTCCTCAATCTTCTCGGGTGCCTCGACCGTCCCACCTCCGGCCAGTACTGCCTGGCCGGACAGGACATCAGCCGGGCCTCCGAGGACGCGCTGGCCCGCATCCGCAACCGGTACCTCGGTTTCGTGTTCCAGTCCTTCAACCTGCTGCCCCAGCAGACCGCCCTGGAGAACGTGGAACTGCCGCAGATCTACGCCGGCGTGGACCGGAAGGTCCGGCGGGCCAAGGCGCTTGAGGCGCTGGCGATGGTCGGACTGGAGAAGCGGGTCAATCACCGGCCCCGGGAGCTTTCCGGCGGGCAGCAGCAGCGCGTGGCCATCGCCCGCTCGCTGATGAACGACCCGCAGGTTCTTCTCGCCGACGAGCCGACGGGCAACCTCGACAGCCGGTCGAGCGACGAGATCATGGCCATCTTCCGGCGCCTGAACGAAGAAGGGATCACGATCGTCATGGTGACCCACGAAGACAACATCGCCAACTACGCGAGCCGGCGGATCCGCTTCAAGGACGGCCGGATCATCTCCGATGACCGGCAAGAGGCGGTGAGCGGCGCATGAACCTGCGGGAATGCATCCGGCTGGCGCTAAAGGGCATCCGCAACAACAAGATGCGCTCGTTCCTGACCATGCTCGGCGTCATCATCGGAGTCGGCGCAGTCATCGCCATGATCTCCATCGGCGAAGGGGCCAAGCAGAGCATCTCGGCCCAAATCCAGGGTCTCGGCTCCAACCTGCTGATCGTGATGCCCGGCTTCCAGCGGGGCGGCGCCGGCGGGCCGCGCGGTGCGGCCGGGTCCGCCAACACGCTGGAGGCCGACGACGTCGACGCCATCCGGGCCTTGTCCACCGTGAAGAAGGCGGCGCCCGTGAGCAACGGCGGCGCGGTGGTCAAGTTCGCCAACAAGTCGTACACCTCCAGCGTGATCGGCACAACCCCCGACTACGTGGAGGTGCGGAACCTTTCGCTCGCGGACGGGGCTTTCTTCACGGAGCGCGACCTCAAGACCAGGAAGAAGGTCGCCGTGATCGGGCCCACCGTGGCGGAAGAGCTGTTCGGGGCGGCGAGTCCCATCGGGCAGAAGATCAAGGTCGGCCGGCTTAGGTTCACGGTGGTAGGCGTGACTGAGAGCAAAGGCCAGAGCGGTTTCACCAACAACGACGACCAGGTCTTCATCCCCCTCACCACGATGCAGGCGCGCCTGCAAGGCTCCCGGCACATCCGCACCATCTACGTCGAGGCCCAGAGCGAGAAGGTCATGGACCAGGCCACGGCCGATATCACCGCCCTGCTGACCAAACGCAAGGGCAGCGAGGACGCCTTCAACGTCCGCAACCAGGCGGAGATCTTGAGTACCGTGCAGAGCACGACTCAGGTCTTCACCCTTCTACTGGCCTCGA
This sequence comes from Chitinophagales bacterium, assembly GCA_050260095.1. Taxonomy (GTDB): domain Bacteria; phylum Bacillota; class UBA5301; order DYFA01; family DYFA01; genus JBLNBQ01. The sequence goes on from JBLNBQ010000139.1 coordinate 3,695, forward strand.
TCGCCGGCGTATCTTTGCTGGTGGGCGGCATCGGCATCATGAACATCATGCTGGTCTCGGTGACTGAGCGGACCCGGGAGATCGGCATCCGCAAG
>JBLNBQ010000140.1:0-2605 GCA_050260095.1 Chitinophagales bacterium
CTTCTTTTTGACCGGCGGCACGACGCAGGGCCTCCAGGCGCTGGCGCTGAGCACGCTGGCGCCGGGCGCCGGCGTGCTCGTGCCGGAGACCGCGCACCGCTCGGTGACCGGGGCGGCGGCGCTGGCCGCCGCCCGGACGTGGTACCTGCCGGCCGCGCTCGACGAATTCTGGGGCCTGCCGCGGGCCCCCGAGCCGCCGGCGCTCTGCCCGCCGACCACCCAAGCCGTCTTCCTCACCTACCCCGACTACTACGGCTTAGCCCTTGACCTCGCCGCCTGGCGCCGCGCCGTCGACCGGTGGCGCACCGCCCCTGGCGGCCAACCCGAACTTGTCCTCCTGGTGGACGAGGCGCACGGCGCCCACCTGCCGTTCACCCCCGGCCCGCCGGAGCCGGCCCTGGCGGGCGGCGCCGATGCGGTGGTGCAGAGCCCGCACAAGCTCCTCGGCTCGTTCGTCCAGAGTTCCTGGCTTCACGTGGGCGCGGGCCGGCTCGACCCGGCGCGCGTCGCCACGGCTCTCTCCGTCCTGGCGACCACCAGCCCCTCCTTCCTCCTCTTGGCCTCGCTCGACGCCACCCGGCGGTGGGCGGCCCGGGAGGCGAAAGCGGCGTACGTGCGCCTAGCGGAGTTGGTCGATCATGTGCGCGCCCGCCTCGGGGGAATCCCAGGCCTGCGCTGCCTCTCCGGCGAGGAGGCGCGCCGGCTGGGCTACGTGGCGCTCGACCGCTTCAAGCTGACGGTCTCCGTGCGCGACCTCGGGCTGTTCGGTTCGGAGGCCGAGGCCTATCTCGCCGGGCGGGGTCTCCGCCCGGAGCTGGCCGATCCGTTCAACCTCCTCTTCGTGCTGAGCCCCGCCGATACGGCGGAAAGCCTGAGCGCCCTTGTGGAGGGGCTCGCCTGCCTCTCAGCCGAGGCCCGGACGCCGGAAGGACAGGCCCGGCTCACCGCCCGGCGCCCGGCGGGGGCTGGCGGGCCGGAGGCGGTGGCGGCGCTGCTCAGGCAGGTCCACGAGGGGCCGCCTGCGCCAGCCGCGCCTGCCTTGCCGCCCCGCGCGATGCTGTTCGCCCCGTCGATCGCCCTGCCGCTTACCAAGGCGGTGGGGCAGGTGGCTGCCCGGCCGGTCGGCGTCTACCCGCCGGGGATTCCGCTCCTGGTTCCGGGCGAAACCGTGAGCCGGGAGCGCGTCGAACTGCTCCGCGCCTTCCAGGCGGTCGGCCTGCGGGTGGACGGGCTGGAGGGCGGTCTACTGCACGTCCTGCTAGATGGGGCTTGCCAGGGCTTAATCGGGGGTGTGGTATAATAACCCTGAGAATGGAAGCGGGGGCGAGGCGGATGACCGTTCAGCGTCGGGTCACGGACAACCTGGAGCAACTCGTGAGCGTCCTCCCGCCGCCGATCGCCGACGCCGTGGTCAAACTGGCCGAAACCGACACGCTCATCGAGATCGTGCTCGACCTCGGCCGCCAGCCGGAGGCCCGCTTCCCGGAACGCTTCGTGTACCTCTCGGAGCATCCCGTGAGCAGGGAGGATCTGGAGCACCTCATCTCCCGGGTGGGCGTCTTCGGCCAGGACAACCGGGCCGGCATCGAGGCCACCCTTCACCGCATCTCGGCCATCCGCAACCGGGAAGGCAAGGTGGTGGGCGTCACCTGCCGGATCGGGCGGGCGGTCTACGGCACCATCGACATCATCCGCGACGTCATCGAACGGGGCAAGTCGGTGCTGCTGCTCGGCCGGCCGGGCGTCGGGAAGACCACCATGCTCCGGGAGGTCGCCCGGGTGCTCGCCGACGAATTCAAGAAACGGGTCATCGTGGTCGACACCTCCAACGAGATCGCTGGCGACGGCGACGTGCCGCATCCGGCGATCGGGCACGCGCGCCGCATGCAGGTGCCTCGGGTCGACCAGCAGGCCGATGTGATGATCGAGGCCGTCGAGAACCACATGCCCGAGGTAGTGGTCATCGACGAGATCGGCACCGAGGCGGAGGCGTCGGCGGCCCGGACCATCGCCGAGCGGGGCGTGCAGCTCGTCGGCACCGCCCACGGCAACTCCCTCGAGAACCTGGTGCTCAACCCCACCCTGTCGGATCTCATCGGCGGGATCCAGGCGGTCACCCTGGGCGACGAGGAGGCGAAGAAGCGGGGGACGCAGAAGACCGTCCTCGAGCGCAAAGCCCCGCCCACCTTCGAGATCGTCATCGAGATCCAGGCCAAGGACCGCTTCGCCATCCACCACGACGTGGCGGCGGTCGTCGACGATCTCCTGCGGGGCATCGAGCCCCGGCCCGAGATCCGGCAGCGCGGCGCCGAAGGGCGTGTGGAAGTGGTGCAAAGCCCCAGCGTGCGCCCGGAAGGAGCGGGGAACGGGTCGGAGCGCGTCTTCCTGCGGCCCGGGCCGGTGCGGGAGAAGGAGAAGACCAGCCGGGCGCTGGGCTTTCCGGCTGTGCCGGGCGACGGCCGCCGGGAGAGCCGGCCCGAGAGTCCCGGCCATGGGCTGTTGGCGCGGGAGGCCCCACCCGACGTCCTATCCGTGGACCGCCCCGCGGCCGTCGCCGCCCGCGCCGCGGCGGGCGCGCGGCCCTCCCGGCTCGATAAGAGTGGTG
>JBLNBQ010000141.1:0-5528 GCA_050260095.1 Chitinophagales bacterium
ATCCCGAAGGAGTTCCCGCTGGACGACCAGGGCCGGATCACCTGCGCGTCCTGCCACGACCCCCACAACAAGAAGGGCGCCATCGCCAACTACCTGCGGATGCCTTCGGACGACGGCAGCCTCTGCGTCGCCTGCCACGTGAACAACTGACCATACGCGCCTGGACCAGACGTAGCATGCGTCTTGCCATGGGAGGGAAACGAGGATGAGCCCGACACCGGTCCAGCGTTGGCTGCTCCTGTGCGCCGGGTTCATCCTCCTGCTTTTCCCGGTCGGGGTGGGGGCGCAGACGCCCAACGTGCGCTCGGACGTCGAACGCGCAGCAGGGAAGTGCGCCCTCTGCCATGCCCAGGCGCTCCCCGCCTGGCAGAAGCTGCCTCACGGCGGATCGGGACGGGGGGCCGACGGTCAACCGGAGACCACCAAGCCGCTGTCGTGCAGCTCGTGCCATACCTCGGGGCTCCTCCGGGGCAATCCTCTGGCGCCGGAGAAAAGCGCGGCTGTCTGCGGCAAGTGCCACCTGCAGAAGGCGGAGCGTTCCCCCTTGAGCCTCGACGCCTCCGACTGGGACCGCTCGTCGCACTCGAAGCTGGGGACGGGCTGTCTGACCTGCCATCGGCTCCACCGCCCGAATTCCGGCCCGCTGCTCAAGGGGGCAGCCGACGACTTGTGCCGCGGCTGTCACGCTCCGGGCGGCAAGTTCCTTCACCGGGGGCCGACCGGGGATAAGGGGCAAGCCAACTGCACCTCTTGCCACGACCCGCACGGGGGGAAGCTGGGGGGGGTGTTCGCCGCGAAGGTGGGCGGCGAAGCCTGGCAGTTGCGGAAGGCCTACACCCATAAGCCGGTGGCCGAGGGCAAGTGCGGTGACTGCCATGATGTTCACCAGACCGTGATGGGGACGCGGGGCTCGGGAACGGTTTCCGGCGAAGTGGCCGACGACGAGGAGGACGAATCCCCGGCGGCCGGACCCGGCGCTGCCGGCCCGAACCGGAGCCTTCTAGCCAAACCGCCGACAACCATCTGCTACCTCTGCCATGCCGACAAGAAGGACTCGTTCCTCAAGTCGAAACACACCGCGGCCGGTGAGCGAATCGACCCGCCGGTCGACAACGCCTGTGCTGCGTGCCACCTGCCTCACGGTTCGGACTACGCCCACCTGACCACCTATCAGGGGTCGCGCCTCTGCCTGACCTGCCACCCGGAGAAGACACCTCACCACTTCCTCGTATCCGCACAGGTCAGCCAGCGTAAGCTGGAGTGCGTGCAGTGCCACAATCCCCACGGCACTCAGTACCCGGCCATGCTGGTTCTCGACCGGCAGCAACTCTGCGGTAAGTGCCACAAGAAGTAGGGCTGCGAGCAGGATTTCTCTTCTATCCGACGAAATCACACCCACATCAGGGCCGCCGCTCCTGGGGAAGATAGATATTCCACCTTGAGGCGCCCCAGGGGAGAAATCGAGGGAGGTAGGGGAATGGCGAAGATAAAGCTCCAGTGGCCGTTCATCATCGCCGTCTTAGTCCTTGTCGCAATCGCCAGCTATGCCGGAATCTGGTATTCCGAGCAGAGCTCCTTCTGCGGCAGCTGCCATGAGATGAAACAGTACTATAACACCTGGAAGGTCTCGAGCCATGGCCCTGAGAAGGTCAAGACCGCGGCCGAGTCCAACGGCGTCGGCTGCCACGCCTGCCACTCCTGGCCGGGGGCGGCGGGTTTCGTGAGGACCAAGTACGTCGGCGCGGTCGAGTTGTACAAGCACGTCGTCGGCGACTACAAGACGCCGATCCAGGGTGAGCCGGTCGAGGAGCGGTGCAAGGGCTGCCACGACACGAGCAAGATCAACGAGACCAAGACCCACAAGATCCCCCACAAGAAGCACGAAGAAATGGGTAAGAAGTGCATGGACTGCCACGCTGGACTGGTACACGGCCACAACGGCGAGGGCGAAGCCCGGCCGACCCACGAGGCTTGCCAGCAGTGCCACGACACTAACGACGCGAAAGCCTGCACCACCTGTCACAAGTGGTAGCTGCGGAAATCTGACTCGGGAGGGGGCCGTCTGGCGACCGCCAGACCGCCCCCTCTCTTTTTCCAGTTGAGGAAATTCCGGAAGGACTCGGCAATTCCCGGGAACACTTGGACCAAGACAAGGAGTCTGGGACAGGCGCATGGAAACATACCGGGTAAGGCCAGGAGGCTCCTGGCCTCGCGCCTGTGTTCGGGAGGATGTTGGCGTGCACTTTCTGGTCCTGGGGCTAAACCACAAGACGGCTCCCGTGGAAGTCCGTGAGCGCCTGAGCTTCGGCGGCGATCGCCTGCACGAGGTCCTCGGGGCCCTGATCGCGCTCCCCTCGCTGGATGAGACGGCGGTCCTGTCGACCTGTAACCGCACCGAGCTGTACGTCATCACCGGCGAGGTTCACGCGGCCGAGCAGGATCTGGCCGGCTTCCTCATGGGGAAGGTCGGACCCTCCGGCCCGCCGGTGGAACCGTTCCTCTACCGCGCCGTCGACCTCGAGGCCGTCCAGCACCTCTTCCGGGTAGCCTCCGGCCTGGACTCGATGATCCTGGGCGAGGCGCAGATTCTGGGACAAGTGAAGGATGCCCTGCACGCTGCGCTCGATGCCAACTCGCTCGGGGTCCACCTGGGCAAGGTCTTCAGACAGGCGGTAGAGGTCGGGAAGCGCATCCGGACTGAGACCGGGATCGGACAGAACGCCGCCTCCGTGAGCTACGCGGCCGTGGAGCTGGCCAGGCAGATCTTCGGCGACCTGTCGGGGAAGGCGGTGCTCATCGTCGGCGCCGGCGAGACGGGCGAACTTACTGCCCGTACTCTGGCCGCCCACGGGGCGAGCGCCATCCTCGTGGCCAACCGGACGCACGCCCGGGCGGTCGAGCTGGCGGAACAGTTCGGCGGCGAGGCTTTCTCGTTCGAGAACCTCCCGGCGTGTCTGGAACGGACCGACATCGTGATTAGTTCCACGGGGGCGCCTCACGCGGTTCTGGACTTCGAGATGGTGCGCCAGGCGATGCGCCGGCGCCACCGCCGCCCGCTCTTCCTGATCGACATCGCCGTGCCCCGGGACATCGACCCCAGGGTCAACAGTCTGGATGGGGTCTATCTTTATGACATCGACGACCTCAAGTCGGTGGTCGAGCGCAACCTGGCCAAGAGAGAGCAGGAGGTAGAACGCGTCGAGCACATCATCGCCGAGGAGACCACCACCTTCTCGCAGTGGTGGGCGTCCCGCCGGATGGTTCCGGTCATCCGGGCGCTCAAGGCCTACGGCGACGAGATCCGGGCCCGGGAGCTGGAGCGTCTCTTCCGCCGGCTGCCCCATCTCTCGGCGCGCGACCGGGAACTGATCGAGGCGTCGACGCGGCTCATCGTCAACCGCCTGCTCCACCAGCCGGTGGTGGGGCTCAAGGCGGAGTCCGGCGGGACTCATGACTCCGTTTACGCCGATGTCCTTCGCAAACTGTTCGGCCTCAAGCTTGAGGAGGGCGGGACGGCTGCTCCCGCACCTCGGTCGACAAGGGGGTGAGACGGTGTTGCTTTGGTCCGAGATAGCCTTCCGGGGAGCGGTCATCCTGCTCCTTGTGGCCTTCCTCACGAATCTGGCCACCCTCTTTGCCCGGCGCGGCGTCCACTCCTTTCTCAGAACCTTCGGCTCGCACGGGAGCTGGGCCCTACTGACCGTCAGCCTCGTGCTGCGGACCTTGGCCCGAGGCCACTTCCCGGTGCAGAGCGAGTTCGAGGCGGTGGTCCTGTTCGTGTGGACCAGCCTGACGGGTTTTGTGCTGCTGGAGCGGCGCTTGAAGTGGTCGGCGATGAATGTCCTCTTCCTCTTTCTGGCGGCCGGGGGCCTGGCATACGGTCTGGGACTGCCGCGCGACCTCACGCCGGCGCTCCCGGCGCTCCGATCCCGCTGGATCCCGGTCCACCTGGCGCTCAATTTCACCGCCTATGCCGTGTTCACACTGGCATTCGTTCTGGGGCTGCTTTACCTGGGGCAGGAGTGGCAGCTCAAACGGAAACGCCTGACCTTCTTCTACAACCTGCTCCCGCCGCTCGACCGGCTGGAACAAATGATCGACACTCTCCTCCGCTGGGGGTTGCCGCTTTTGACGCTCGGACTCGCGGCAGGGGCGATCTACGCCCGGATGGTCTGGGGGTATTTCTGGGATTGGAGCAACCCGAAGCTCGCCTGGTCGGCCCTGATGTGGCTGGTCTACGCCGGCTACTTCCTGGCCAGCCGCCTCGGCGGCTGGCGCGGGCGCCGGGCCGTCCTGTGGACGGTCTTCGGTTTTCTGGCCCTGGTGGTGAACGCCGGGATCAGCTTCGCGGTCCGAAACCCCCACTCTTTCCTCCAGCAATTCATCAAGTAGAGGGGGCGGGCAGCGTTGGGCAGGTACTACCCGGTGATGCTGGACTTGGCCGCCGTGGACTGCCTCGTCGTGGGTGGCGGCCGGGTCGCGGAGCGCAAGGTCGAGAGCTTGTTGGCGGTCGGAGCCCGGGTGAAGGTAGTGGCCCCGCACGTCACCGAGCGGCTCGTCGAGTTGGCCCGGCAGGGCAGGATCCAGCACGAACGGCGCCCTTTCGCCGCCGGGGACACTGCGGGGCACCGTCTGGTGATCGCCTCCACCGATGACGCCCGGCTGAACGCTGAGGTTGCCGGTGAGGGGCGGAGGCTGGGCCACTTGGTCAACGTGGTCGATTGCGCGCCGGAATCGAACTTCATCGTTCCGGCTGTGGTGCGCCGGGGCGATCTGGTCATCGCCATCTCGACCGGCGGAGCGAGTCCGGCCCAGGCCCGGCGAATCCGGGAGCGTCTGGAGGAGGAGTACGGCCCCGAGTGGGGGCCGTACCTGGGTCTCATCGAGGAGCTCCGGCCCCAGGTCATCGCGCATTGGCCGTTGGGCCCGGCGCGGGAACGGCTCTTCCAGCGCTTGGCAGGAAGTCCCCTGCGGGAGCTGCTGCTCGCGGGCGACGGCCAGGGCCTCGCAGCTCAGATCATGGAGTGCCTGGGGGCGGAGGGCGAAGGGCTCGGGAGCGCCGTCGAGGCGGCGGTGTCCCGGGCGCTGGGCGCCATGGAGGCGGCACGAACGGCGGGACGGACCGCCACTTCGCCGAAGGAGGAAGAGGTTTAGGGTGACGAACGAAGCAACCAGGGTGAAGGTGGGAACCCGGGAGAGTCAGCTGGCTCTCTGGCAGACCGAATGGGTCGTCGGAGAACTGAAGAGAAGCAACCCCGGCCACGAGTTCGCCCTAGTGCGCATCAGGACCAAGGGGGACAAGATCCTCGATTCGCCGCTCGCCAAGATCGGCGACCGGGGGCTCTTCGTCAAGGAGATCGAAGAGGCGCTGCTCTCCCGGGAAGTGGATCTGGCCGTCCACTCGATGAAGGACGTGCCGACCGAGGTCCAGGCCGGCCTCTCCATCTCGGCGGTCAGCCGCCGCGAGGACCCGCGGGACTGCCTGCTTTCCCGGCGCCACCGGTCGTTCGCCGCTCTCCCGAAGGGGG